>CBDDKT010000001.1:0-157500 GCA_965230315.1 Arenicella sp.
ACATAGAATTAAGCGATTGTATCGCGAGCGTGCTCAACGGCATCTTAAAATATTGGATTCTATTGAACCTGCAAATACAAGTGCAGCCTCGCTCAATGCAAACTAGACATGCCACTAACACTCAAATTAACATTTGTTTGAACGATATTCATGCCTGAAAACCACATGGGTTCAAGCTGATATCATGGATCAAAATAGCCCAAGATTGTAATTGTTATGACTTCTAAAGCGAATACGACTGAAGTGCTCACAGGCCGCTGTTATTGCGGTAAGACGACCGTCAGTACGACACAAATGCCACAAACAGTTGCGTATTGTCACTGTTCGGATTGTCGACGTTGGACCAGCGCGCCTGTTGCCGCATTCGCGGCGTTCGATGAAAAAGCAGTGACCTTATTCCCCGATGAAGGGCGTCAAGTTAATGCTAACCCTGGTGTAACACGAACATTCTGTACGTCCTGCGGTACGCCACTTACGGGCCGTTATGATTACCTTCCTGGGCAAATTTATATCGGGGTATCAATTTTTGATCAATGTAACGATCTTACCGCAAGAATGCATACACATGAGTCAAGCCGGTTAACATGGCTTCATATCGACGATGACTTACCGCGCATCGCTTCAACAGGGCGATCAAAATTGAGATAGATCTATAAATTCTGAGTTAGTAGGGGCTTGAGTATTGATCAGCTATTTAATCGATTGAATTTAGCCATTGTCTCGCGGCAAAGTGTCTCGAACACACTTATTTCAGATCATTCTGAGGTTGTTAAAACGTTTGCCGGGGCTCGAATTATTGCCCGCTTTTCGACCGAAGAAGGCTCCGCTAACTGACAACTTTCTGCGGCCAACTTAAGGTGAACGAGGCACCACCTAAAGGTGATTTCTCGATCACTATGTCACCATGATGCCAGATCGCAATCTGCCTTACGATCGCTAAGCCTAAACCAACGCCGTTAGCTTTACTTCGTTCAGCGTTACCCAGTTGACTATACGGCTCAAAGATCTCCGAATAATCCTTTTCAGCAATCCCAATACCATCATCTTCAACCTTAACTGCTAAAATATTTCCTGTTTGAAAGTAACTGACCAACACATAAGAATTGGCGTATTTAGCCGCATTGTTCAGTAAATTAGTTAAGGCGCGGCGTAATGCACGTGCATCTACGTACTGACACGAATTGATCAGTTGCGAATCAATATTCGCTTCAAACACAATGTCATCGTTTTCAAAGTCATACTGCTCAACCTCTTCAATAACCTCTTGCGAAAATTTGCATTCTCTAAACTGGTTTATGTTGGTTGAACGGTTATAGCGCGAATAAACAAGCGATTGGTCAATTAAGTAATCCAATGCATCGATGCTGGAATTAATAGCGCCTTGATATCGTTGGGTTTCTTCTGCGGTACACTGCCCTGTTTCTAACATTATATTGGCGAATCGCAGCCGAGCCAGAGGTGTTCGTAAATCGTGTGCTATGGCATTGGTGAGGTTCTGATTGGTACCAATAAGGCGTTGGATATTGTCGGCCATACGATTAAACGAACTACCCAGTTCTGCCGAAAAACTCCCTGAACGAACGGGCGCTCTAGACTCGAGATGGCCATTACCAAATTCACGAGCGGCAACGTTTAGGCGTTTATGGTCGTTCCAAAGCGGCCACACCCAAATTAACACGCCTAAAGAAACGCACATTAAGAATACGATGATCACACTAAAAAGTGACGCCAGTTCCAGCGAACCGTTAATCGTTGGTCTAGCCGAAATCGCTGCACCAGAAGACACCGGGAAAATTAGCAAAGGCTCGTCAGCAATGTCTTCAATCCACTGAATATCACCAAACCGAAACCACGTGATTATTCGACGTTAACTCCACTAATTCCTTGGGCGGCAGATAGTTTACTACCCACCCAAAACGAGCCTGTAATGCTTGAGTACTACTTTGCAACTCACCGTTCGGTATTTCTGACAATGCAAGTCGAAACAGATACACGGGGCCGCTCGCCATACGCACTAGCTCTTGCGCATCACTCTCTAACGTGGAAATAGCGATCGCTAAATCAGTGCCTGAGATTGCGTAGGCAATTGACTCGTTTTCGTCGCTCAGCGCAACCAGCTCACCCGAACGCAAACGCGATTGCTTGCTCGCACTTTCGACGAGCTCGTCAATCGTGGATAACCTCAGCTCGTTCTCAAAGTGACTGGCTATTTCCGTGAATTTAGCTTGGCGGGATTGTTTATCAACTTTTAGAAGCTCAGCCTCCACTTCCTTAAACGGCCCCATATAGACGCTACCAAAGACACTCTCAGTCGATTTTTCTTGTATCAACAGCAGTGGATTGAAGCTTTTCGCCGTGGTGAGGTAAATCAAAGGCAAGATCGCAAGCGCGCTTATTTTGAGCAAGGTTTTTATCATACTGATTGGTTCCCGACTCGGATTACCTCACCCCAGCACACAATTGGTAGCCTTTGCCTCGTACCGTCTTGATTAGCTCTAAACTTGTATTGCCAGACAGTTTTTTTCTCAAGCGCGAGATGCGGCGATCAATCGATCGATCAAGACCATCGTACTCAAATCCGCGTAGCTCTTGCACGATCATATTCCGATCAACTACCTGACCTATTTCCTGAGCCAAGAATCGCAATAGCTCATACTCGGTTGAGGTTAAATCAATTGTGCGCCCTTCCACCGTCACATGCCGATTTGCCTCATCAATCACCAGCGCGCCTACTTCAATCAATGCATTGTCACCACGTGCTTCAACTCTCACAGTGCGGCGTAATAATGTTCTAATTCGAGTCAATAACAAACGCGGCTTTACCGGCTTAATGATGTAATCATCGGCGCCCAGCTCAAGCCCCAGCATTTGATCCATGTCATCATCGAGCGCCGTCAACATAAGAATCGGGCCATGATAGAACGGGCGCACCTCACGACACACATCCATGCCCGTTTTACCAGGCAACATGACATCTAAAATTACAAGATCAGGCGGCGATTGTTCAATACGAGCCACTGCGGCGTTTCCGTTGGTAACTACACCAACGTGATAGCCGTTATTAATCAGGTAGTCGCGCACCAATGAAGCGAGTTCTTCATCGTCCTCTACAAGTAGTATTTGTTTAGTCATAGATATGCAAACCGACGGTTTCTATTTCAATTTTGATAGTAGCCTAAAACTGAGCGTTTATACCAAGTGTGTGGGATCGCATCTAAGGATATTCGGGGATTTACGATGATCGTCGTTATCTTGCAAGCAGTTGCCCATTTGATTCACTCGTCAAATTATGGCTTTGTTTTGGATAAGTATAGGCTCTTTCAGTTTCATTGTCTGTTGCGCTATTGAGACGGTTTGTGACCTCGTCGGCACATTCTGCGAGTTGCCGTCACATAAGGATATCTCCAGACGCAATCAGACTCATAGATGACACAGACAGCGAGTTCAGATTTTTTATACTGCTCAGCATTGCAAAAACACCGTATCTATCAATTCACGCTTTGTGATTCAGTAACACTGAATCAAGGGTTCAACTAATAAAATTTATGCAACGTTCAATAACTCTATTGGTCACAATCGGCCCATTGACAGTGCCTTCGGAAAGCGTAAAAGCGACTAATTGTTTGGCCACCACACCGCTCAAGATTAATGTTCCACCAGCGAGATTCAAAGCCAAATCTGGCGCGAACATAAGCTGCGTTTACAAAACTACGATCGTTTAGAGGTTACATAAAATGAGTTTCGGACTGATCATTCTGTGCGTCTACATTATTTCAATAATGCATATGCACTATAGAGGCCGAGTCAGATTTAGCGCTGCTCGACAATTTTTAACACACACCAACTATCTCGCGCCTTACAATCTGCTAATCAATTTACTTTCCAGCATCCCGAACACACCGATTCTAGATGACGAACCGATATCAGGGCTTAATCTACTGCGTGAAAATTGGGAAGAAATTCGCGATGAAGCTTTAAATCTAGCTGAACAAGGTGACATTAAAGCCGCGGGGAGTTTGAACGATATCGGCTTCAATTCATTCTTTAAGAAAGGATGGAAGCGATATTATCTTAAGTGGTACGGCGAGCCGTTGAATTCAGCTCTCGAACAATGTCCAAAAACTATTGAGTTGTTGGAACAAACACCGACGGTAAGAGCGGCAATGTTTGCTAGCTTACCTCCAGGTGCGGAATTAGCACCTCACCGAGACCCGTTTGCGGGATCTCTGCGCTACCATTTGGGCTTATCAACTCCCAATAGTGACCAGTGTTTTATTCTAGTAGATGGCGAGAGACACGCTTGGTATGACGGCCAGGATGTTCTCTTTGATGAGACCTATATCCATGAAGCACACAACAATACTGACGATCATCGTATTATTTTATTTTGCGATGTTGCCCGACCGTTAAGGTCACGCCTCTTAACGCATTTTAATACATTCATCAGCGCTACCGTTATGAGGGCCAGCGCTACCTGCAATGACGAACGCGATCCGGTTGGTTTAATCAACAAAGCATTCAGTAGTCTCTACTCTATTCGCATCATCTCAAGAAAGATAAAACGCTGGAATAAGCCTGTTTATCAAGGTTTGAAATACGGTTTATATCTCGTTCTTATCTACACCTTATTCTTTTAGTTTTGTCTTGCGAACAACATTACGCGGGGCCTCAATGTGAACGACTAAATCAGGCAAAAATATCGCCTACTACTTTAATCATCGATCGATATTGATCACAACTTCTAACCAAAAAAGTCACAACTTTATTATTAGGTATTTAAAATGAAAAATATAATTATCATCTTAGTATTAAGCGTTTTATCAGGGTGCGCAGCGACCAAGTTGAATCAGGAGGCGGTTCTGGTGAGGCTCACACACGTAGAACCAAACTCTGATAAATGTCAGTTTTTGGGTGATATCACGGGCAATCAGGAAGATCTCTTCACCTCAACCAGAAACCTGGAAACCGGCGCTCGACATGATCTTAAAAATCAAGCGCATGCCATGGGTGGCAATGTTGTCTATTTACTAACTCAGCGGGCTGGTCAAAGCGGTATCCTAATTGATGATCATGGCAGTTCGGACCAAACCAGCGTAACCTTAAGTGGAAACGTATATCGATGCCAAGAGTAAGTTTTGAAAAAGTAACTCTCCTATTAATGCCGTGCTCAATTGGGCACGGCATTAACGATGCCACTGCCCAAATACGGTCTCGATATCGAGCGGTAAAACGGCTAATACATTTGCAATTACCCGAATTGATGATGCAAGGTATAAGTGTGTGAAACGATCTGCGTGGTACCAGATAGTCGCTTCCATCCTCTCGACATCCCATTGCAGAATACCCAAAAACGATGGGTATACTCGAACCTAAGGCTTGTTACTCAACATATTTTTGGTGCATGTTGAGGAAAATGTAAACACTTGAGATCTAACGATGAAAAGACCGAACATCCAAACCGCGACGAATGCAGGTCAATTCAGTTAGATCACCACTTAATTGCCTGCCTCTTCCACAACAATATATGCCCCCATCCCGAGCAAGATTGAACCTGAAACGCGCTCTTGAATTTGTTGAGCCCGCTCATTGTTAATCAACCAATCAGCAACTTTACTCGATGATACAGCGACGAGCACATCACAGGGCAATGCTGATGCGGTTACGATAAGACCAAATACAAGCAATTGTTGAGCGACTGGCCCAGACTCCGGCACAACGAATTGTGGTAGTAGCGCCAAGAAGAATAACGCTGTTTTAGGGTTGGTTACTTCGACTATGACGCTTTCTTTAAAGACAACAATCAAAGGTTTTTGTTTCGTTTTATTAAGAGATTCACTTTTGTCTTTAGGTTTTGATCTCCAATAGTTAATACCTAAAAAAATAAGATAGGCTGCACCCATTAATTTTATGGCAGTGTAAAATGTCGGTGAATGAGTAAACACCGCGGATAGACCTAGCACAGTCGCGGCCACGTGCACCATGCTTCCCACCGCTAAGCCCATAGCAGCAACTATTCCACCTTCCATACCCTGAGCAATCGCCCTAGCCATTACGTACAGGTTTGAAGGGCCGGGCGAGATATTCATAATCAGCGCGGCAACTGTAAACGCGAGCAGAACTTCAAATGACGGCATACTTCCTCTATTAATGTTAGGGATAAAAAGTGTCAGGACCTTGAACTAAGTCTGAGGATAAATATCCCTCTAACAATAACAGCATCGGCTAAACAGATTAAAGTCCAAATGCCTCTTTTAGATATTTCAAACCGGTGTTGCCATTAGCATCAGCTTGTTTCAAACCTACATTTATAAAATTAAGCATTTTACCGTAGGCTTTGAAGTCTCCATCTACTTCCTTATCTTGTGGCGCGGTATCGGCATCGGACCAAGCGGCGGTGAACGCGTGCAACGTGCCTGTTGTTCCACCTTTTATTCCAAAAACGGGGTTATCAACCGTGGTCACTCTGTATTTGGTGTAAATCAGCTCATGCACCATATCCTTTGCAGGGTTATTGCTTTTAGCTTTGGCGTTCCAAGTTGTTAACTTGCTATTTGTGAGCGCGCTTGGATCAAAAATTTTCAAATCAGGAACCGTAACGCAATAACCCTTGCCATTTGCGCCAGAACATATTTGATCGCTGTTCCACAAACCCTCGCCGAATAGGTTCGCAATATCTATACCCACATTGGGGGCCTTACCCCCAGGATTGTGTAATTGTTGTACGTTGTCGAAGGCAACAATATTGAAATCAGTGTCTTGATTGTTCTGTTGCAAGAAACTGACGAGTTGCGCGACCGCAGAATTATCGACGGCTCCACCGTCGGCAATCTGAACAATCTGAGAGGCAGCTAAATCTTTCGCTTTCATTCCGTTGGCTTTGACGTATTTAATGCCGCCATTCAACTGAAAGTTAAGCGCTTCGTCTGAAGCCAGATAAGAGGCAACCCAGCTACCTGAAACGGCTCTACTCGCCGCAAAACCCGCCGCTGCACTAGAAGCAGAGGCCGCAATCATTACCGGTACCGCCTCGGTATTTATTGGGTTGCTGATGGTAGAGGGAAATGGTTTTTCGGGCGTATACGAGTTTTCGGTATAACCGAAATTGAAATAGGAATTAGCTGAACCTGCCTGAGTGGCTGAGAGAAAAGGGGGCGCTATCGTACCTGAACTGCTCGGCACACTCGAGAAGGTGACCGGTGTGACATCTGTTTTGGTGGCGGTACTGCCTTGGCATACTCCCCCCTTGTGACCCTTAAGCATTGGTGTCGAAGGGGATAGGCATGCTTGATAGTATTGTTTTTCATTACCGACTTCGCCCAATACCGCTTCATTAGTTAACAGTGTTGCGGCCAACAATAATGGTTTGTCTTTCGCCCAAGCTTGACGCTTACCGCTTAAGGTCTCACTGACTTTATTGTGATGGAACACGATGTCTGTAACCACGTCCTCCCAATAAGTTGCGTCCTTTAAACTGCCTGTGTAATGGCTAAAAACACAAGCGAGAAAGGCATCACCACTGACTAAGTGACAGGGCGCCTGATCAAATAGATACTGCTGTTGACCCAACCAACCAGTCGCAGCGGGTCCGCTATTTGACCAGGTCTGCAAGGCATTGGTTGATTCTATCGCATTTACAAAATCACCTGAGAAGGTCAGCATAGTACTGAACCAGCTACCACCTGAATTTGATGAAACCGTCTTGATGTTTTTAAAAGCGTCTTCCATGGATTTATCGCCGCTTTCTAACAACGACATAGTCCAAGCCGAATGACCTGTGTGCGCCCGCCAACCACCTCCCGCAAATGCTACGTGTGCGGAGTACGGCGCCATAGAGTCGGCTTCTTTTGCTTGCTCTTCCAATTGTTTAGCGGGTACTTCTGCTGCAATTGTATTCTGCGAACTGAAGCTCACAAACAATATTAGGCCCAAGGTCGCGCATAGCGGTTGAGTGTTGTGCCGACCAATTGTCGATGTAAATAGATTTCTCATGATGTGTCCCCTTTTGATTAGCCTAGTTCACCTTGCAGTGTTTTATTATCGTTAATAAAGGCGTTAGTAAGTTGCTCATAATTCGAGCCAAGCAATTTTGCGAGCTCAAATAATGACAATACTGCCCATGGTCTAAATAGCATATTACAGTTTCTTACACTTGTAAGAAAAATTACCCTGCATCCTATTTCAGCGATTGCCAATTGTTGTTCTGTAATAGGTCGATAATTTTTTCAACCCTGACTCGGCAACTGTCCATTGGGTTGTTGCTAAAGCAGCTAATGCTCAAATTAAGATTCGAGAATGAGATCGAGTACGCTGAGCTATCGATATCACCGCCGTCATACCACAACGCCGACTGACCTTTATAATGACGGTGTACTAAACCAAAGGCATCATTAACTTTGTTGTGTTTGAATTTCATAGTACTGAGCATAATCTGCCAAAATTGCTGTCCGAATTTTTCTTGGCTAAGCATCTCTGCTTGCCATTTCGACCAGTCATCGATCGACGTCATTACACCACTGCCGCCGTAATGAGGTGAATTACGTCTAATCATCACCAGACCTGCGCTATTACCAGCGTAAATTTTAGCGCCTCTATTCAGCTCACTCAGTACGCGCTCAGAGCGTTCGAGATAGGCATTCGCGCGATTAGGAATAATTTGTGTGATGTCGTCATTGACTATTGTGCTATTCATTCCAAGTGGCTCGAAAATCTGCTCTTTTACGACTGTGCTAAATGGTTGTTTGTAGGCTTTAGCAACAATCAGTGCGATCAGCATATAGTTAATATTGGAGTACTGCCATTGCGCCCCTGGTTCAAATAGTAGCTCACTTGCGGATAAGCTTGAACGAACCGCGTCCTCAATCGAAAAGTAATGAAACGTTGCCCAAGGTTTTTGGTCAGCCCTGGGAACTTCAGTGTACTCAGTAAGACCGCTGGTCATATAGACTAAATGTTTAACCTTTAGGTCAGGACCGTATTTTTTCGCGTCAGGAAGCCAGTCGGCAACCGTATCATCGAGAGATACTTTGTTGTTTACTATCGCCTTAGCAAGTGCTGCTCCCGTGATTTGTTTTGATAGAGAAGCTATGTGAAAAACAGTGTTTCGATTAATTAACCGCTGATGTTCAATGTCGGCCGCACCTGAGCTAATCGTTAGTAAGGCCTCACTGCCCCTGGAAATGGATATGATAAAACCAGGTTTGTTTGCGATCGACTCTGCGTTATTTAGAGCCACTATTTTTTCTTCAACTTCAGACCAATTACTTGCCTGTGTTTGTTGATAGATTAGTAACAGCACAATCAATGGGAGTGAGCGCAGAGGTCTGCTGATAATCATAAAATTTCTCCGTATACGATTCAGTGTATTTTAATTTGCTTATTTTCCTTTCTGAATCGTGATTCCAATAGCGGGCTTAATCATTGCATGGTTTTAAAGATTCATCACAATGAATTGATTGGTTTTTCAGCCAATTGCACGTCCTTGTATTTTTCGAAATTTGCTCCTGCAATTTCGATATACCGTACATCCATGTATTTTTCGAAATTTGCTCCTGCAATTTCGATATACCGTACATCCATGTACATAAAAGCCCCTGGCATTTCTGCTCAGGGGCTCCTAATTCTTTGGCTTGTATCAGCTTATGAAAGCTTTTCTTTGATACGTGCTTTACGGCCGGTTAACTCGCGTAAGTAGTACAACTTAGCACGTCGAACCGCACCACGACGTTTTACCGTCACAGAATCAATAAGTGGACTGTGAGTCTGGAATACACGCTCTACACCTTCACCGTATGAAATTTTTCGGACTGTGAAAGCCGAATGTAGGCCACGATTACGCTTAGCAATTACGACGCCTTCGTAAGCTTGAAGACGCTCACGCGAGCCTTCCTTAATTTTTACTTGCACAACAACGGTGTCGCCTGGGCCAAAATCAGGGATATTGGCGTTTAACTGTTCGTTGTTAATCTCATCAATAATGTTAGTCATTTTAATCTCCAACTCTACTATTCAACGCGTTATTGCTTGAAGGAAGTATCGTCTATCAAATTCAATCTGTTAATTCTTACTATATTCATCTAACAAAGCTTGCTGCTGCTCAGTTAGTTCAATCTTTTCTAACAAGTCCGGACGACGCTCCGAGGTGCGTATCAGGGCTTGTTGTTCACGCCACTTCGCAATGGCTTTATGGTCACCGCTAAGCAACACATCAGGCACTTTTTGACCTTCATATATCTCAGGTCGCGCATAGTGCGGGCAATCTAACATGCCTTGCGCAAACGAATCTTGCTCAGCTGACTCGCTGTTACCCAAGCTATCGGGCAATAATCGTGCTATTGCATCGATCATCACCATCGCTGGTAACTCGCCGCCTGATAACACAAAGTCACCAATCGACCATTCTTCATCAACATGATGTTCGAGTACACGTTCATCAATGCCTTCGTATCGCCCTGCTAAAAACACCACTGACTCTCGTTCAGCAAAATCTTTAGCCGCGGCATGATCAAAGCGTTTACCTTGCGGGCTTAAATAAACAACTTTCGCGCCCGGTTTAGCTTGAGACTTTGCAGCCTGAATAACCTTGGCCATTGGCTCGGGCATCATTACCATGCCAGGGCCACCCCCATAGGGCCTGCCATCGACGGTATTATGCTTGTCGTTGGCGTAATCCCTCGGGTTGTGTAGTGTCAGCGATAACACATTTTGCTTTACCGCTCGACCTATCACACCATGTTCAGTCATTACACTGAACATCTCTGGAAAAATTGAAATAACATGTAGATCCATTTTCCCGGTTCGACCTTTTTCAACATTAATACTTCTAAATTACGTTTCTTTAAGCCTTCTATTTAGTCTTCTAAAAGAAACGCTGGGTCCCAGTCTACTAACATGGTTCCCGCATCCACATCTACGGCTAATACCGTTTCTTCGATATAAGGGATAAGCACATCGGCTTTACCCTCTTGCACATTTTTGCAAACCAATACGTCATTAGCACCGGTCTCAAGAATCGATTGCACTTGACCAATGGTCAAGGTTTCGTTCTTTACCATTAGGCCAATCAACTGTTGCCAATAAAACTCACCCTCGGGCAGTTTTGGCAAATCACTTTGCTTAACAAATATCACCTGACCACTCATGGACATGGCTTGATCTCTGTCATTAACACCGTCCAATTGAGCGACAATGCCTTGACCTTGTTCTCGACAATTCAATACCTGCACTGGTACCGGTTCAGACATGGAACGAGGCTTTTGTAAGTACCAAGTTTTATACTGGCGAATGTCGGCGCGGTTACGTGTATAAGAATGGAGTTTAACCCAACCTTTAACACCCCAAACACCGACAAGTTTGCCGAGCTCTACGTACACCTTATTTTAATATTGCGATAAGGCGAGGAAGATTACTCAGCCGCTTTTTCTTCAGCTTCAGCGGCTGGAGCTTCTTCAGCCGGTGCTTGTTCAGCGGCTGCTTCTGCCGCTTCCGCCGCTTCTGCTTCAGCTGCTTTCTTTGCTTCGGCTTCTGCCGCTTCTTTCGCTTTAACCGCGTCAGCTTCGGCTTTGTCTGCCGCTGCTTTCTTAGCATCTGCTGCGGCCACTAATTTGGCTTTTTCAGCCTCCAGGGCTTCAGGGCCTTTGGCAAATTGCTTTAAAAGGCTAGCAACGCGATCTGAAGGCTGTGCACCCTTGCTGATCCAATATTCGACACGATCTGTGTCAATGCGTAGACGCTCTTCACCACCAACAGCACGTGGGTTAAAGAAACCAACACGCTCGATGAAACGACCACGTGGAGCGCGACGAGAATCCGCAACCATAATGCCGTAGAAAGGACGTTTTTTCGCGCCACCACGGGCTAAACGAATTGTTACCATAATATGTGTACTCTGTTTTTAATGTGTTCGCTGCTCAATTAAGGTCAGCTTTTGTTTAACTACTTCTAAGACTCATTAAGGCTCATAGTACTGTGCCTTTGATCGAGTATATACAACATGTAGGGGTTCACCCTCACGAGGCGCGCGATTTTAGCCCTTAACCAAGGTAAATGAAAGGTTTTTGACACAAATTCGGTGAAAATCTGTCGGTTTAACGGTTTTGAACCAGCGGATTAGGTTCAAAGAGAGGGTCTGCGGGCAAATATAACGCTTAATCGCTTGTTTTTGTTGGGTTTTGAAGGTCATACAAAGATCCGCACCGGCCCTCAAAGGGTAGAATTCGATTATTCACTCACAAACAACACTATTTAACACGCTTACGCTTGTGTTAAATGCTTCACACTCATAGAATTCGCGCGCCCAGGGTCAAGAAGTATTTGTTTACTCACCCTATTCATAAATTAATATACCGAGTCACCCATGTTTGAGAATTCAGCCTCACGTCGCAGTACTGTTAAAAACGATGTGCTATCTGGCCTTACCGTTGCCCTTGCTTTAGTGCCAGAAGCGGTTGCGTTCGCGTTAATAGCAGGTGTGGAACCTTTAGTCGGCCTCTATGCTGCCTTTATGGTCGGCTTGATTACCGCTGTCATGGGTGGTCGCCCTGGTATGATTTCAGGCGCGACAGGAGCCTTAGCGGTGGTGATGGTGGCTCTTGTCGCAGATCATGGCGTGCAGTATTTGTTTGCCACGGTGGTACTTATGGGTTTATTGCAAATCATCGCTGGCGCATTGCGTATCGCACGTTTTATTCGTCTGGTACCACATCCTGTTATGCTTGGATTTGTAAATGGTCTTGCCATCGTGATTTTCTTGGCTCAGCTAGGGCAATTCGGTGAACCAGGCCAACCAGGTTGGGCAGCTGGCACCTTTCTTGAAGGCAGTATATTAGATGTCGCCTGGCTTAGTGCTGACCAACTTACCATCATGCTTGGTTTGGTTGCTATGACCATGGTCATTATCAAATTTCTGCCGTTGTTGACCAAAGCTGTGCCTTCTTCTTTGGTTGCGATTGTAATCGTTTCATTAGCGGTATTCGGTTTACAGATCGACACCAAGGTTGTAGGTGACGTCGCCTCTATTGCAGGTGGCTTGCCAAATTTCAGTATTCCTTCGGTACCGTTTACCCTCGAGACACTGTTCATCATTTTTCCATATGCCCTCATCTTAGCGGCGATTGGCCTGATCGAGTCGCTGCTAACATTGCGCCTGATCGATGAAATCACCGAAACGCGCGGTAACGGCAATAGAGAGTGCTTCGGTCAAGGCTTGGCGAACACGGCGACTGGTCTTTTTGGCGGAATGGGCGGATGCGCGATGATCGGTCAGAGCATGATTAATGTAAACTCAGGAGGCCGAGGCAGGCTGTCGGGCATCACAGCGGCATTAGCGTTGCTTATATTTATCCTGTTTGCATCGTCGTTGATCGAACAAATTCCAATTGCCGCCTTGATCGGAGTCATGTTCATTGTGGTAATTGGCACTTTTGAATGGAGTAGTTTTCGCATTATTCGTCGAGTACCAAAACAAGATGCATTCGTATTGATCACGGTTTCGGCCGTAACGGTTTTTACTGATTTAGCGATCGCGGTGATCGTTGGGGTAATTATCTCGGCCTTAGTGTTTGCTTGGAATCATGCTAAGCAAGTCACGGTGGAAAAACGTGAAAACCGATATGGCTCGCATTACTACACCGTACATGGTCCACTATTTTTCGGTTCAACAGCCTCGTTTGCAGAAAACTTTACGCCTGCCGACGACAATAAAGACGTGATTATCGATTTCGCCGATTCAAGAGTAGCTGACCATTCAGGAATTGAAGCGATTGATGCATTGGCAATGCGCTACAAGAAACACAATCGCACACTGCATCTGATTCATTTGAGCCCTGAATGTAAGGTTTTATTGAAAAAAGCAGGTGATATGGTTGAGGTCAACGTTGTCGAAGACCCGAGCTACTTCGTAGCGATTGAAAGTGCCGATTGGGGTGACGAAAATTCAGTAAAAGTGTAATCGCTCAATTTTCAACATAAAACATGCGAATTCCCTTATTATCTAGTCATACTGAAACATAAATACGGGGAGTCGCATGACTGCTAAAAAAGGGTTTATCTACGCGTTAATCGCATACGTTGTTTTCGTTTTTGTTCAATCTCTGTTTTTCAAATTCGCTGGCTCGGAAGAAACCGATATTATCTTCTCGACTATCGCCCAATGGATGAGCGGTGTCGGCTTAGGCTTTATTGCTCCAAGCTTTGAGTCACTCGGCGGTTATGTTATTGGCGGTGTCGAGTTGATTGCGAGTGCCTTGTTAATCATACCAGCAACCCGAAAACTGGGCGCATTATTGGGCTTAGGCGTGATATCCGGGGCCATATTTTTTCACTTAGCCACACCACTGGGTGTGAATCGCGTGATTAATGCGGCTGGCGAAACTGACGGCGGCATCCTATTTTTTATGGCTTGTGGTGTTTGGCTCAGTTGTTTGTTGATTCTGATATTGTCAAAAAAAGAAAGCGATTGATTTAGAACGGGTTGAGAACACCTTAGACTATCTAAGATGTAGTCAGCGCATAGGATGTCGGCGGATTAGAGAGATTATTCGACTCAACTAATGAGCTTAGCCAGTTCAACCTTCTCGCCCGACTGATCGCATCGATAGCCAGGCAGCGCGTTGACCTCCTCCTGATAGCCGACAGACTTGAGCATCTCTATGAAACTGAGCACTTCGGGATCGCTTTCTGACTCGGCTTTAATCGCCCACAGGTACGCATCTTCGGTTAGCGGAATAAAGTCCAAGTCGAACCTGGCTGCGGCCGCTTCCATGCCAAACCCAACATCAGCCATACCGGTTGCAACCTGAGCTGCGACGGCCGTATGCGTATACTCATGTTGATCGAACGATTGAATTGAGCGGCTCGAGATACCCTCCTGAATCAGCAACTCTTCTAATAGTTCGCGGGTACCCGAATACGGTTGACGATTTATCAAGCGTACCTGTTTTTCAGCGAGATCTTTCAACGAATGAATACCAAACGGGTTTCCTGATGCAACCATCAAACCTAAGTCTCGCTTAATAAAGCGCAGAATACGCACGTCGTTTGGATTCAACAGACGTTGGTAACGTAATTGTTGGGCCGCTATTTGATGATGTAATGGCAAGGTAAATCCCGCAATTTTACACGCACCCGAATGCAATGCCTTTAGGGCGTCCTCCGAACCGTGATAATGCAACTCGGTTTGATAGTCTGGCATGTGCTTAGGGATCAGCGCCACCGCGTAACCATGGCTGGCGTAGATAGTCATCACACTCACCTGGTCAGATAGCGCCTTATGCACCTTTGCATTCAACTCCATTGCCAAGCTTTCCATTTGTGTATGTAAACGCGCATCAATACGCTGGTTAGCCTGCAGTAAAACCTCACCCAGCACAGTCAATCGTGCGCCACGCCCTCGTTCTTTTACCGTAACCGGGCTGCCAAAAAACTCTTCTGCGTCTTGCAGAATGTTCCAGGCATGGCGATACGATAAGTCACAATCTTTTGCCGCAGCTGTAAGCTTTTTACGTATCTGAACAGCGCTGAGTAACGGCAGTAAAGCGACGTGCAAGCGTCGACCATTAATATCCTCGAAACGCCAGTTTGGGACGATACTTAAATTATTAATCTGCATTTAATTTCATATTTGTAGCAATGTGCTATCGTGGTAATTTAACGGTATAGGTCTTATTAATATGCAATATTTTGCATATTAAGGCTACAAATAAGTCAAATATACTGGATAAAAGCCCATGATTGCTAACACCAAACAACAAGCCGTCTTGAGTGCGATCGAGGAACATAAACACCTCGAAGGCCCACTATTACCCATTCTGCATCAGATACAGCACAGTCTTGGACATATTCCCGGCGAGCACGTCAGCGAAATTGCTGAGGCGTTAAACCTATCTCGCGCAGAGGTGCATGGCGTCATTACCTTTTATCATTCATTCAAAACCACTCCTAATGGCAAACACATTATCGAAGTTTGCCGTGCTGAGTCGTGCCAGGCCAAAGGTGGACGCGCCATCGAAGCCGCTGTAAAAGCTAAGCTCGGCGTTGATTTTGACGAGACAACAGAGGATGGTCAGATCACACTAGAGCCAGTTTATTGCTTAGGTAATTGTGGCTGCTCACCGGCAGTAAAAATTGATTCACAGTTATACGGTCGAGTGACTGAACAAAGCGTTTCAGACCTAATTGACAGCTTGAAAGCGGAGCAGCACTGATGACGACTAAAGTATTTGTACCGCAAGACTCATCGGCCATTTCTGTTGGAGCGAACCAGGTGGCTGACAAGATTGCAACGCTGGAAGGTGTTGAGCTCATTCGTAATGGTTCTCGCGGACTGTTTTGGCTAGAACCTATGGTTGAAGTTGAAACCGATGAAGGCCGAGTCGCGTATGGCCCGGTTTCGGCGGGAGATGTCGATTCGCTGATCGAGCAAGGGCTGCTAAACGGCTCGCAAAGTCACCCATTAAGTCTGGGACTTACAGAGGAGATTCCATTTCTTAAAAACCAACAGCGCCTTACCTTCAAACGCGCAGGAATCATTGACCCTACCAGCCTGGATGACTACAAAGCACACGGTGGCTATAAAGGATTGCAACGTGCGATTGGCATGACTAGCCAGGAGTGCGTCGATGAGGTTAAGCAGTCAGGTTTACGAGGCCGCGGTGGCGCTGCCTTTCCCACGGGTATTAAATGGCAAACCGTGCTCGACGCACCTGGCGATAAAAAGTACATCGTTTGTAACGCCGATGAAGGGGACTCCGGAACCTACGCAGATCGATTGCAAATGGAAGCCGACCCTTACGGACTCATCGAAGGCATGACCATCGCCGCCATAGCGGTCGGCGCCGATAAAGGTTATATCTACTTGCGCGAGGAATACCCAGACTCACACGCCAGACTTAACGAAGCAATCGCATACGCCGTTAATGCAAATTTACTTGGCGAAGATATATTAGGTTCAGGTCATCACTTTGATCTAGAAGTTCGCTTAGGCGCTAAATCGTATATCTGTGGTGAAGAAACGGCGTTGCTTGAAAGCCTGGAGGGCAAACGTGGCGTGGTTCGTGCCAAGCCTCCTTTGCCCGCGTTAGAAGGTTTGTTCGGCAAGCCAACCGTGGTAAACAATGTATTATCGCTGTCGACCATTTCAATCATTTTCGAGCAAGGAGCTGAGGCCTATGCCAGTTTCGGCATGGGGCGATCACGCGGCACCATGCCGTTTCAACTCGCTGGCAATCTAAAGCAATGTGGCTTGGTAGAGCTCGCCTTTGGCATCTCTCTGAACGGTTTGCTTAACGACTTTGGCGGCGGCTCAGCCAGTGGCAATCCATTAAGAGCCGTTCAATGTGGCGGCCCGTTAGGAACCTATTTACCAGAATCTCAATGGGACATTGAAATGGACTATGAGGCGCTGGCCGGCATAGGGGGTGTATTAGGTCATGGTGGTGTTGTGGCATTTGATACCTCGGTTGACATGGCAGAACAGGCCCGTTTTTCAATGGAGTTTTGCGCTGAGGAGTCCTGTGGTAAATGCACACCCTGCCGCATTGGCGCAACGCGTGGTTTTGAAACCATCGATAAAATCCGCGCCAATCAAGACCGCGAAGCAAATATTTCATTGCTTGAGAGTTTGTGCAACACCATGGAAGGCGGCTCCTTATGTGCGATGGGAGGGATGACTCCTTACCCGGTTAAAAGTGCACTAGAACATTTTAATGAAGATTTTCACTCTGCCGCCAAATCGTCTGTCTCAGAAGTGTCAATCGATAGTATTAAGAAAACAGGTACCTCATCATGATCCGAGTAGAGCACCCTAATGACCCGTCTAAAGATTACGGGACTCCCTCACCTATCTCTTATAACGACATCGCCGATAACGCCGATAACGCCGATATAGAAACCGTTACCGGGATTATCGATGGTGTTGAAGTAACCGTAGCCAAGGGCACATCGGTAATGCGCGCCGCCGCGATTGCCGATATTAATATTCCAAAACTCTGCGCCACAGATAGCGTAAAAGCTTTTGGCTCATGTCGCTTATGTTTAGTGCAAATTGAAGGTCGTCGCGGTTCACCAGCCTCATGCACCACGCCATTCGAAGAAGGCATGGTGGTGACCACGCAAAATTCGGAGCTTGCTGATCTGCGTCGTGGTGTGATGGAACTCTACATTTCCGATCACCCACTAGACTGCTTGACCTGTTCAGCTAATGGCGATTGCGAGTTACAAGACATGGCCGGTACCGTCGGCTTGCGAGAAGTACGTTACGGTTACGAAGGCGAAAACCATTTAGACGAAGTTAAAGACGAATCTAATCCTTATTTCACCTTCGATCCAAGCAAATGCATAAGCTGCTCTCGCTGTGTTCGTGCTTGCGAAGAAACTCAAGGTACGTTTGCTTTAACCATAGAAAATAGAGGTTTTGAATCGAAAGTTAGCCCTAGCCAGTCGCAAAACTTTATCGATTCCGAATGCGTCAGTTGCGGTGCCTGTGTACAAGCTTGCCCAACGGCTACCCTCACAGAAAAATCGATCATTGAAGCAGGGCAACCTGAGCACTCAAAAGTAACCACATGTGCGTATTGCGGTGTTGGTTGCGCTTTTAAAGCGGAAATGAAAGGCGAACAAGTTGTTCGTATGACGCCGTACAAAAACGGTGAGGCCAATCGCGGCCACTCTTGTGTAAAAGGTCGTTTTGCGTTTGGTTATGCTACCCATAAAGAGCGCATCACCACGCCCATGATTCGCAATACCACGGAAGACCAATGGCAAGCGGTTTCATGGGAGGAAGCGTTTAACTTTGCCGCAGACAAGCTTAAAGGTATTCAAGCCAAATATGGACGTAAATCAATTGGTGGGATTTCATCGTCACGTTGTACGAATGAAGAAGTGTACTTGGTTCAAAAAATGGTTCGTGCAGGCTTTGGTAATAATAATGTTGACACCTGCGCCCGGGTTTGTCATTCACCAACAGGCTATGGCTTAAAGCAAACGCTTGGTGAGTCGGCGGGCACACAAAATTTTGATTCCGTTGAGGACTGCGATGTTGCTATGGTGATGGGCGCCAATCCAACTGACGCTCACCCTGTGTTCGGCTCTCGCTTAAAAAAGCGTTTGCGTGAAGGAGCAAAACTCATTGTCGTAGACCCTCGACGTATTGACTTGGTAAAAAGCCCACATATTGAAGCTGAACATCATCTAAAACTATTACCTGGAACAAACGTTGCCTTCATCAACACCATGGCACACGTGATCGTTCGAGATAAATTGTTTGATGTAGACTTTGTCACCGCTCGCTGCGAAAGCGATGCATTCAAAGAATGGATGGAATTCATCAGTGACGAAAAACATTCTCCCGAGAATAATGAGGCAATTACGGGCATACCGGCCGCAGATATTACAGCCGCCGCTCACCTGTATGCAACGGGGGGCAATAGCGCGATCTATTACGGCTTAGGTGTAACCGAGCATAGCCAAGGTTCAACCACGGTAATGGGTATCGCAAATCTCGCCATGCTCACTGGCAATATTGGCCGCCGTGGAGTTGGCGTTAACCCGCTTCGTGGACAAAATAATGTGCAAGGCTCATGCGACATGGGTTCATTCCCGCACGAGCTGCCTGGCTATCGTTCAGTTGCCGACGACGACGTTCGTGGCACCTTTGAAAGTGCCTGGGGTTTGAGTTTAGATAACGAACCTGGCTTTCGAATTAACAATATGCTGGACGCGGCAGTCGCGGGCCAATACAAGGGTTTATATGTTCAGGGCGAAGACATCGCCCAATCCGATCCGAATACGCATCACGTAGAGGAGGCGCTAAACAATCTGGAATGTTTGATTGTGCAAGATTTATTCCTAAACGAAACCGCCAAATTTGCGACCGTGTTTTTGCCAGGCGCGAGCTTTCTGGAAAAGAATGGCACATTCACCAATGCAGAACGTCGTATTTCACCGGTTCGCCGCGTTATGAAACCGTTGGCAGGCAAAGAAGACTGGGAAGTCACACAAGGGCTGTGCAACGCCATGGGATACGAGATGAACTACACTCACCCCAAAGAAATCATGCAAGAAATTGCCAGCCTGACGCCCACTTTCACGAACGTTACGTACGAGCGCTTAGATCAAGAAGGTTCAATTCAATGGCCATGTAATGACGATGCGCCAGACGGCACACCCACGATGCATTTGGACGAATTTGTTCGTGGCAAAGGCTTATTCAAATTGACTGAATACGTGCCAACCGATGAAAAAGTAACGCGTCGCTTCCCTCTTTTATTAACAACGGGTCGTATCTTGTCGCAATACAATGTGGGCGCTCAAACCCGGCGCACCGAGAACAATGCATGGCACGATCAGGATCTGCTTGAGATTCACCCGAGTGACGCAACAGACCGCGGTATTGTTAATGGGGACCGCGTCAAAATTGCGAGTCGTTCAGGCGAAACACATTTAACCGCTAAAATTACTGAACGCGTTCAACCCAGCGTTGTATACACCACCTTTCACCACCCGGAAAGTGGCGCTAATGTAATCACCACCGATAACTCAGATTGGGCCACTAACTGCCCCGAGTATAAAGTGACCGCGGTACAAATCAGCAAAGTAATTCAATCGAAAAAGAATTCAGATTGGCAAGATCAGTTTGAGAGCTTTACCGAAAAACAACTCGAACTTGCTGAACTTGAAACTGAAGAACCCGCCTAGGAAAATGGGCGATCGCTCAACCCTCGACCGCTCTCTTGATATCGATACTCAAGAGGGCATTGAGAAGCGTTCGGTCGTGCTTAGACACTCGGCTAATCTACAGCATACCGAGACAGATTACATCGCTCAAGAAATGCCCGTCGCGCTTACCTACAATGGTGAAAGCCACGCCGTGATGATGGCAAGCCCTATCGACCTGCATGAGTTCGCAATTGGCTTTAGTCTGACTGAGCGTATTATCGATCAAACAGGTGACATTCGGTCAATCGACATTCGGCAAGCAACTCAGGGAATCACGATAAACATTCAAATTAAACCGAAGTTAATCGAACGCTTAAAAGGCAAACGGCGCCAACTGAGTGGCCGATCAGGCTGCGGTATTTGTGGCATTACTGATTTGGCCGCCGCGTTGCCAAAAATTGATCCGCTCAGCAAGGTCGCATTACCAACACATAGAATTGTCGACCAGGCGGTGCACATACTCAAAAAGAACCAAACGCTACAACAGCGATGCGGCGCCGTACACTGCGCAGGCTTATTCAATAAATCTGGCGAATTGCTGGCACTTCGCGAAGATGTGGGTCGACACAATGCCTTGGATAAGCTGATCGGTAGCGAAATAGAGTCGTTAAAAGCCGATCACTTTATTGTTATGTCGAGCCGAGCCAGCCATGAATTGGTCGCTAAAGTAGCGATATCGGGCATTGGCACCTTGGTAACGATATCAGCTGCTACCTCCTTAGCGATCGATCTGGCTCGAGAAACCAACGTGAACTTAGTGGGTTTTGTTCGCAACGAAAGGCAAATCGTCTACGCCAGCTAACCGTAAAAACCGGGACTTGATCTTACACATTGATTAATTGAGTCCAGGTATTAACTGGCACTCCTAGCTTCCAATTGACTAATCAATTCAACCGTTACAGCCTTAGCAAATTTTTCGCTGTGGTGGGACTAGACAGCAGCAGTAGGAAATAAAATTAGAACGAGAATAAGATCCCCCTGACTATGTTTCTAGCCAACCAAAAAGTAAAGGTCATCGATCGAGGTTCCCCAATACGTAATTCACGGTTCACTAAAATCCATGACCCCGTTTTTGCGACTGGTCTTCGAGTTAATAACAGCCTAAGATCCAGTTATTCGGATACTAAATAATAGATTTAAGTGAGCAACGTAGTCGTCGATATCTGGGAGTCGTTTTCATCAGTAACTGATCACACCATCATCTTACCCGATGGTTGTCGTGATCTGATTTTAAAGACCACAAGCAGTGGCCTAAGTCAGCATTTCGTTTCTCATTACTTCGATACAGCACAACAGGTGACGATGTTGGCGGGTAGTCATAGCAAAGGATTTCGCCTATCTCCCGGTTCGGTTATTGATGAAATAGGCTTGCTCTCCCACCTACAAACAGCAAATGGCGAAGAACAAAATATTGTCGATTTGATCAATGAATTTGTATTCGTCTCAGATAACACATCCGAGGCTCTGAGGTGTATTGAGAATTCTACTTCCTCGATTGCAAAAGTGGCGAAGGAGCTCGGTGTACATAGTAGAACACTTCAACGCCATATTCGCAAAGAAACTGGGCTAACACCCAATTATTGGCTGCAGCTGAGTCGTATTCGTAAAGCCGGCAGGCTCATCGCTCAAGCTCACTCCTTAGCCGACGTAGCCTTGTCGTTTGGTTATTCTGACCAATCTCATTTAACTCGAGAATGCTCGCGCTGGTTTGGTGTTACACCGAAAGAACTAAAACATCGCCCCGACCTTTTCAAGCAGCTCGAGTACCCGGCGTTTAGTTAATTGGGCTACATATCTCAACCAAAAACCCATTGATATCTCGCACGTACGCCACGGTTTGCCCCCAAGACATTTCAGCTACGTCATCTACTAATGTGGCTCCGGCGTCTATCGCGATATCAAATGCCTGTTTAACATTATCAGCTTCAAACGCTATTTCAAAAACCGGCGCTTGTTGTGCTGCATTTCCTGGTGACTTACCTAAGGTTTGCATCAGCGAACGGGAAGAAAACGCCAGTTTCGTTTCTCCCGTTGAAAGCTCCCCATAGTCACCGCTCTCGTGCACAAATAAGCGTTGGCAGCCGAATGCTTTTTCATAGAATTCTAGCGTTTCTATTACGTTTTCTACGTACATTATTGTGTATCTGAATTTCATACTTTTTGTTTGAGTGAATAGGTGAACCACCGATTATCGTGCTAATGAAATATGTCGTCTTGAAGATAAGCGACAGGGTTAAAAATCATCGTATCTCATGGGACTCTTAGCTTGCCACTGATTTACTGAGTGAATAATTGTGGGCAAACCTCACTTGAAGCCTCGCAAAAGTAACGGCGGATACTAAGCTGCACTGCAATTTCAAGAGTAAGCCTATGGGACAATTCCATCATTTGAATGGCCTCGAGTTTGAATTTTATTGAGTAAGTTTTGAAGAATATCTTTTGTTTGATACCCGGATATTCCTGAGAGTTTATTGTGGCTTGTCAACAGTGTCAGTCAAATTTTGACGCCTTTAATCTGCTCCATTTTCACGAACATCTGATACAAAGCCGACTGGTGAAAATCAATATTCTTCAACACCTTCATGTTCGATTAAATCCAACACGTACTCAATATGATTATCAACAATCTTTCTCATATGATCATCAAAACCATTGGATTTACATGGCTCCTCCGAACCGTGTGCTAAACCATATGAATCATCTTGATCGAAATCCACTACGTCAACTTCGCCCGACTCGGAGTTCAATGTATTAAAGTCAAAGCAGTGATACCATTGCAATTGGAGACCCTCATCTCCGTAGGAAAACGCTATGATTTTTTTCAGCCTATTTTGTGCGTCCTGCGAAAACTCCTTCTCAATATCAATATTCCAATAGTCATTTAATGCATCACTCATCCGTTCGAAATCCAATATCATCTTTCGATTGTTTTCGTTTTCAGCACCAAATATGAGCAATCCATATTGCAATACGAATCTTTTATAAGAGGGAGGAAAAATCAGGTTGAGCTTATCTTCATATTCTTCTAACTCACCTTCGGTAACTGTTTGATGGCAATGAATTTTATGGACTTCAAAAAAATTTATTTCATCAAGATATTCATGGTCAACAATATCGCATTGCTTAATGGCAGCTATTGTCTCTTCAAAGCGTTTTATGGCTTGCTCTGCCGTTTCGCCAATAGATCCTTTTTCATACTTTCTGATTGATGGACCTAAGGATTGCAATCCCCCTTCTTTATCGTAAAAGTCATAACCTCCAAAGTCGTCTCTCCGTCGGCAACTCCAGACCTCCGCAAACCCGCTCCTGGGGAAATGTTCATGCTCAATGACATTACCACTACTATCAAAAGTTGCTACACAAGATGGATGTCCCTCTGGAGTCCAATAAATCCAGTCTCCAACCTCTTGTCCTTCCTTGTTTCTCTCTCCAAGCTGCCACTCATATTCGTCCTCATCCCAAGTCGCATTTTTTGATACCGTCTTTGGTTTGTTCATTTCCTTTCCTCCATAAGCACGCTCGCACTATTAGTCGTTAGAACTCGATATTTTCAATTACATCCGTGACACATCTGTATTGTACTGTCAGTACAAGATGAATAGCCAAATTAATCGCCATTTTGAGTATCTCAGAGGCAAATTCACTTTTCAAATCGACTTATAAAACCGGCTCAATATTGTCCCTTGCGAGCATAATTCATTCATCAGTTACCGATGCGTTGAATAATTAAGTAAAGATGTTTGTTAGGCCAATCATCGTTTTCTAGGTGCCTACAAGCACAACCAGAAGAAGCGACAATATCTAATATTTTCGTCGTACCTAGGGCCGCATGATGCAAGACTTGACCAAGAAAATCACTATCACCTTCGCCCATCTCGTCAACTGCACCGCTAGTGTAAATTAGCACCCCGTGAGGATTTAGTGCCCCACATAGCTTTCGTAGGATAGACTCCTGCTGGTTCAATGGTGCATGCCAGACACTATCCCAAGCAGAGATGAAGTCATAGGTCTTCGGAAAATCCCAAACACATATGTCTGCATGATGGAAAGTGAGTTCTGGATGACGTTGCCTCGCTAATTTCAGCATTTCCTCCGAAAAATCTAAACCTTCGGCATCGAACCCCTGCTCTAGTAGAAGATCAAGAATCCGGCCACTACTACCACAGCCAATGTCTATGGCACTCTGCCCATTTTTAACGAACCGCAAAGCACGCTTGTGCTGTTCAATACCATTATTACGATTAAATTGTTCGCCGTTCCAATGATCGGCAATTAGGTCATAATTTTTAGCTTGCTGTTTGGCTTCCATATCTATTCTTCGTCAAGCAACGATTCACTTTGCAAATTTAATTATCCGATTCGGGTGTTTACGGATATCTATCAAACAATATCGGATTTCGCAATATCAAACACCAGATCAGGTTTGTACATCGACAAGTTAGCGAATATCAGAGCCTTGGTTAAGTGCCCGTCGCGCTTACCTACAATGGTGAAAGTCACGCCGTGATGATGGCTAGCCGAGCCAGTCATGAATTGGTCGCTAAAGTAGCAATATCGGGCATTGGCACCTTGGTAACGATATCAGCTGCTACCTCCTTAGCGATCGACCTGGCTCGAGAAAACAACGTGAACTTAGTGGGTTTTGTTCACAACGAAAGGCAAATCGTCTACGCCAGCTAACCGTAAAAACCGGGGCTTGATCTTACACATTGAGTAATTGAGTTTAGGTATTATCTGACAACCATTGTTTGAAAATGCCTGCCAAAGATCTTGGTTTGGCTGCCATTGGTTACCTCCACCTGCATGTTAAGGGCAAATGTCTAGGCGTCTGGTATGGTAACGTTTTGTTGTCTTAACACATTTAACGCACTGGCGATTCAGTTTTAGGAGAAGCCTCCATCGGACAACGCCTCTTCGCTCGATGTAGCCTATTCTATCAGATTCGGCATGTCGTCATTCGACTCGGGGTTCAATAAATTGCCCTCAAATTTACCTACTTCATCGCCAACTATGCGAGTTGTCTGATTGGTGACCATATTTTCAACTTCGTTTTGCACGCACTTTTTAATTTCCTTCAAAACGAGTCAGCAAAAACGGCAAATAAATCTAGAGCGATACTTAAAATAGAGTTTCTGAATAGGATATTAACCTCAGTTAGTTCGACAAACTCACGTTTATGGGAATCGAAATGCACCCCTTATGATTGCTCGTATTTTCTCGAGCTATATACAGACTACGACTACTTTGTTATTGCTTGTCTTAATCGGTATACAGAATTGTTCAGAGTCAGGGCTGATTAATCTAACGGAAAATAACTCTAATTCGTCAAAAACATCCTGATCCGCCAAATAAACAATTCGCTTGCCATCAGAACTTATATCAAAGCCATCGACGTCGGCATTAAAGGGTAGCGGCGTGTTTAAACGACTGATCTCCCCACCAGTGAGAGGAACACTGAATAACTCAGTCACCCTTTGGGCATTGTCGCCTAGAAATATCACGCGTTCACTGTCGGCACTGATTCGAAGTACACTTGGGCGCACATCTGAGCTCAATGTAACCGGCTGTCCACCTGTAATCGATTCGCTAAAAATCATCGTGCTTGAAGTACTCGAAGAGCTAGGGTCAAATAACTCGTAGACAACATGCTGACTATTTTCGCTGATTAAATATTGGCTTATTGAAAGGTTATTCTGCAAGGCACCCACGGTTAATGGCGAAGGTAATCTGCTGGATATTGGCACGCTAAACAGCTCAACGCTTGTGTTGACGGCGTCGCTAGCCTCATACACGACGCGTTGGCTGTCTGAACTAATTCTAAAAGACCTGACATCACCACTAAGTAATACATTTCCGTTAATACGAATAGAGGTGCCTCCTTCGAGTGGCACACTGTAAAGTTGATTTACGTCGTCAATATCTTGGTCTGCGATGTAAACGACACGCTGAGAGTTAGGGCTGATTTCAAATTTGCTAAAAGAAACATTGCCACCGTTCACTAGATTCGCATTTAGCCGGATTGGTGTTCCACCAGCAATTGGCACACTAAACAATTCTGAGCGGCCCGATGTAGTCTCTTCACTAGATAGATACACTACTCGTTGACTATTGGGGCTAATCTTGAACTGGAAAACGGAGCTACGAGTTGCTAAAGCGGAATTTAGGGGAATCGCTGAGCCGCCAGTAATTGGAACACTGTATAGTAGGTATCCCCTGAAGAGTAGACGCGTGAGGTAAACCAGTCGTTGGCCATCTCCGCTAATCATATAGCTGTCAATAACGCGATCCTCGATCAGATTAATGCTTAGCCTTGTCGGAGTGCCTCCTGAAATTGGCACACTAAACAGTTCATCCACGCCAGCTTCTAACTGATCGGCTAAGTAAACCACGTGCCTATTGTCAGAGCTAATTCGGAAGCTTGATACCTCTCCACCGTTCGCAAGATCAGCGTTCAATCTTATTGGTGCCCCCCCTGTAATTGGCACTCTATAAAGTTCGAGTGTATTCGAATTGCTCCCTGTGGACAGGTAAATAACGAAGTTGCTATCTGGAGTTATCTCAGCGCGGGTAACTCTGCCATCAGAGGCTAAATCTGCGTTGAGTTTTACTACGGTTCCGCCATTGATTGAAACACTGAATAGCTCGAATTTGCCATTAACTATTTGATCTGCAATATAAACAACTCTTCTTGCATCGGGGCTGATTTGATAATTAATAACATCTCCAAAGATGGTCTGTGCACCACTGATTTGCCTCGGTTCAGAAAACTGTTCTTGTGCATGCAGTGTTGATATAGGTAACGCCGTCAGCAGGCCCACTAATAGCGATTGCATGCAAAAATAATTCGCGAATTTGACTATTGGCATTAGCACACACAACCCTCTTTACTTTTTCATTTGTTAGTTCGTTACACCGAATACAACGTCACAATGGAAGTGTGGATAAAAAGAAATAGGCCCGCATACACCAATTGGTGTATGCGGGCCTATTTTTGTCGGTCTCTAGAGCAGGAGGTCTGAGGGGTATGTTTTGTATCTGCGCAAAGTTTTTGATCAATAATTAGTGCTCTATTTTATGACATGATTGCAGTTGGTTTGGAACTCACGATTGAGAACAGCTTGTCTACACCCATGTGCCGACAACGTACCGATATGCGCAAGTGTGAAATAGAGATGTATGTACATCCGAATAATTTATGCCCATTTGATTGAGTGAGAATGTATCGCCCATTTCATCCATAAAACACGTCCGCGCTTGAATTTCGTTCATATTTGAGTAACGATAACAAAAAGGGCTTCACCTAAAGGCAATTAGAAATAAATACTGAGCTTGCAAGTATATTAATTTTGAAAAGGACACGTGCAAAAGCACCATGAATGATGAATCGGAAAATTATAATAAAATCGTTGACTCGGTTTATGACTCTGCGCTGACTCCAGAGCGGTTTAAAATTTTCCTTAGTGCCTGGGATGAAGCGTTCAATGACAACGATGTTGAGCGCTCACAAGATTTGCTACTCGATTCTGCTGACATGTTGTCACGCCACTTCCAACGCGCTGATCAAATTTTCCAGACCACACACAGTCGATCAGAAAACACACTGGAAGATTTAGTTGATAAGCAACCGACGTCGGCCTTTATATGTGATGCAAAAGGGGTTGTTCACGCACTTAATGAAGGGGCGCGACAAAGCTTGGATTTAACTGTTGGTGCCAGTATCTACGACTTACCGTTTGATGTAAAAACGGCCCAACAGCTAAAAAAGCTTTTCAGGAAGCGCCAGACAAACGATCACTTAGAGTTAAACAGCTTAGCGTTACGTTCGCTGCAATGCGATAATTTTCACCATCAGTCATTGGTGCTCTTAGTACAGGAACTCCCTTTGTCGAATCAACTTGGCAATTGGTTTTTATTTAAGTCTTCGCTGGCTATATGGCACCCCGGTATTGAGCAGGTTTTAAGTTCTGCATTTGAGTTAACTCCTGCTGAGATTGAAGTTATCAAATCGTTGAATATCGGTTTATCGTTGAAGGAGATCGCTGAGTCGAGGGGGCGTTCACTCGCCACGATTAGAACACAGATTAAAAATATCCTGCACAAAACGGACACTAACAGCCAGACTGCACTAATGCGTCACGTTACCAGCCTATTGCTGGTTGCTCATTCCCTAGCCGACGATAGGGCGAGGGTATCGAGGTCGGAGCCCAGCACTGAATTGCAACAAACACGAAATTCGGAGGGTAATCTGATTCAATTCAGAGACTTTGGTGAAGAGCAAGATCCTGCGGTGGTTTGTTTTACTCCTATTTTGTCTGATATGCCTAATACTCAATTCTTGCATGCATTACTAGATGCCGGCTTAAGAGTGATTACTTTAAAAGAGGGTGAGCAGCCAGCTTCTTTTGTAAAAGACCGCCGAGCTTTTGATCGGTTAATCAGTGACTACCATGTCGTCATAGACCACCTACAGTTATCTTCGGTAACCCTGCTCGGTCATTGTGCTGGCGGTATTTATGCCACAGAATTCGCACGAAAGTTTCCTGAAAAGGTGGCCAAAGTCGTTTGCGTCGATACAGGCGCTCCCCTATGCTCTCGAGCGCAGTGGGATAAGATGGCGAAGACTGCTCGCCGTACGTTTATGGTGGCAAAACAGTACCCCTCATTACTTGTTTGGCCGCATCGGCTATCAGCGCGTAATTTCTTTTCAGGAATAAAAGGCCAACAAAGCATGATTGACTACTTTTACTGCGATAACCCCAGCGATTTAGCATTGATCAAGCACAATCCTAAAGTCAGGGAATGGTCTCTAGAAATGCTTGAGTACAATTTGAAAGACATTAAAAGGCCTATCAGGGCAGTCGAAATGTGGGTTCAAGATTGGTCTAATACTCTCGACATTGTGCTACAAAATACGGCGGTTGTTTTTGTTCATGGTGCAAGGAATCGGCAATTTTTGATTGAAGATATTCAAGCCTTAGCAAGCGAAAAAGAAAATCTACATTACTTGGTTGCGCAAGACGCAGCGCAGCTCACATTAATTACTCATCTCGATATCATTATCGAAGCGCTAACACAATAAACCCCATTAAAGCCGATTAATGCCTTTCTATCTGAGGCACTCGCTAAGGAAGGCTCTTGCAACTTAATCACTTACTCATACCCTAAATGCGGTATGTGCATTCTATGAAGCTCTATTAGGATAGACCGCATTGGCTAATTTGGTCGTGACATGACTTACCAAGGAGTAGTTCAATGAATCAATTAAAAAAGGTAGCACATCTCTTCGTTGTTGCCGCTTGCTTACCCTTTGGTGCCTGTGTGGCCAATGAAACACCAGAAAAAGAGCTAGCGACTGCATTAGATGGGCTGTGTGAAAAATTTCAACAATGCGCACTGGATTCGATGAAGCTGGAAGGAGATGGTGAAGATATGCCTGCGGCATTTATGACTATGTTTCTAGAGCAAACAAAGGCGCAGTGCACCATGCTTATGAAACCAGAGGATATAGACTCGCAAGACAAAACGATGGTCGAAAAAAGCTTTATCTGTATAAACGATATGACCGCGTCATCCTGCGAAAACCTAATGTCTGGTAAAGAACCTGAATCATGCAAAGAGCTAGAAGAGTATCAAAGCCAACACTGATGTTATGAGGACTGCATAGTGTTTATCGGTGGTATGACCGAAGTGATGCATATGGAGACACCCACGGAAAAGATAATCGAAGAGCGAAAACCAAGTTTTGTACTGAAGGAATGTGCTACACCTTGGTCAAACCCTAAGGATGATGAATAGAGGAATTGAGATGGCAGCTCATATTGAAAGTAATAGCGTAAGCAGTTTTTATCGGTGGTGCCTTATCTTTGCCCTCGCTCTCGGTTGTTGGACAACTGCTTGGGCACAAGCATACGAGTTTAGGGTTATTGATCAAAAAACCAGTTTAGGTGATGAAATCGGATTTTATGGCCGCGACTACGCGGATAATCGCTCATATAGATTATTAAGTAATGAACAGCCTCTGTCATTAGAGATTGCGCTAGGCCAATATGCCGATATTTACGCGAAGGAATATCAATTTGACTTTTATAGAAGCCTAATAAGCCCTGCAGTAGATGAGCGAGGAAAACCTTTTTTCCCCATTGTATCCATGCGGGATACTCCTAAGTCAAAACACCCTCCCTACACCGATTTTCTGCGTGGCCCCTCATACACATCACACAAAAATTTTGATGATCTAGGTAATGCACTTATATTAACAGATGGAGGATTTTGGGCGGCCACACAATATAAATTTCCATTTGAAGCATCGGTGCCGTTTGAACTTCGGTACCCTTTTCTGGGGGCTGCTGCGACATTGACTCAAACTGCCATATCGTCTGAATGCGAACGAGATATCTGGCCCGACTACACTAAATCGCACACGAATGACATTGGCATAAAGCAATACCCAACACTGACAAATACGGTTTTGAATAATCTGGCCATTGCCCGCGCCATCGATATCTGGGAAGGAAACTCGAAAAAATTTAATGACGATCGATCAACCGCGAAAATGGCCGCCATTGCCGATGCAATAGCTAAGATGTCACTTGATAACCGTCGGCGATACAAGGAAAAGGCTGAACGTTTAGCCGAGGCATGGCTAGGTCGTTATAACTTGAGTCAAGGGGGTATTACGTCTGCTAAGTTAGGATTAGCCGGCTCTGCTGCCAGATTTTTGAGCCCAATAGAGCTGATAGATATGTCGCAAGAACTCCCTTCTTCTTTCTATTGGCAGAATAGTAAGCAAGTCAACATGTTAAAGGACTTTAAACTCGACTTTGATTGTTCGGAGAGAATTCAAGCCGAACAAGCGGCGCAAATAATTGCAGATGCTTTTAAGAGTTCTGAGCAATACCTACCGGCAAGAGATAACGGAACGCCTTTTAGACATAGAGACATATTAGTCCAGGCTCAGATAAAGAAGATCCAACTACCTTACATTGCAGCAGAACAACAGTTAAAAGATGTCAGCATCTATGAAAATACCTTGCTCAGTCCAGACACTTGGGAGAAGTCATTATTCAATAACGGTAAGGGGTGTACAGCGGTCAACTTAGATAACCACCCTGCGGGCTTTTTTGGAGACATGAAGGTAACTGCATTTGGAGCAAAATGTCTGAAATTAACGTGGTCTCATGATGAGACCAAGCCTTTAAGTATCGATGTCCGGACTCCAGACGAAGGCGAGGACCCTGCTAAAACATTAGACAGTATCCGTACCTACCAAGACATGCGTAGATTGACTGGCATTACGACTCGCTTGTTGCAATACCAAGATGGAAAATCGACATCAGGTTTAAAATCCTACTTGTCGGTCACAGAAAATTTTATGCGAGACATTGGTGGAGCTAAGAGCGATAAAAAAGAAACACGCTTGTATTTTCACAATGTGGCCAAGGAAATCAGTAACACCAGAGACTTGAACATTGAAGTTACTATTACCACACCAAAGACAGAAGCAAACATAACGGCGGTTGACTACAAAAAAGGCAAAAAAAATACCGACCCTCCGATCGTTAGAAGAATGCCGGCTTTGCCAAAATCGCTGGTTACATCAGCCACCATTGATTTGCAATCGAAGAAAGAGTACAGCGATCCAAAGTTGACACTCACTTTCTCTCATCTCTCTGAATTCAATGATATTTATGAGGATATTGCAAAAGTTCAAGCAGATGGATTAAGCGATTTATCCACGGCTGGTGGCTCTGATTTAGGAGTCGGGAACCCCGAGGAGTTTACTCAGAAGCGCGCCGAGAATGTGACGTCGCTGCTTAAGAAGATGATGGAGTTGCAAAAGAACGCGCAGAACGAACAATATGGTGAATCGATCCACGTGATAATTGAAGCCCCAGCACCGCCCTTTGGTTACACCGGTACCATTGACGATGTATTGATTTCAGTGAATTGGCAGGATAGTGAAGGTAAGCCTGGCGACGCTGAGAGTATTGGCCCATCTGATATGTCAGCCAGCCCATACAATGAGGTGTACCTAAATAATGGCATATTGAACGTAACCAAATTTACTCCTGAACTATTTGTTGCCACGTTTTCTGGGACTCTGACTGACGATCCTATCCTCCCTCCTATGGGGCCAAGAGTGCCGCATAAAGACCGAGTAGTTACCGGGCAAGCATCCGGCACCTTAGTCATAGCGATGCCAGATTTGGGTGCGCAAGAAGACAGGGAAATCGCCACTCAATACCTCGAACAAGATCTGACGTTGAATTACGAGCGATTGAGTAATGAAAATAAATATGACCCACTGGGCGATTCATCTAATGATTCAGGTGATGGTCGTACAGGAAATACAAACTCGCCAGCTGGACTGGCTAGTAGTGGAATCAACAACCATGGTTGCAATTGCAGCTGCGATGTCTATTGGAACGGAGTGGATAGCGGGCAAGGCTACTCCACCGCACCGAGCAAAGCTTGCGTAAGTCATTGCGCAGAGGAATATATGCTTTGCAGGGCTAAGCCACCTAAGTCGGCGATACCCAAAGCAAAAACAACGGTGGCAAAAGGAGAACAACGACGTGTTGCTTATGCCGAGGAGATAGAGTTCTACGCTCGATCAATTGGTCTAAATACACCAGAAATGATCGAGGCCTACGCGCAAGGTATCGTCAATGCTTCGGACGATGAAGTACGTCAATTGCTTGAAATCGTTAAGAAAATGAGAGAAGCAAAATAAAAACCAAAACTATACATAGGTAAATTAAAGCATGAAGTACATCAAAAAACTAATTGTGTTGGCTACTGTGTTAGGCAACGCTTTGATAGCACAGGCCAATGAATGCAAGATTATCCAAGATGTAGATAAGTTAGCCAAAGTACGCTCCGAAGCGCAAGTAACAGGCAATTATGCGCAAGGCTGGTTGCTCGAAAAGCCGGGTATGAATTCAGGCTCCTTACGCTGTAAACCGACAGAGGTGTCTGGCGTACAAAAGTGTGCTAAGCAAGGAACAAGCAGTTTTATCACTCTTAACAACCAGCAAGAACTCATTAGCGGTGTGATCATTGAGGCTAGAGAGACAACTGAGTTTCTAATCAAGGCCGATGGAGAATTCGAGTGCTTGTTAGCCTCAACGCCCAAGGACCACAATCCTGAAGATAGCGACAACAAGCTTCATGGTGGAATTATTCTCGCATTTTCACCCAGCACCAACGCGAACGGGTTTTGCGAGCCGGAGCGAGTTGATATTGCCGACACCGACATAGATGGAAAACGACTTATTTCGATTCGCGGTGACGCGCGTTATACAATGCCTACGGGCGTGACTAATATTCCTTTTCAGTCGCTGCATAAATACCCTGACCAAAACGGTTTTTCCGATACAGATGCCATCATTGGTCTTAACCACGATGGAGTGTGTAAAGATCTAACCATCGATATGACAATAAGATATTGCGAATACTCTGGGACCAATGCCCGCGAAAGGGCTCGCTGCCCTGACATTCAAATAAAGGGGGCTTCGGCGTTTTCCGCCATAAATATAGAGCGTCACGACTAACAAGGTGAAGATGCAACGTACAATCAGGCTCTGATTCTTTGAGTAGGCTTTAATATGACCCCGATAGGTAAATGTGAGTACCTATTTATATTCGCGACATACCTCATATAGGGTATTCGATTTTTACCCGCGCTTGCTAAGTTACTCATCATGTCTTCATATAATCGGATGAGTGAATAATGAATAAATCCCTATTTTTCTTAATATTAATAAGCCTGATTTCGGCTAACGCTTTCTCCGCCGATAACCCTAAAGACCACTCTCTGATCTCACGTTTCGAAGGGTTCAAAATCGACAAGCGTGTTGATGTGCAATTTGATCGCTACGAGTTACCCTTAGGCCCATCGAAGAATCAAAATGAGTTTGGCGACAAAAAAATACTAGACGGCAAGGTGACAAAAATATTTTATGTTCACAGCGGTCAAAACAAGCCATCACTCTTTCAACTATTTAACAGCTACAACGAAGTCTTCCGAGAAAAGGAGGTAGAGGTTCTATATTCCTGTTTTAAGGATGAGTGCGGAATTCGCGAAATGGATTTGGTGCGTACTGCGGTATATAAAAAACGCCTGCTCAATCAATTTATGCAGTTTGGATCTCACGCATTTCATGCAGCTCGAATTACACAAGGCGACAAGACTGTATATGCCGCCTTATATTTTAAAGATGAAAAAGGGAATATTGCGTACGAAATGGACTTTATTGAAGTTGAAGCCATGAATACGGGCAACATTTCTGTAGCTGATATAGGTAAAGGCATCGAAGAAACCGGCAAACTGGCGTTCTATAGGCTTTATTTCGATACCGGTAAGGCCACTCTGAAAAGTAGCGCCAAAAGTGAGTTATCGCTGATGGCTGATTATCTGACGCAAAATATGGACAAACGATATTATATCGTTGGGCACACCGATAATATCGGCCAGTATCAGTTTAATCTATCGTTATCACTCGAACGGGCTAGGTCGATTATCGACGAGCTAAAACAACAGTTCAAACTCGACGTTACTAACCTGACGGCCGTTGGTGTTGGGCCGGTCTCACCAGTAGCGGCTAATTCTTCAAAAAAAGGTCAAGCGCAGAATAGACGAGTTGAACTGGTATTGAGGTAATGCTTAAAGGATGATGAGCTTATGATAGTGGACCCTATTTACATAATTCTGATCTTCATTGTTGTCGGAATTGCCAGCAGCACTTTCATAAGTTTTGCCGTGAAAAAAACACGACTTAAACATCAGGAGTTAGAAAATTTCATTCACTCAAAATCTTGGTTAGTAGAAGACTTAGAAGGTGAAAAGTACAAAGGTAGTATAAGGAAAATTCATGACCCAAAAGATAACTGGGTAGTTCTATCCTATTTTAATTCATCAACAATTAGCGCCACAGGTAGCGCCAATACTGTGCAATGGACCGAATGGCGCTGTGAAGCAGGTGCGCTCGAAAAAGGTGCCGTGTTCCTCGGACCAAAATTACCGGCTGAGACAATCGACAAACTTCATCAAAGGGCCGCTGCCCCTTTGACCAATATTATTAAATCACAATTATTTGAATTCACGCCCAACTTGGAGATTGACCTTGAGGACTGCAAGTTTGTGAAACCTAAAGCCCCGAACGTTTCAGATGCGATACTGGCTACGCCTGGCAATGAAAATATGGTTGATTTGCTTATAGACCTTCCCGCACTTTTAGAAGCCCGGGAAGGCAGGAATGAGATGCAACAACCCATTATCTATAGAGACATTCACGGTATTAAAGTCAGACTGCGCAAGAGCCTAGGAAATACCAAGGACTTGGACGATATCGTCACCTTAGGTCTAGCCATACGTGACGCACTTAATCAGACCAAAGCGTTTTAAAACTGAGGCTTGGGGCATCAGCACCTTATCGAAAGTGGAACAGTGATTTCAAATAGTTCTAATAGTTCTAATAGTTCGTTACTAGTCATTGATTGCTAATAGTCAGGCATTTGCCTTTAGCAATTATAAGAATCATTTTTTGCCCTTAACATATAGCTACATTATTTCTTGTTGCTGTTTCGGTGCAGAACTTCTTTAACAACCATTGGCTCGACTTTATCGGTATTTAGTTTTGGTGAGTTTGAAGCAGTCACAATGAGACGTTCTTGATGTAGATAGTGAACCCAGGTTGCGGAAAACTTTCCATTACTACCATGTTGCCAATGCACACGGCCATACTTAGGATGGCCCTTCACAACCGCGCCATACCCATAATAACTGGGAGCGCCAACACCCTCTTGTACATGCGGGGTTCGAAGCAAAGCAATGTCAGGCTTTTGTTAATGATGATTTTCAAGGCCGTAGAATGACCGCTGCGAGTATTTTACGGGCACCCACAGACAATCTCGAACCTCGTAATCTCGACTACGAAATCAGATTTGTAGCTCTACAAGTCAGTGAATGTCAAAGCCTTCGTTAATGGATAATTAATTTGAACGTATTTATATACCTAGAATACTCTTAAGCGGCTCCAAAAAAGCCTCGTAGTTCCGCCATTGATCCATACCGCTTTTATAAATTGGTTGCCGCACTTGTTCGGCGCTCGGGGTCTTAACCGCCCGTTTGGTTTTATGGAAATCGACGCAGTTCTGTTCAAACTTCAATCCACAATAATCGAGTATGCGGCGCACCTGACCTTCAAGATCATCGATTACGTCTTCATGCTGGACTCGCAGTACTCGTCCTGGCAACACCTTATCCCAATGCTCCATCACGGCAACATAGTCGCGATAATACTGAGCAATATCGCTTAGACGGTAACTAAACTCCTGACCTTCAGCAAATAACTGCTTATAACCACTAAAGCAGCAGGCCATGGGTTCTCGTCGAGCGTCGATAATCTTAGCGTTCGGTAGAATCAGTTGAATCAGGCCTATATGACGAAAGTTGTTCGGCATTTTGTCGATAAAAAACGGGGCGCCTTGACGGTGTATTTGGGTATCATCAAGATATCGTTTACCCAGAATCCTGCATTGGTCAGCGTCAAGCTTAGACAGGATAGCCGGATATCTCGGCTCGGCCTTGGAAGACTGACGGCCATTAAACTGTTGTGCCAATGATAAAATGTTGGCCAACTCCATCGTGCCATCTACTGCGGAGTGTGAAGCCAATACTTGCTCGAGCAATGTAGAACCTGCGCGTGGCAAGCCTACAATAAAAATCGGGTCGACTGCTGTCTCACCAAAATCAGATCTTAGATCAAAAAATTGTTTATCAAAATGGTCTCTCTGCCAATTTAACTCTCGTTGAATACGAGCAGCCTGATAGTCAGTGTTTTTTGCTTTAAGTTGGTTACCGAGCTCGTAATACTTAAAGGAGTTGTCGAATTGTTCTCTGTCTTCATAGGCTTTTCCAAGGGCAAAACACAAATGTGCGCGATCTTCGTCGGCAATCAAATCATTGCTCTCTTGCACTCGCATCGCCTCAATTTCATCGTCATCAAATCGATAAGTTTTTAGGTTCGCTAAGCTCCAATATGCATCGCCAAAATCAGGTTTGGCGGCATACGCGGCTTTATATGCCGTAACTGATTCACTGGCTTGTCCGGCGGTCTTTAAACTGTGCCCCAGGGCCAAATACACCGAATGTGAGTTTATCTTGCTGTCAAGAACTTGCCGATATGTTTTGACTGCGGCATCGTAATCACCTACAGCTTGCTGGGCATTGGCTAGGCTAATCTGAAAGCCAGGGTTGGTGGAGTCTAATGCGACGAGTTGTTCCGCTTGTTCTAACATGGAGGTAAACTTTTGCCGCCGGTGAAGCACATCAACGTAGTCTAAGCGCGCATGAAAAAACCTGGGATGACGCTCAATACAACTTTTCAGCAGAATCTCGGCATCATCGTAAATATGAAACTTTACCGCTAATTGAGCCAGCAGTCGCATGCCTTCTGGGTGATCGGTGTGTTGCTTCAAAAATTGCCGGCACAATGTTTCTGCTTTCAAGAGCATGCCTTGGTGGGTATAACTGGCGACCGAGACCAGTTGTGCGGGCAAACTCGTTAACCACTCAAGATGTTGCCTGGCCAGCTCAACATGTTGATAACCAGGACTGGTTGATAAAGCACGCCAACTGCCATGCAACGCTGGGTTAAATTCTACGGCTGTCTCAAACGCCCGGACCGACTCCGCAATTTGCCCTAGCGCTTGATGATTATAACCACGTTCTTGATAAGCCGGGCTATGCTGCCGATTAAGCTTATGTAGGCGGTCCAGAATATCTAAAGCCCTACCATGCTGCGAAAGTTTGCGTTCACACACGGCCAGGCAATACAAGCCATCTAGATTGTCGGCTTGCTGTTCTAATAGAGGCGATAACACCTCTTTAGCATTTTCAAATTGACCTTGGCCGATTAATTTTTTCGCCTGCTTAATAATTCTATCGGCGTCTAATTGCGTTATTTCCAAATCAAGTTCTAGCTGCAGTAAAAATAAGAAACAAATAAAAAGAGGCGATATCGTCGATATCGCCTCTTCCAGACTAACGGTAAAATGTTTAGCCGTCTATACGACTAATAATTAGTAGTCATACGTAACGCGCAAACCAATCGTTCTAGGTCGAATCGGGATGACCCGAAAAATTAAGTCAGGTGCACCAATATCAAGCTCTCCCAGCTCGTCAGTGAGGTTATCTACATACAAACTTGCACGCCACTTATCACCAGAAACGCCGACTGATGCGTCGACCTGTGTATAGCTATCCGCTGGGAAGCGAGCAACCTCAACCAGACTGGTGAAACGGTCGTCAGTATATTTGGCAACCCCTTGAACAAAGCCATTGAGGTTTCCAAACTGTTGCTCATAGCGCGCACCGATCGTGGCTTGAGTTTCCGGAGCAAACGGCAATTCTGAACCAACCGGGCTAATATTTGTAATTGTAGCTGGCAATTCAACAAGCTCTGAATCGATGTAACTAAACGACCCAAACACACTTAAGTTTTCAGTTGCCGCCCATTCAGTATTAAATTCGAAGCCTTTAATTTCGGCATCACCGACGTTATCAAAGAAAGTGGTGTTGGTGATACTGAAATCCAGCACACCTTGCTGCAGGTCAGTGAAATCAACGTAATAGACAGCACCATTAAAACGAACTTTATTGTCGAATAAGGTGGTCTTCCAACCCAATTCAAAATTGTCTGCGTTATCACTTTCAAAGAAGAACGGTATTGGATTATCCGCAGGGCCTAGGCCACCATTTCGGTTGAAGCCACCCGAGCGAAATCCCTCAGAATAAGTTGCATAGAGCAACGCATCGTCACCGATTTTCCAGTTCAAGTTGAACTTGAAAATAGTGTCTGAAAGTTCCGCAGGAACTTGTCCATCGAGCAAAGCATCGACATTGTTACCAAAATCTCCGGGCACACGGGCACCAAAATTTGAGGAGCCGCGAAGCGCGATATCAATGGTGTAGTTACGCGCACCCAATGTAGCGGTAAGGTTTTCATTGATATCGTAGGATACTTCACCAAAGAACGACACTTCTTCTCGGTCTGTTCTAAAATCGTTGAAGAACGTTACGCCAGGATCTCGCGTACTGCGATCGGTTGCGAATGCGGTAGAAATTGGGTCATTAGGCACAAAACCAACTTGGGCCGATGCGGGATAAGTGAAATCACTGCGTTCAACAATTTGCTGATTATCGACGTATACGCCACCTACGAATCGTAAGGCATTGGATGAATCGGTAGCGATACGAAGCTCATTGACCGCACGCTTAGTTTCGAATACTGAGTCGGTGAACAATGAAGGGCTGCCACAGAAATCATAGCCTGGGGCACAAATGTAATACGGGATAAACGGGCCAACGTTGGCGTAACCGGTATAATCTGTTCGCCCCTCAAAATCACGCTCTGTAAACGAAGAATTATAGACAAGGTCCAGGTTCCCTACTCGCCCGTCAACGGTCAAAGACACGATTTCAACATCGTCTTCACCAAAATCGCGATTGAAAGTTTGTGAATTTAAATCATCGCCGTCACTGATGTCAGGCTCAAATTCAAAAATACCCTCTGTATCCAAAGTTTGATCTACGTACTGTAGAGTAAAACTCCAATTATCGTTTAAGTTAAAAAGCGTCGTTGCTCGAAAGCCTGTGTATTCGGCATCATTAAAATCGTCTTCAACGAAATTCGCATTGTCTGCCACGAGTCGAGTCGTCGGCACACCGCCGCCCAACGCAGGGTTAGACAAAGCTAACTGGCGAGTCGCAGGAACATTATCAATAAAACCGCCTTGGTTCGCATTGTAGGCGGCCAAGCGAAACGCAAGTTTATCTTCGATAAGAGGAATATTGATATGCCCCTCAAATGATTCGCTGCCTTCACCGCCAGAGGTATCAGACAAGTCTACGGTCACACCAGCACCGAACTCATTTAGCTCTGGCTTATTGGTGATCAATCGCAATGTGCCGCCTTGAGAGCTGGCCCCGAATAGCGTACCTTGCGGCCCTTTCAACACCTCAATTCGATTCAAATCCGTCGCGTATAAGTCAATATTACGCCCTGCGTAAGAGGTAGGTGTTTCATCTAAGTAATTTGCCACCGATGGCTCCGAGCCTAAGGCGGCAATTCGCACCGCGGTTCGACCAGGTGAAATACCACGAATAAAAACTTCTTTTTTACCGGGGCCTTGGCCAGTCGCATTAACGCCAGGAATCAAAGAGACGTAGTCATCAAAACTGTCAATACGTAACTCGTCCAGTTTGCGCTCGCTGATCGCTCGCAAGGCAATCGCGACATCTTGTTGGCTTTCAGATCGCCTTGAGGCCGTTACTACTATCTCCTCAAGTGCATAAGTTTGCTCTTCAGACTCTTGTGAAACGGCGGAAAATGGCATCGCCAGGCTAAGGGCAAGAACCGATGCGGTGACTTCTTGTGCAATTCGGGTTCTACGAAAAAATCGGGGTGTTTCCATGTATAACTCTCTTTTTATTGACATTAAGTACTCAGACTACCATAACGTTTATTACACCTTTATGAAACCCAACGACAAAACATGAGGCCGACAACGTCCTTTTGACGACATTAAATGACGCCTATGCGACATTTCGTGCCGCAACAATGGATTTCAATTTCCAAGCCGCAAGCGCACCTAACAAGCCCATGAACGCGAGAATATTATAGTAAATAGCATAGCCAGTTTTGCCTGGGTAAAGGGCCAATAAATAGTTGTTTAACTCAGGTAAATAAACGTCCGGCGAGTAACCAACCAACGAGATGATTCCAATCGCTAAGCCTTTGACTTTATTAGATATATTGCAACTTTCGAGTGTTGCCCAGAAGATGCCTCGCACGGCATAGGTCAGAAAACCTATCACCAATACAATGGCCAAAAGAAATACGGCTCCGATGGATACTGGCACCATCGCTAACACTCCCAGAGCAACGGATGCGAGCACCATTAGCCATGCAAGTACTTTTTCCCGATTTAGGAAATCACCGGCGAAACCCGCCGATGCGGCCCCAATTGGCCTCATCCAAAGCTTAGCTACTGTAATCGAACCTACTGCAACCGCCGTTAAACCAAACTGAGTTTGCATGTAGGCTGAAAATGAATAAGTAGCCCAAAATAATTGGTAGCCAGTCAGAATACAAATACCGCATAACCAAACTTCGGGTTTACTTGCGACTTCGGAAAGATCACGAACAAAGCGACTATCGCCTGCAGACGGTTTAGCCTGTGCTACTTGCGAGGTTTGCTTTTCATCGGGAGCATCTAATACAAAATAAGATATAGGAGCCAGAATCAACATCATGCCGGCATAAAGCCAAATAACTTTAATCAGTGCATCTGGCGTATCTTGGCCAACACCATTTGTATAATAAGCAAAAAGGGCAACGGCAATGGTTGCCAGCACGGCCTCGACCAGACCGCGGCCGCCATCGAGAATACCGAAAAAACGTCCTTGCTCATCGGGACGAGCGAGAAGCGTAGTGGCCTTAATCAGCGCTGCCCAAAAAGTAAGTCCAGCAGCAATACCCCAGCCGATAAAAATTAGCCTCAATGAGTCTGGCGATGGCAAAGTTGAAAACCAAACCCCTAATAATCCCGAAACTAACAATGAGAACGACATCAATAATCTCGGCGAAACTCGATCGGCCAGCCAACCGCTGGGCAAATAAGTAATGAAGTAGATAATACCTAGCCAGGTATAGTTACTATTTAACTGCGCAGACGTAATGCCAAAAGCCTCGACGATACTTACTTCGAAATTCTGGCGCAGATAAATCAGCGGGTAAATATTACCAGCCACGATCACTAACACCGCCAATTTCATATAACGCTGTTTAACGGTAAGTTCGGAGGACGTTGCGCTTGCTTGCATAGAATGTTCCTTATGATGAAGTACAGCAATCCTAACATCTAAACGTGACCTCTTGCGAGTAAGTGATTCGTGCGCCAAAATGGATAACACTTTCCACACACTCGCTCTGTAGAATGACTCGAATTAAAAATACGCCAGCTAATTAAGACTGTCGCCTACTTCACTTCAACCCTCTAATAAATCATTCGTATGAACCACCTCAAGATAGCGATTTTTCTACTCGGTACTTCTTTATTTTTCTCTACTGCATATTCTTACGCAAAAGAGACACGCACTACCAAACCAGAGAAGGTTGGCATGTCGAGTGAGCGACTGCAGAGTCTGAGTGCACTTGGCAATCGTTATGTCGCCGATGGCAACTACTCGGGATTGGTAACACTCGTGGCGCGCAAAGGCAAGATAGTGCACTTCGAAGCCCACGGTCGTTATGGCGTAGACAACGAAAAACCAATGGAGACAGACACGCTATTTCGCATCTATTCTATGACCAAACCAATCACCGCAGTTGCGGCGATGATGCTTTACGAAGAAGGCGCGTTTCATATGAATGACCCAGTAAGCAAGTACTTACCGGCGTTTACCGATCAAAAAGTATTGGTCAACGGTGATTTAGTAACACCCGAATCGCCCATGCTAATGCGTCAATTATTTATGCACACTGCGGGTCTTAGCTACGGCTTTACCGCTGATAATCCAGTTGACATTGAATACCAAAAAGCGAAGTTGTTTCAAGTCAAAAACCTCGATGAATTTATCAATAAACTGGCGAAATTGCCGCTGCGTTATCAGCCAGGCGAGCGCTATCATTACAGCGTGAGTGTTGACGTGCTTGGTGCCGTTATTGAAAAATTAAGTGGTATGTCCTTAGATGACTTTTTTCGTAAACGCATCTTCGAGCCACTCGATATGAATGATACTTTTTTTGAGTTACCTGAAGATAAGAAAGAACGACTCGCCAGCGATCAATATTGGGATGCTCAAACCAATAAAGTCACGGTTATGCCGTTGGAACGCTCTCGCTCTTATAGCGATGTTGGGCTGTTCATGGGCGGCGGTGGTCTGATTTCCACGGCTTATGATTATTTTCGATTTTCCCAAATGGTGCTCAATGGTGGTGAACTCGATGGCGTTCGTCTTTTAAGCCCTAAAACGGTCGAATTCCTAGGCTCAAATCATATGACGCCGGAAGTTCGTTCAGTTGGCAAACATGATTTGTACGCCGGACAAAGTATGGCATTGGGGTATGGTGTCGTGACCGAACCCGCCTTGATGCCTGCCACCTCATCCAAAGGTGAGCTTTCTTGGGCCGGATTAGCGGGCACCAAATTTTGGATTGATCGTCAAGAAGAGTTAATAGGTATTGGCTTGGTTCAGCTTTATCGCTCACCTTGGCCGTTACGCTTCGATCTGAAAGTTGGTGCCTATCAAGCTATTACGAATTTGAACTAAAGATTGCAATCATCGCGAACTAAGACTTAAGGTGATCCGTCCATCGAAGGTGATTAATTAGTGATCTGAAGGGTCTTTAGGTAAGCACATTAATTATTTGAGGTACGCTAGGCATGGAAAACAGAACACTATTTATTGCAATCGCTGTTTCGGCCATTGTTAGTTCTATATGCACAGCAGCGGTTATGAATCTGAGTAGCAATTCTAGCCACACAACACAAAGCAATGACCTGAGCCTTGTCCAATCTCAAGTCAAGCGCTTAGAGAATAATCTCTCAATCGAAACTCAAGCCAGAATCTCTCTACAACAGCAACTTGCTAACATCAATTCCAATAACATAGGCCCGGCTTATTCAAACGCGACTGAGCAAATAATCTCAGAGGAAGAACGCTCACCAGATTTACAAATCGACGGTGAACAGGCTCAACAAGATGCTCAGCGTGATGCGATACAGCGGTTTAGGGAAGAACGCCGAGCCGAACGACTGGCACGTCAGCAGCCAGGCTATCGACAACAGCAGCTGGTATCCGCTGGCTTTGCTCAGGAAGAAGCCGCACGCATCGTACAAATTGAATCAGAAGAATCACTCAGAGAGCTACAAGCTCAGTATGACTTCAGGCGTCAACGCGCGGAACAAGATCGCGCGAGATTTAGCAATAACAATCCTATTCGCGAAGAACTGGGCGAGCAGAATTATGAACGCTACCTTGAAGCAAATGGTTTACCCACAACAGCGAGAGTCGGATCGGTAATCGGTGGTTCACCTGGCGAAAATGCAGGTTTGAGAGCTGGCGATGAAGTGATTTCTTACGCAGGCGAGCGCGTATTTAACCTCAGGGAGGTTAATAACTTAACGGTTCAAGGCGAAGTGGGTGAAAGTGTGTTAATCGAAGTTGAACGCGATGGCGAGCCGTTACAACTTACCATACCTAGAGGCCCGATTGGGATAAGCTCCTCAGGAAGGCGGCGATTTAACCGATAAGCGTTAGTCGAATTTTGTTTTGTATATTTGACTCTTTAGGCCATTAACCCTTGGCACTCACATCAACATCCAGCTCTAGGCCTTTAGGCTGTCTGTCACAACGAAAAAAGTAAACCGTATTGGTTATATACTCGTCAACGGCTTCAACTCGCTGCTGCTTAAAACAAATATCACCGTCTGAGGAGTTAGAGCGTGCATACAGATCTCCCAGACGATCCCGATAGCTTTCGGTTGGCGTACGCCTTCGATAATTTCGCGAACGATTGAATGAGCGCGCAAATCGATCGACTTCTTTAGGATGCAGCTCAGCGTAGCGAATGGCTTCTTGTTGGGCAAACAGTCGAACAGTGGCGTAATCAAAACGAATACTCGGTGTTGCCTCGCCTTCATCACCGATTCCTATTGAAGTGAGTTCTTCTTTTTGCTCACTCGAATCTTGTGTAGGCTCCACAGGCTCAGTAACGACCGCATCCTTACCCGTTTCAATGCTTGTAGAACCTAGCGAAGGGTCAGCTAAGGTCTCGATCTTGGCCGGTAATGGAAGCTGCTGATTAAGTGACTGATCAAATTCTTCTTCGGCCTCTTTTTCATCTAAAAACACCGTCAAACTTGACGAACGATCGAAGCCTTGTAGGGTGAGTTTAGGAATATCAGGAAGCAATATAGCCAATACTATATGCAGTATTACGGCTAACAATATCGCGCTTTTTAAATGGTCAGTTCGATAATCGTAATTGCGAAAGAAATCCATAATTCAAGCTCTCACACCAGCGAATCCAAATCGCTGATAACACAACAACGAATTGAACGCGCAAAATCTGGCGGTGATTAACTTAAATGGCTCAAGCGTAAACAGCATAGCAACTAGAATAACAAATCGAACACAACGGCGTGTCATTGAATTGGGCTTAGTGATCAAGACCGCTGGCCGCGCTGTTTCATTGCGAAATCCAGGATATTAGGTGTCAAGTGCCATACTATCCAGATACGCTTTTACACACGTTTGAACATGCCTAAAACGATCGCCGCCTAAATGCACACCCCCATACCAACGTGTGACTACCACGATGTGATCAAATACGGCATCGCGTTCCAACATCTTGAGAATAATCGCTCCCGCCCCGCTCTCACCATCATCATTCTTTACTCGCGTACCGTCTCGAAAAATCACCGCCCATGTATTATGGGTTGCCTTCGCGTATTTCTTCTTAGTGCACAGTTTCTTCAAAAATGATTTTGCATCATCAGTATCAGCAACCATGCCCCCACTCACCGCGTACTTAGAGCCACGATCCGTTAACACGTTCTGAATCTGACGCACTTCAGATTTATTTCGGTCGATCAGCCGAGAGAATGCTTCCCAGGCCTCCATAGCTGCTGCCGCCAAGCCTAGCCAGCGGATCGAGCGACTTCGAATCTACCTGAAAGCGCCCTTTCGGGTGAGGAACAATCAAATCATCGTTGACAATAACGCTTTGTATTTCGCCATAGATTACAGCCTGTGGCACGGCACCAATTTCATCTATTCTGTAAAGTTGGCATGCGATCGCAATATCACAATCGTCTATGCGCGGCAGAGGGAAGCCTTCTATATTTGTTAGGCTTAACTCAGCTGCATCGATTTCAGACTCTCCGTGAGCCAGTGTTGCCGAAGTGCTATTAACCTGACTAAGATGGCGAGTGCTGGGTATATGGACCACAAAGCTACTACGTTCACGTATGTTGACACGCGTATCTTTTTCTTCACTGGCATCTTTTTTGCCGATCGATAGCATGAGTAATGGTGGGTCACTACAAATACCAGTAAAAAACGAAAACGGCGCTACATTATGACTGCCATCACCATTATCAGATAACACCCACGCGATAGGCCTTGGAATGATGGTCTGTACCATTGCCCCATAGCATTGATTGGCGGTGAGGTCTTTAAAATTTAACTGCATATCATGTGCATAGTGTGTTTGTTTTTCTTCAGAACAGAAAAGATATATACGAGCTACCAGCTTATTTATAGGTTTCTTTAAAATGCTTTCGACAAAGAGAAACGTATCGCTCATTGCCGCCAATTTCAACTTGCGAACCTTCTCGCAGAGCATTGCCTTGTTCATCAACTCGAACGACCATATTGGCTTTGGAGCCACAATGGCAAATGGTTTTCAACTCTTGCAGCACATCGGCCCACGCAAGCAACGCTTTGCTGCCTGGGAATAATTGTCCCTGAAAATCAGTGCGTATGCCATAACATAATATCGGTATGCCAAGTTCATCACAGACTTCACTGAGCTGCCACACCTGCGCCTCACTCAAGAATTGCGCCTCATCAACCAGTACACAATCGATGGCTTTGTCGGCATTACGTTGCTTTACGTGTTGATGTAAGTCATCGTCTGCACTAAATAAATCAGCCTCTTGCGACAAACCAATTCGAGAACTCACTTTGCCCACTCCGAATCGATCATCAAACGCAGCCGTTAGCAGAAGTGTATGCATCCCGCGCTCACGATAATTAAAGCTAGACTGCAGTAGCGTGGTTGATTTACCCGCGTTCATGGTCGAATAGTAAAAATAGAGCTTAGCCATAGAAAATAGTGACCTAAATCAGATGGTGTTTGATAATGGTGTCTAAGAAGGTATTACGCACGCGCTCGGAGTCTACTTCCATAGCCGCATGCACTGATGGGCGATTTTGCCAATATGGAACCACGTACGCTCCATCACTGTTCGGTTTGCGGTCGATGGCGAGCTGTCCTATCGCGATGCCATCTGGCACTACCCGTGCGGGGCCAGAGGTAAACGAAAATGCATCACGCTCAACCAAATACACCACCGCACTGGCGTCGTGCATTGCGCATCGTCGTTCAGGATTTGGCTCCGATTTCAGGTTTCGATCGTTGGTGTAAAAGTCAACATAAAAGCGACTACTATTCCAAATAAAACTACCCGTTTCCCGAGCCTGATCTCGCAACTGTGCAAGGTGTTTGTCACTCAACATTACATCTAGAGTCACATCTAAGCCAATGATTCTGAGTGGCCAATCATGAGAGCAAATAAGGTCCGCGGCATGCGGATCATTGATGAAATTCGCTTCGGCTAAAGGCGTTACATTACCAAGTTCCTCGACCGAGCCACCCATTACAATTAGCTCTTTTACCCTACTTGGTAAACTTGGGTCTTTAATCACGGCTTGGGCGATATTGGTCATTGGCCCAACTGCGACCAAACTGATCTCACCAGGAAACTCATTGCTCATCCGAATAATGAACTCAGCTGCACTCTCTTCAATCGCATTGGTATTCGCACGGCCCAAATTTAGATTACCCAAACCGTCATGGCCGTGAACGAAGTCAGGTGCTGGCATACGAGCTTGACTCAACGGTTCTGTCGCTCCACGAGCGACCGGCACCTCTGGGCACCCAAAGCGCTGCAGGATCAACAAGGCATTATTCGTTGTAGTGTCAAGGTCAGCGTTTCCATAAACGGTGGTGAGCCCCAAAAGTGTAATTTCCGGATGAGCCACGGCAAAGGCGATCGCTTGCGCGTCATCGATGCCAGGGTCAGTATCTATGATTATTTTTTGCATATGGCGGGTTATTTACAACACAGAATTGCGAGAATTCACCTGTTCTAAGGTTGGAATCGATGGAATAGCACCCAGGCTTTCAACCGCAATTGCAGCTGCAGTGCAGGCACGATTCAGAGCGGAAGTGTCTGACAGGCCTTCAACCAAACCGGCCAAAAAATAACCGACAAACGTGTCGCCGGCGGCGGTGGTGTCAACGACCTTAGCTGACGCCGCAGGCACCTTAGAAACAGAGCCTTGGGAAATTAGTACAGCCCCCTCACCACCCAGCGTGATAACAACGCGCGACCTTGGAAGCTGTTTTTTTAATGCGAGTATTATGTCATCCATTTCATGCTCGCCACACAGGGCCTGCGCCTCCCCCTGATTAACAATCAGAGTATCCAAATCTTCTAAAGGAAGCTCTCTGATAGACTCTGTCATTGGTGCGGGATTCAGAGCTACCCTTAACTCATTATCCAATGCCAATGCGACTGCCTCATGCAATAAATTACATTCATTCTGAGCAAGGAGAAAATCGCCTTTCTGACAGCTTAAAATGGCTTTTTCCAAGTTTGCAGAATCAAACCCTTGATTCGCGCCACCATGTAATACTATTGCGTTTTCGCCTCGACTATCAACTTGAATAATTGCATGTCCGCTTGACTCATCAGACCTTTCAACATGACTGATATCAACGCCACAGGCTTCAAGATAGGTAAATACCCATTGATCATTCTCGCAAGCGCGACCCACATGTTTAACACGCCCGCCAGCACGCGCTATTGCTACCGATTGATTAGCACCTTTACCACCAAGTACGGTATCTAAGTGATTACTTGCTAGCGTTTCCCCTGGCCTAACGAAATGTGGCACCTGATAAATATGATCTATATTGATCGAACCAAAATTCAATATTGTTGCCGTCATTGAACTTATACCAACCTTAGGCTTTTAACAAACCGATTTCTTTTAAACGTTGCTCGAGATACTCGCCTGCTGTTGTCGGCGGAAACCGTTTAGGGTTATCAGCGTCAACACAGCTTTCCAGGCAATCTAATGATACGTTTGGGCTTGGGTGAACAAAAAACGGAATTGAATAGCGACTCGTTCTGGCCGCATTGCCCTGAGGATTAACCACGCGGTGTGTCGTCGACGGAAATTTGGCATTACTTAAGCGTTGCAGCATATCGCCAACGTTACAGATAATAGTGCCCTCTATCATATTAATAGGGACCCATTCTCCTTGACGACTAAGTACTTCGAGGCCATCTTGCTCGGACCCGGCGAGCAATGTAATCAAATTAATATCTTCATGCGCGGCGGCACGTAAATTCGGGATATTCTGATCCCTAATCGGAGGATAGTGGAGAATTCGCAATAAGGTTTCACCATGCTTAACTCGGCTATCAAAATAATCGATTGGCAGTTCCAACGCAGTCGCAAAGATGCTTAACACTCGAAGCGACAGTGCTTCGAGATTTGCATAAAGGGCTGTGAAAGTGGCTTGGAATTCAGTGACTTCAGCAGGCCAGATATTCGGAGCTAGATGGTCAACACCATCAATCTGATGACCAATATGATAGAACTCTTTTAAATCAGAGTGTTTTGAGTCCTTCGCCTTCTCGACACCAAACGGGATGTAGCCTCGAGACCGATCTTTTTCAACACCTTCGTATTGCGCCTTGATAGTGCTTGGTAATGCGAAAAATTTCTCCGACGCTTTCCAGGCTGACTGGATCAATTTAGGGTCTAGATTATGACCACTAATCCCGGCAAAACCCCACTCTTGATAAGCACTTCGAAACTCCAACAAAAAAGCGTCTCGGTCGGTGTCAAAACGACGGATATCAAGAATGGGAATACTTTTCATTACGCAATGTGTATGTGTTTAAAGACTGATATTAGACTGACTATAGTACCGCATTCTGACTTTAAGGTGAGATCAGCAGACCGTAATCAATGGATCTTACGGAATGTCAGCATGGAAATTAGTTTTACGCTTGTATAGCGGCCTCGATTTATAGCGCTAATTAACCACGCCATCAACATAAAACCATCGACCCGCCTGTCTAAGAAACTGTGACACTTCGTGGTGCACATGTTGTTCACCGTTTTGATCCAAAAAGGTGGCTTTAAATTCGACGACTGCGTCTTCTCCACTTTGCGACTTTGCAATGATTTCCAGGTGTTGCCAGTTGATACTGCGTTGCGACAACTCCGCTGCGTTTAAACCAACCCGCTTGTTGGGTAACCAGGTGTCTAATAAATAATCACCATAACCACCTAATGCGAACGCACTAAAGCGAGAACGCATGAGCTGCTGAGGGGTTCTGGCAGCCTTAACCCTATCTAATAACGGCTTACAACATAGCTTAAACGCTTTGCCACTGGCACAAACGCAAATATCTATACTCATTGTTCCAGACCCTGCTTCAAGGGGTTAAGAGCTAAGCATCAATTGGCTGAAAAGGCTCAAACAAAATACCTCGACGCGATCTGATTAGCCACATTGCAACTACGTTGATCACCTGTCTGAATCAGTTCAGCATAAGCCATTAGCGGGTGCACAATATCGTTATGAACACTCTCACCTGAACCCTGATCAGATAATACGTCGGTGCCCCAGAACTTGGAGTACACTTTCACTAAGGGCTTGTCTTCATCCTTGTGATGTTCACCGTCTTTTGTAAGCCCCATTTCGCGAATAAACTGCCATTGCTGTTGATCGTTTACGTAAACCGAGACGCTATTGCCGATTTGCGTTTGCGCGTATCGAGCCACAGCAGCACCACCACCGAGTTGAGCGTCAAAATTGTTAAAGCCACCGGTTCGCAGCCAATCAAAATCGGGGGCTGAAAACTCTCCAAGAAACGTTCGCTTAATTAACATTGGGTACTGTTCTACCCATCGACCGATTAGCTTGTGTCTGGCACGCCATTCTCGACGTTTTGTCGACACGGCCTCAACAAAGTACCCTTGATCTTTTAATTCTCGAAACACCGAGCCGCAGACACCGAGTGCTACATTGGCGGATTGCGATACTTGGCGATAATTTTCGTTGAGCAGATCAGGGTTGGTAAGCAAGGCGTAAATTACTTGCAAATCGGTTGAGCTGAATAATTTCGCTGGTTTGATTTGCGTCAGGCCATCGGCAATTAATTGCCCTTCAATAAATACAAATACCGGATCGAGATTAATATAGGTATTGCCGCTGGCATCAACATAATTGACACCCAGTTCGCGTAACGCTTTACCGAGTTTTGCATCGATATAATTGGCCATGATCATTGACGGCCGCCCTTCCGCCGCAGATTGCAATAAACGAACCACGGGTTCAAGCATATCGCGACTCAGGCCGGTTTTAATTTCACACACTAACTCGAGCTCGGTGCCGGCGATTCTAAACCGCATATCCGGCCATAGGCCGGTGCCCAATACTGTGTTTCTGTCAATCAGCTCTAAGTGCAGCCCGCTTTTTGCATGCAAAGCCGAGACCGCTTTTGTGGCGATACGCTCTTCGATTGATGTATTAGTCTCCATGGCGCAATAATGTGCGTTTTTCGAGTCAATAGAGCGATCATGAATTTTATTTTAGACAAAATAACACCGCTATACTAATGAAAGATTTATTGAAATAATTATTTACATTCAAACACTTAAGACTTGCTTGTCGGCATTAATTAGAATAAATAATAATTCAACAACATGAACTTTATCGGCAGTAAGTGATACTAATACCCTAATAGGGATCGCGAACGGGTGCTGTACCCGGTTTTACTGTATGTGTTCGCGTGTTCGTTAACGACCAACAATACAATCGAAGCGTCAATCAGCGACTTCTAATCGACTACTATGAAATTACTAAACGCCTTAGTTTTATCTGCTCTCTTCATGTTCTGCGCACCTGCAAGTGCGGAGAAGCTCAATTCGGCGTATACATGGACACTTGATGCCGAAAAATCGAGAGTTAACTTCGTTTCAATCAAAAAAGGTAATATTGCTGAATCCCACACATTTAGCGATATTTCAGGTCATGTTACTGACGGAAAAGCTAGGGTTATCATTAAGCCTGACAGTGTCGACAGCCGAATACCCATTCGTGATGAGCGAATGCGCGAATTTTTATTCGAGACCGGCGTTTATCCAACAATTGAAATCGTTGCAGAAGTAAGTGCAGCGCTGAAAGGGCTTGAGCCAGGAAATTCAAGCCTGGCTAGCATCCCGGCAACTTTATCGTTACACGGAGAAACAAAAGAACTGACTCTGGACGTACGGATAAGCCGCCTAAACCAAAACACAATGGTAGTGGCAAGCACACAACCTGTATTAGTGCGAGCAGCAAACTTCAATATGGTAGACGGCATTATCAAGCTCTCGAGTTTGGTTAATAATTTACCGATCGCCGAGACCGTTCCGGTGAGTTTTTCGTTGCTACTTAAAAACGATCACAACAAATAGACGCTCCTGCAACTAGAGCGCGGAAGCGTGCGCGGACCACAAAAAACCATAGAGACACTGTTGAGCACCTTGCCTCAGATCGGCAAGGTAGAGTGGATTGGATTGCGACCTGAACGTCGCGCGCAGATGCAATGCGTGGATAGCGTGCTCGCATCTACCAATGAGGGGTTGATTGGTGATCGATACGCAGGCCGTTCAGGTAAAAGGCAGGTCACGCTTATTCAACATGAGCATTTACCCGTAATCGCTAGTACGCTTGGTATACCTCATTGTTCACCCGAATTATTGCGACGAAATATAAGTGTGAGCGGAATAAATTTGCTGGCGCTAAAAGGCAAAACATTCCGTATTGGCGAAGCACTGCTGGAATATACGGGCGCTTGTCACCCTTGTTCGTTTATGGAACAAACATTTGGGCCAGGAGGCTATAACGCCGTGCGTGGCCATGGCGGCATTACTGCTCAGGTTCATCAAAGTGGTACTATAATGATTAACGACTCCGTATCGATTGACGATTCAGTTGATGCCGCAACCTAATTCAAACCCATATACTGACATAAATGAAGACACTTTCAATCTCCGCTCTTGTTCTAACACAATTGTGCTCTGCCACCCTTAAGGCCTCGGACAAGATCGCCTCGATAAAAGACGCACAACTCGCTTTTTTCAACTCGCTCACTGAATTATGCGGGGAACGTTTTGAGGGAGAGATGACGTTTCCAAAAGAAGGCCAAGATAGTTTTGCCAATAAGCTCTTAGTCGCCCATATTAAAACATGCACCGACGACGAAATTAGAATACCGTTTCACGTCGGTGAGGACCATTCTCGAACCTGGATTGTGAGCAAAACCGAACACGGCCTCCAACTTAAGCATGATCATCGACATGAAGACGGAACGCCCGATGAAATAAACATGTATGGTGGGCTTGCAAACGAAGCCGGCACAAATCTAAGTCAGTCCTTTGCAGCTGATACTCATACGGCGACCATAATTCCAGCTGCGGAAACGAATGTTTGGACCATGACCTTGAGTGAGGATTCAACCGCCTTCACCTATCATCTTGAACGACATAATGCGCCTCGATTTACCGCCGAGCTCAAGATAGCAGCTCAGGAATAACAAGCCAACAATTTATCCGTCCGTAAACTGACCAAAGAAATTGTGCTTTGGCCGCCCCCTTACCTTGTTTCCTAAAAGATAAGAGATCGCTAAACACGTTGCGCCGATGGCTGCATGCAAATACATATCGCCATGCACCGCATGCCCTACCAGGGCCATTATCATGTTTATGAAGTAGGCTGCGTAGGCCATATCCCTTAAATCGTTATAACGATGACTTACGATGATCACTATGGCCAATAGCTTCAAATACGCCAGCGGGTACACTAGGTAGCTAGGGTAACCCAGGGTATTGAAATAAGCCGAAATCATTTCGTGTTTAGCGTGATAAGCCCAGACCGAGAATCCCAGCAGATACAAAACATAAGCCGTAGCTAACCAAAATACAGTTGCTTGTAATTTTTTTGCGATCATTGAATCACTACCTCATGCAGAAACAGGTTTTACCATTAGCATCATTCATCATGTTATTAAGAATAGGAAATAGCATTGCGTTTATCATATTAAATGCTCTGTGTGTCGAGCATTGCTAATAGTCTTGATCGATGTGTTTAGAACTAGGCTAGTTCTCGAGGCGAACACTTAGCCGAACGCTCATAATAGGTCTTACGCGCGTAAATCTTAGATGTGGTTCTAGGTTCGGTATACGCGTCCAAAAAGATTTGTTCAACCGTTTGATTTATCAAACGCATACCCTCAGCGCACTCTCCCAACTCAATTAATGCGGCTCCATGCAGGCTACTCGCCGAGTAACGCAACCAGCTTGGCACCTCACCCAGATTCTCAATCATACTGATCGCTTGTTGAATTTCCTGGTACGCTTTGGCCGGTTTTTTTGCCTCCAGCAAAGCACTTGATAAGCGTAGTTTTAAATTACTTAAACGCAGGCTCTCACCTTGGTTGCGCTGAATATCCAGCTGAATCAGTTCTGAATATTGCGCTACCGCCTGCTCTATTTCGCCTGCTTGCAGTAAGGTGTCGGCCAAATTAAATTTTGCGTGCAACATTCGAGGGTGATCATTAGAGTAATAGTAAGCCTGGATATCCAAGGCTCTCTGGTATTGAATGGCCGACTCAGTGTAGTTCTCCATCGACGCAAGCAAGAATCCATACTGAGTAATGATAGGCACCAAACTGATATCATCGCCAGACAAACGACTGGTTTCCGATCTCAATAACTCAGTGGTCAAGCGTTCGGCCTCAACAAACTTCGATTGCAGAGTCAACATTTTAGCAAGGCTTACATTTAACGAAATAAAAAGTCGATGATGATCTTGAGATCGATCACCAATTATATTTAACGCCTCTCTGAGCAAACTTTCAGCACCACGGGCATCAGCACCGAAATTTAACAGCTGAGCATGGATATAGAGCATGTCGGCGAAGTCCACTGACATCGGATGCTGACTCCTCATTAATCCGGCAGCCTCTACAAGTAAACTTCTGGAATCATCTATGTTTTGAGCCACACGGCTCCGCACTTGGGCTAATTTAGTAAGCGTCACTGCTACCAGAGCGACATCAGAAAACTCGCCTTTGTTTTTTCTCCATATAGATAATGAATCCTGAAGTGCCTGCTCAGACGCCGCCCATTCTTTAAAGCGTATAAGACTTTGCCCGACCGTTGACAATCGCTCAGCCTTTTCTTGCAAAGAGATATCATTATTTCTTAACAAGTCTTGGTAAGTCTGCATAAGACCACTAATGTCAGGATTGCTTCGATCAACCTTTATTTCACTAACACTCTGCGCAGTGTTAATAGGGGCTCCATCAATTTCTGAAACCTTGTTCTGCGCCTGTGCAGTGCTAACCCCATTCGCTAGAAAATTATCTTGCTGAGACAGCAATTGAAACGTCGATTGATTCAGAACCAGGCTAATCATCACGGCAACGATAACCGCGGCACCAATATTCCAAATCGGTGACCCAAACCTCCCGCTTACTGGCGCTTCTTCACCGGATAAAAATGTGGCTGACGGCAATTCCTTGTAATCAAAAGCACTTGAAGCGACAGCCCTTGGTGGTTCTAATAAACAATAGCCTCGAGCTCTAATCGTCTTTATATATTTCGGATTTTTAGCTGAGTCACCAAACGCCTTACGGATAAGACCAATATGATGCGACAGAGCCCCTTTATCGCGCATGCCCTCTTCCGTTAAGCATAAAATTTTATGTACTTTCGCACGCGAAACAACCTCTCCAAAATTCTCGGCCAACTCAATAATAGCCAAAATTTGTCGTCTCGAAACAAGTGTTATCTCACCATCCGCGGAGGTTACTTCACCCAATAGAGGGTTAACTTGTACCTCGCCTATCTTAAACGTGCAATCAGCTAATTGTAGACTTTCTTCCTCGCAAGACATGCTCTACCACCTTTTTGTACTCATTACCGAACTCATCGAATACAAGCATACAGAAAACTATTTGGTGCAACAAATTGAGCTTAAACTGGTTCTAGAGAGCGCTGATGAGCGCAACTCATGAACAAATTCCTTTCAATTAGATCTCCACTTTGCCCATGGGTCCGGACCATCGCTTATATCACTCGTGGTCTTTTTCGATTTTGGTTTTGCTTGGGTACGAACGCGTGGCGATTTCTTTGATGACTGTTTATCCGAAAACTTCGGCCCCGAAATCGGGTCATCAAAAAACGGTTTATCCCCTTTGTTTATGATCGCAGGCTCTTTCGATGCATCCCCTTCTTCAAACCGCCGTTCACGCGGAGGCAATAAATGTTCTTCGTCGCTGGGAATAGGCAGTTGTTTGAATTTGTAGAGGTAAAACGCTTCCGTCTTTTCACGCGCCCATTTTGTTTTCTTAAGAAACTTTATTGCCGCTGCAAAACTCGGGTGGTTCTCTAAGCATTTAAACTTCAGTTGTTCAGACAAAATCTCCCAATGGTAATGCCGCAATAATTCTGAAAACATGGCGTCCAGGCCTACGCCGTGGAGTGGGTTATTTCTGTCTAGTTCTGACATGGTTGTGTGCTCAAAGTGGTTCGGCGCTCACGTTATCGCTATTAATCTCAGCTTACAAGCAGAAAAAGCAAAGCGATACCATAAAACCTATTCTTTATGGCCTAAAATAAGGTTAGACTGCGCGCAACTTATTAATATCACTGCATTTGCGAGCGCCGAATGTCTCTTAAATCTCTTATTCTTAAAGCCGTACGGAATGGTCTTGGTTTGATTATCGTGTTTTTTGACCTAGTCTCGAGACCAAAGGCAATTCTACGCTCTGAGGCCGAGCAACTAAAAGCCCAGTCAGCGATGCAGGGCTTATCCTTATATCAATTTTTTGCTTGCCCATTTTGCACTAAAACTCGGCGTGCAATCCATCGACTCAATGTCACCGTGGAGCCAAGAGATATTAATAAAACCCCCGCCTATAGGCAGCAACTTGAAACCGATGGTGGTCGCGTAAAGGTACCTTGTTTACGGATAGAAGAGAATGGCAGTGTGCGATGGCTATACGAGTCCAAGGACATCATCAGTTTCCTGGAAAATAGAGTGAATAACGCTGTATAACTCAACAAATAACCAAAAGAAAAGGAGAGCAATTGCTCTCCTTTTTTAGGCATCCATTCGATAAAACCTGGCTCAATCAAACGGATATTAACGATATAGTCTTACCATATTTTGACGCGGTCTTCAGGTTTTATATACATTTTGTCTTCCGGTTTAACGTCAAACGCCTGATAAAACTCCGGCATGTTCGACACTGTGCCATTGGCACGGAACTCAGACGGCGAGTGTGGATCTGTCTCGATACGTCTGCGCAATTCTTCATCACGATATTTACGAGCCCATACTTGCGCCCAACCAGCGAACACGCGCTGATCACCCGTTAGCCCATCAATAACCGGCGCTTCCTTACCTTGTTTGGTTGATTGGTAAGCTTTATAGGCAATGGTTAATCCGCTTAAATCACCGATGTTCTCACCTTGAGTGAATTCACCGTTGACACTGACATCGCCTAAGACCTTAAAACCGTCATATTGAGAGACTAGTTTTTTCGCACGTGCGTCAAACTCTTTGCGATCGTTATCTGTCCACCAGTTGGTTAATTTGCCATCACCGTCATACTTCGAGCCGGAATCATCAAAACCATGCCCCATTTCGTGACCAATTACAGCCCCAATCGCACCATAGTTAACCGCCACATCGGCCTCTAAATTAAAAAATGGCGGTTGCAAAATGGCAGCTGGAAACACAATTTCGTTCATCACGGGGTTGTAATACGCGTTCACTGTTTGCGGGTTCATAAACCACTCGGTTCGGTCTATCGGCTGACCCAGTTTGCTTCGATTGCGTTTCTCTTCTACGAAGGTCGCGCGTTTCATATTACCCAATAAATCGTCAGCCGAGATCTCTAATTCCGAATAGTCTTTCCATTTTTCAGGATAGCCGATCTTAGGTGTAAACTTAGCCAGCTTGTCTAATGCTTGGACTTTGGTTTCGTCACCCATCCACTCCAGATCTTTGATTCCCTCCCCGTAGGCGGTTCTGAGGTTTTCAACCAATTTTGTCATTTCGGCTTTTGCTTCAGGTTTGAAATGCTTGGCCACATACAGCTTGCCGATCACTTCGCCCAGAACATTATTAAGCGTGTTGACTCCGCGCTTCCAGCGCGGTTCTTGCTGTTCTACCCCGCTTAGCACTCCTCGGTAAAAATTGAAGTTCTCTTGATCTAGTTCTGCATTCATATACCTTGCGGCGCCGCGAACCATATGCCATTTGAAATAAGCCTTCCAACTATCAAGCGGAACGCTCACTAGCATGTCGTTAACAGCCTCTAAAAAATCTGGCTGGGCAACGATGACGTCTGTCATCGCTTCAAGCATTGCTGCCTTCTTCCAACGATCCCAGTCGAGGTTAGGCATCATCTCAGCCATCTCTGCAGATGAGCGTTTATTGTAGCCCTGAACCGGATCACGCCGTCGCTCCTTGGTCCACTGTTTAGTAGCAAGCTGGGTTTCAATATCCATAACCGTCGATGCGATTTCTTCACCGCCATCGACACCTGACAGCGCCATCATTTTGGCAATGTGAAGCAAGTATTTAGCTTGAATATCCTTGGTTTTTTCGTCGTCTTTCAAATATGAATCACGACTAGGCAGACCTAATCCACTTTGATTCATGTGAGTAATATGGGTATCCGGCTGCTTGTCGTCGATATAGACATAGACATTAAAAGGTGCGCGGCTCACCATTTGCGCATAAGCAATATACTCCGACAAATCAGAGGTATTTTGAATCGCGTCTATCTTATCGAACTCTGGTTGCAGGGGTTTAATACCTATTTCATTCAGCAATTCTTGATTCATAAAGCTTCGGTAGAGGTCGCCGACTTTTTGAGCATCAGAGCCTTTAGGTGAGTTCCCACTTGATGCCTCATCAATGATCGCCTTAACATCCACGCGTGCTTGCTCTGCCAGTTTGGTGAAAGATCCATAATTGGATTTATCTGCGGGCAGTTCAAACTCAGCCAACCATTTACCGTTGATAGCACGAAACAAGTCGTCTTGAGGACGAACATTTGTATCGAAGTTGGCGATGTCAATGCCTGAGATTAATGTGTTTGACGCGGTCGATATCGCGGTTGATTTATCAACGGCGTTATCAACAGCAACCGATTCCTTGGAACTGGCCACGTCTGTGTTGGTTGCAGACTGATCAGCGTTTCCACATGCACTTAGCATGGCAACACAGGCAGCGCTTAATAACAATTTTTTCAAAGGGACTCTCCTAATTTTATACAGAGTTTTATTGTAGGGTTGTGGGCTCAACGGCACTCATTATGACGACCCGATCTATAAAGGATGATTTAAATCAGAAAATGGTCGCACTGGGTTGGAATAAAATACTCACTATCAACAATGTCGATCATCAAACGCACCTATTAAGGTGGGTTTTTAAAACAGATCCATCACGAACAAGCCTAATATGCATAACGATACAATAGGTGGGTCTCGCAAACCAGCACGGCATAGTGCTCGCATTCAAGTGCGCATCCAGAAAATTTTATTTGTGCTGACACCAAACACACCCTAGTATCGTTAGATCAATTAAAATTTAACACGTCAAAGTACATAAAACGATCGCCCGGTTATCGTCTCAGTGCTTGAATCCAACTGATAGCAAATTAACTTTATGGCACTCACTCCAAGCAGATGACACTGAACACCTTTAGCGTCCAAATAAGCGCATTATTAGCCGGTTTTAGTGTAGTCAGCGCACTTATATTGCTGCTGGCCTACCTATTCTTTTTGCAGGATATGCGTAAGAGCATGACGGGTAAAATTGCCTGTACGTTTATGCTGCTAAGCCTGGCGGCGCTACAATACTCACACTATCTGTATTTTACCGAAGGAAGCGAACTCTTAACATCGCGGGTCTATGCAACAATACTGGTAATAACGCCACCGACGTTTTTCTTCTTCGGTAGAGAAGTGTTGTTTCCGGATTTAGAATATCGCTGGTACGATGGCTTACACTTAATCGGCCCTGTCGCTAGTTTTGCAATAGCTGTACAGCATATACCCGGCTATGCATTTTTATTCGGCACCGCTTACACGTTCTGGTTTGCGCAAACGCTATACAAACTTAAAGACCAACGCAGCCGGTATAAGTTTGAGTTCTTCTTTTTTGGCATGTTTGCGGTGATGGCATTGATCGCTTTAATCCTGGGCTTAGCACTACCCTATCTCAACGCCAGCATCTTTTTCTTGAGTTATTCCAATGCTATCTCACTTGCGATGATATTAATCGTCGCTGCCTTGTTAATTTTTCCCGAGCTTCTCAGTGACATCATGCTGATAACTGAGATGGCATACGCTAAGTCCAAGTTACACGGGGTCGATACGGTCAAAAAGATTGCTGAACTAAATGACCTAATGATCCAAGACAAGCATTATGAGAACGAAAATCTGAGTTTAGCAATGGTTGCTGAATTATTAGAACTGTCGAGCCACCAACTCTCGGAGCTAATCAATACTCACCATGATTGCGGTTTTCCCAAATTTGTACGCCAACATCGAATTGACGCTGCAAAGCAGTTACTAATTAGCGAATCAACGGCGTCGGTCTTATCAATTAGTATGATGACCGGTTTTAAATCGCAATCGAGCTTTTACACCGCGTTTAAGGAAAATACAGGCAAATCACCAGCAAATTATCGCAAAGAAAATCAGCCTTAATATCCTGATATATAAATCAGGAGAATTTTAAATTATTGATTTTAAACAACTTAATTTTTTATCATTCAGGAAATATAAAACAGGAAGTTTGAACGCTACTCGCGTCCTATTCTGTGTTCTCATCTAACGGAGGACACATGAAAACTACGCAATACACAAACCCCAGAATTGACCGAGAAGAGCCGATTGGCAATGCTAAAGAAGGTCGAATCCAGCTAGACCCAAGCAAGGTAATTTGGGTTGGTTCGATGCTTCTAATCGGCACGGTGGGCAGTGCAATAACAGCCAGCCTCGATGCCATTTTGCTTTTTATCGGTTTCACTGGCTTCACTCTGTGTTTCGGTCATTCCCTTGGAATGCATCGCCGATTCATTCACCGAAGTTATCAGTGTCCGAAATGGATGGAATATTTTTTTGTACACCTCGGTACCATCGTTGGCCTTGCCGGTCCCTATGGCATGCTCAAGACCCATGACATGCGAGACTGGGCTCAGCGCCAAACGGAATGTCATGACTATTTCTCTCATGGTAGCGTCTGGTACAAAGATGCGATCTGGCAACTATTTTACCGTTTTGAATTAACAAGCCCCCCGCCCTTTGAAATAGAGAACGACATAAGTAAGGATCGCGTCTACCAATGGATGGAAGCGACCTGGATGTTACAACAGCTGCCTTGGGCCATCCTATTTTTCGCGATTGGAGGCTGGGGATGGGTTTGTTGGGGCATAGCGTCTCGCGTGGTTGTGAGCATCATTGGACATTGGTTAATTGGCTATTTTGCGCATAACGAAGGGCATCGAGATTGGCACGTCGAGGGGGCTGCGGTGCAAGGCCACAACATTCCTTGGACAGCGCTTCTGACTATGGGCGAAAGCTGGCACAACAATCATCATGCATTTCCAGGCTCAGCGAAACTCGGTTTGGAAAAGGGTCAACTTGATCCAGGTTGGTGGGTTTTACTTGGACTAAGAAAACTGGGTTTGGTAAGCGAACTCATTACGCCAGAAAACATGGCGGCAAGACCTGAATTAGTCAGACTTTAGATCACTCATTAACTATCAATATGGAGAATAAACCATGAACGCCATCACAAAGTTGACGCTCAGCCAAGCAACCACTCCAACCGTATTGGTGTTAGGAGGTTACGGTTTTATTGGTCGACACATCGCCGCAGAGCTGGCGGCGCTCAATGCATCGGTTTTGATCGGAACTCGCAGACAAACCAATGCGATGAGCCCGAGCAATGAAAGGCACATCGAGCTACATAAGCTTCAAGACGATGCATCATGGTTGAGACATCTGGATGACGTTGATGTGGTTATCAACGCAGTCGGTATTCTGCGCCAGCGTTGGGGGGAAACTTATGATCATGTTCACCATCATGCGATAGCGCAGCTCGCAAACGCCTGCGCTGAACGAGGCATGCGGTTTGTCCACATCTCTGCCCTCGGGCTAAATAACAATGGAATGAGCCGATTCTTAAGTAGTAAATTGCTGGGCGAGCATGCACTTGTAGAAAGTAACGCAGATTGGCATCTGGTTCGCCCTTCACTGGTAGATGGTGAGGGTGGATACGGCAGCAAATGGTTTAAGCGAGTAGCAAATTGGCCAGTACACTTTCTACCAGGTGATTCATTTGGCCGTATTGCCCCCATATCTGCCGTTGACTTGGGAAAAGCGGTCGCAGCTATTGCTCTTTACAAAGAGCAAGAACTAAGTCTTAAAAAGGTAGATCGAATCTATGAGCTAGGTGGCCCAACTGCAATGACGCTTCCATGCTATCTCAAAAAGCTTAGGAATAAAAATAAGCCGAACGCAGTTGCATGCCTTAGGGTACCTGCGATAATTGCGCGTATCGTTAGCCATTTATGTGACACATTACACATCACTCCATTTTCCTTTGGTCATTATGAATTGCTTAAGCACGACAACCTTCCAATGCGCAATCGTTTAGCTGAACTTCTCCACAAATGGGCAGATAAAAAACGCCAGGCAAACCAATACAAACCGCTTAAGCTTCGCTCATTACCCACTTAGCGTTCACCAGCATGCGCGGTGTCAGCGTATTATTGATAATAGAACAAAAAAAGCGACCGAGGGCAGTCGCTTTTCTTGTTTATTAGAAGTTATACATTAGTGTTTTTTGAACCAATCCCAAAAGCGCCAACCTCGACGTTGTTTGCCAATGAAAACTGCGGTTGTCATCGCAGGCACAACAAAAGTTCCATCGCGATACGCCGATGCTCGTGTATCGGCGTCGATAGACCAACGCTGCACTGGGTGCAAGATATAGTTCGCTGAATCAAGCTCATCATGTGAAAATTCAACCTCTTGATTGGTGCCATTAAACAACACAACCTGCTCGCGCTTTCGCCAACCGGCTTCATCATTTAGATGCATCACAATCAAACCTGAGATCTGTGATACTCCTGTATTCAAGAATTTGACTTTATCAATCACACTCTGTTTATCGCGCAATCGATAAAGCGGTGAACTATAACGAATTCTTAGAAGCTCACGAAAATAGAAGCTTGACTTAGCCATTAGCCAACGCGATGGGTCTAAGTCTTGATTAGCCAATAGTGGCGCCATGGTTGGCCACTGGTCCTCATTTTTCTCAGCGATCGGTAAGCCTTTACCCCAGCCAGAATCCCTAAAGGTAAAGTCAATCGCATTGGTCCAGTCTCCTGAATTATAGCTGTCACGATCTAACGACTTAGATCGAAGAAAATCCTGCCCAGCATGAATGAACGGAACACCCTGGCCCAGCATAACCAGTGAGGTACTGAAATTTTGCATTCGAGCGCGCTCGGCTATCGTACTGGTCTCAGGTGCTTTTAGCTGAATACCATCGAGCAATGTTTCATTGTCATGAGCCGCGACATAAGCAATCTGTTCTTGAGGGTCGTCGGTGTAACCGGTTGGCAGACCAAAATAATCAATATCAAAGGCGCTAAGTACTTCACCGTCTTTGGTTTCAAACGCAAACTCTTTTAAGCCACCGGCTAAGCTGCTTCGAGTACGGTCAGCTAATTCGAGCAGCAGGTCTTCGCTATCCGTTGCGATACCGTTCGGATTAGTGAACAAACCATTGCCGAAGCCTTGCTCACGATAGCCGCCAAAAGGATTGCCTCCGCGAATGGCGTCGCGACCTCGGTCGTCGAATGAACCGATGCCTGTGCCAGCCATATTCAATTGCGTTGCTTGCTCAAATCGGGCGTTATTCACAACTTCGCCAAAATTCCAACCTTCCCCGTAAAGATAAATTCCGTTCCCATCAACACCATCCTTTTCGAGTGTCAATGCGCGAAGTTCAGATTGAACCTTGAGCATGTTTTGCTTTGTATGGTGTCCCATTAAATCAAATCGAAAACCATCGACCTTATAATCTTTTGCCCAAACCAACAGTGAGTCGATCATCAGTTTTTCCATCATGCGGTTTTCTGACGCGGTGTTAGCACAACATGTACTGGTCTCTAAACCACCGTCTGCATTGTAGCGGTGATAATAATTTGGAACGATTTTATCCAATACCGAGTTTTCGAATTGGCCAAATGACGATGTGTGGTTATAGACCACATCCATAATCACTCGTAAACCTCGACGATTAAGACTTTGCACCATCGTGCGAAACTCCTTAATACGCGTCACTCCATCGGGGTTACTGCTGTAGCTCCCCTCGGGCACGGTAAAGTGATACGGATCATAACCCCAGTTAAACCCATCCTGGTTTTGAATTTCAGCAACGGCCGCCTGCTGTAGCTCTGAATCAGGGGGTAATAGCGTTAAATCCTGTTCGATCACCTGCTGCTGAGATTTATCTTCATTTACAGTGGCAATATCAAACACAGGCAATAGGTGAATATGCGACAAGCCCGATCGCGAAAGACGACTTAAGTGGCGCATGCCGTTTGAATGCCGACTCGAGAATGCGTTAAAAGTACCTCGATCTTGCTCTGCAACAGTATGATCAGCAATGCTGAAATCACGCACATGTAACTCATAAATGCTGATATCTTCAGGCGCCCGCAGAGGCGGTTTATAGCTATGATCCCAGCCACGTGGCTTCAGATCAGCATCGCTCAAATTCACGAACTGGCTGAATTGACTATTCGTGCTTAAGCTCAAGGAATTGGGGTCAGTGACATCATTAACTTCAACTTTCCGTGTAACCGGTGTGTAAACAGTTACGCGGTAGCGATAGAACTTACGATTCCACTCTTCTAAATCTTCCGCCGACCAAACACCAGTCTGAGCATCCTCTGTCATTGGCAGTATTTGTGTGGGCTCGATCTGATCACTGTTCTCGAACAATAGTAATTCGACATTTTGCGCCGTCGGAGCCCAAACATGAGCCGACACAGACTCATCGGTCACTAACGGGCCCAGCTCGCCGTCGAAGTAAAACAATGAATCCAAGACCCCTGGAGTCTGAATGCTGCTGGCGTCTTTGAGCTTACCATCAGCACTAATCACTGAGATTGCCAGGCGTGTCTTAAGTAAGGAACGCTTTAGCTCATCATCTAATGACGAAACACCCAGTGACGTGTAACCTCGAATGAGTGGGAATTTTGTTTCCAGAATTGGCTCTAGAGCGCCGTCAATTGAAACCTCATAACTGTTTCCCCCCAACACGCCATCAACGCTTAGAGACAGCTCACCGCTTATGCTTGAGTGCAGAAATACTCGATCGCCTGGGTCGAGCGGTGTGTCCCAAGCCAGCGTGTCGGCGTTAACCCAATGGGCTCGGGCGTTGTTCAAGTTACCATTCGGTTCTCCGTCAGCCTGAATGGTTAACACATTCGTTTCAGAATCAAAACTGAAAAACATTTCGGCATTATCTTCCGGCACGGTAAATTGGATGTTGCCACCGTTTCTGATTCCACCATCGCCGTAGTTTTCTTCCCAGCTTTCGTTAATGGTTACCTTACCTTCGTAGTCGCCTTTTGGAATATCGCTTGTTTTTAGCGTGTAGATCCCATCGCCGTCGACGTCCTTAAGCCACGAATTCAAACAGTCAGGTTGCCAAGGAGCTGAACACCCAAGAAAGGTTTGAAAATTACCTGCGGCTATCGCGATACGAGCGCTTTGATTGTCGGTTACCCAACTTGTCTGATGGTCATAGTAAAAGTTAACCTGTGTTTGACTGGGAATGCTTAACGGCAGGTTAGCGCCGTTTCTGTTTCCGTTAGCACCGTAGTTTTCATCCCAACTATTATTGAGCGCCGCCTTGTACTCATAATCGCCGGCTGGAAGCGTAAATGCCCTCTTCCAGATGCGTGGCTCCTCAAGAAATTCGAGATGCGTATTACTGCATGCTGGCTGCCAATTATCAGGGCATGATTGGGAGATTTGTATCGTGCCGGCAATGGTCACGCTGGATGGTTCTGGCGTATCTGCGGCCAATGCGCTATTGCTAATCAGCGGAAGAGATATAGTGGTAAAGAAAGCAGTGAATATTGATTTTCTCGCAGCCAGCAACTGACTGTGCAACCGCATTGCGTCGCTTAGATTGGCGATGTTCTGCATCATGGTTCCTCGATTGTAGGGTGACAATTATGGTTATTATTTTTGTTACTTTTCAGGTGCCTTACACGGTCTAAAAAGAGCATGGGCACGCTAAAAGCGAGACTATTGTCTGCGAACTATTTGAAAAAATAAATTGAATACGTATGCAGCCGCATTTCGCATCCTTTTGAAATATAAAGATAATTTTAAGCGGCAAACGCCATTCGGCACTCTGAGTGAGTTCAGGTAACCCTGTTACGCTCGAAATATTTTTGATTTAAGTAAATTTCCGTATCCACTATTTCAGTCAATGTTTGAAATGCGTTCCAGATATCCTGATAACTGAGATAAAGCGGTGTAAAACCAAAACGAATAATATTTGGCTCACGAAAATCCACTATTATTCCATGGTCAATCAGAGCCTGACTGATGGCAAATGCATTTGGGTGCGAATACGCCAAGTGACTTCCCCGTTGTTGTGCATCACGCGGTGATATCAGTGAAAACTGTTGCAAGGAAGGTGCGTCGTCAATCCATTTAATGAATAGTTCACTTAAAGCCGATGACTTAGCTCTAAGGTCAGAAAAAGGAACGCCAGAAAACACATCCAAGGAGGCATCTAACGCGGCAAGCGACAAAATATTGGGGGTGCCAGTTAGAAACGCTAACATCCCTTTGCTCGGTTGATAATCATGTTCAAACGCGAATGGTGTACGGTGCCCCATCCAACCGCTTAACGGTTGCACTATCGACGCATGATGTCTGAAAGCAGCATAAATAAACGCAGGGGCACCAGGCCCGCCGTTCAGATACTTGTAGCCACAGCCTACGGCAAAGTCGACGTCGCAATTATCCAGACACACTTCCAGGGCGCCCGCACTGTGTGCTAAATCCCACACCACTAATGCACCGCAATCATGTGCACGCTTAGTTAACTCTTGCATGTCATGCAAGCGCCCAGAACGAAAATCGACTTGCGTTAGCATGAGCACGGCAACTGACTCATCAAGTTTATCTACTAGCTTATCTTCCGAAACCGATACCAACTTACAACGTTCTGAGCCTAGCAACTGCGATAGCCCCTGCGCCATATACAAATCGGTTGGAAAATTTTCCTTTTGCGAGAGTATTATTTGACGAGATGAGTTTAGCGCCAAAGAGCAGGACAGCACTTTAAACAAATTTACCGACGTTGAATCGCACGCGATAACCTGTCCTTTTTGCGCTCCAATAATAGGCGCAATTTTGTCGCCAACGCTTAATGGTAGGTCGATCCAGTGGTGAGCGTTCCAACTGTGTATGAGATCAGCACCCCACTGCTGTGAGACAACTTCAGCAACACGATTTTTAGACGACTTTGTTAACGGCCCAAGTGAATTGCCGTCCATGTAAACCGTATTATTGGGAAGTATAAATTCACTCTTTTTATGCTGTAACGGGTCAGCCTTATCCAAATCTTTGACTGAGTGTGATATCAACATACACTAACCCTTAGTGGCAAAGGCTTTTGCCAGTTCTTGCAGAAAAATTCGAAACGACGGAGTGCCAGGATGAATCATATCAAAGTGGCCACCACCTTCGATAATGCGGCTTAGAACCGTCGAATCTGTTGCGTGTTCTACAGATACGATTTCATCGTTAGTTCCGTGCAAAAGGGTTGTCGTTTTGGGCAAATTCAGTTTTGCAGGATTGGCAACTGAATACGCTTGTGGAACTTCGCTGAGCGTTCCCCCCATAAACCTTGGCGTGGCGACTTGGCAACTATTTGTTCCTTGTGAATATTTAGCGAGATCAACAATCGCAGCTAAACCGATGACTGCGGTAAAGTCGTATAACTCGTCTGCTCCTGCGAGTAAAGCGAGATGACCACCAGCTGAATGACCTGCTATGGCTACCTGCTCTAAATTAAGCGCGTATTCCGCCAATTCAGGCAAATACCTGATCGCCGATTTGATGTCCTCATAGCTACCTGGCCAACCACCACCCTCATCACCGACTCGACGATATTCCACCGACCACACCGCATAGCCAGATTGTGCGAGCGCCGAACTCAATGCATGTGCATGACGAATATCAAAAGAGTTTAACCAACACCCCCCATGAATAAATACAATCAAAGGGTGGCGCTTTGAGTGCACAGTAGTTGGGTCAGAACTACTTACTGGCAGCCATAGTTCACCAAATTGGAGAGGGCCCGCTCCATACGCCAACACCGCATTAGGGCTCGCTACGGGTAACTCAACAACCGACGAATAGGCAACATTAGATTGTGTTGGCAAATAGCAAAGTTGCTCGGCACCGCTATGCGGTTCGTTCGCCAGCGTATTCTTGGTCATCAGCACTACCGTTACCACAAGTAGTGCAGCCAGATTATGTATTTTTCTCATTGTTTACTTTTTCTACATGACCGTCAGCCAGTTGATATCGCTGCCGCTCTATGAATTTACTCTCGCAGCATTATTGCAAGTGTTTCCAAAGATGTGCGAAGCTAAGCGCGACGCGTTTGGCTGTTTGCTCGCTGGTTGCACTGCCCTTATGCCCACCTTCAATATTTTCGTAGTAATCCACCTGATGGCCAGCTGCTTGCATTTTTGCCGCCATCTTTCGAGCATGACCCGGGTGAACCCGGTCGTCTCGTGTTGATGTGAAAAAGAATATCGGCGGATACTGTTGTCCTTTTTTAAGGTTATGGTATGGACTGTATTGCTTTATATATGACCAGTCATCGGTATCTGGGTTTCCGTATTCAGCCATCCAACTCGCGCCCGCCAACAACTTGTTATAGCGTTTCATGTCTAACAATGGCACTCCGCAAATAATTGCTCCATATAAATCAGGTCTTCTCACCATTGTGGCACCAACCAACAGTCCGCCATTTGATCGACCTTCAATACCCAAATGCCTGGCTGAGGTGATCTTGCGTTTGAACAAGTCTTCTGCAATCGCTTCAAAGTCTTCGAAAGCTTTGTGACGGTTTTCAAGTAACGCCGCTGAGTGCCAAGCAGGTCCATACTCGGCCCCGCCTCGAATGTTGGCAATTACGTAGACGCCACCTCGTTCCAACCACGCCTTCCCGTATGCTCCGTTTAGATCTTCATAGGAGCCGGAATAGGATGGCGTAACCGAAACTCTAAAGCCACCATATGCGAAGATATGAGTCGGATTTTTACCATTTAGTTGGGTGTTTTTATTCATCACCACGAAATATGGAACACGAGTACCATCCAACGATGTGGCAAAAAACTGTTGTACCTTCATATTGGTTGAATCAAAGGTAGGCGATTGCTGAACCACCAATAATGGAGTCGATGAATTACCCACTGCGTATAACGTGGGTGGTGTTATAAATCCTTCATAACGAGCAAAGAAATCGCCATTTTTGTCACTCACCGCAGCGATGGAAATCTGGCCAGCGGCAGGCATGTCGATGGGTATTGCTTGCCAGCCTGTATTAGATTTTGTGTAGCGATATAGCTTAGACTTAACGTCCTCTAGTACGGTTACAATTACGCTTTCTTTAGCTACCGTGACATTCTCAACAATCGCGCTGCGGCTAGACTCTACGAGCAAAGCAACCTCACCCTCTCCTTTCAACAACACACTGGGGCTGACCAGCAATACTGAACCTCGCTTAAATTGTTGTTCATTAAACAACCAATCGTCTTTTAGAGAAACCAAATACTGGCCATCCACCATATCCAAAATTAACGCCGTTTCCGGAAGTTTTAATTCATGAGCGACACCATCAATTAACTGATGATAAGAGCGTGTCCAAAAACTTGGTACATCTACTAGTAGGTCTACGGTTTGATCACCATCCGTATAGCGAGTAGCGGCAACAAAAACCGATTTCTCACTGACTTCAAATACTAACTTGGCTTGGTCAAGAGTGGTTCCTCGTTTCCAGATTTTCATTGTTCGCGCATATCCGGATTCAGTCTTCGAGCCTTCACCGAAATCGGTTGCAACAAATAGGTGATCTTGATCTAACCAACTCACTCGCATTTTAGCCACCGGCAAAGAAAAACCATCGTCTACAAATTTCAATGTAGTGCTATTGAACTCTCTCATTTCATGCGCATCACCACCACCGGGAGATAAATAAACCAGGCACTTTTGAGTATTTGATTTCAAACAGTCCATGCCGTGGAAAACCCATTTGACGCCGTCTTTTTTAGACATGTCGTCGATGTCTAAAACGGGTTCCCAGTTTGCCTTACCTTGTTTAAACAAGGATAAATCGCTACGTTGGTATAAGCCTCTTGGATGGTCTTCGTCTTTCTTCAAGGTGTACACCTTATCCGCAATCACGTTTATTTCCGGTAATTTATCCTTACTATTGAGCGCATTGAGGGCATCTTCATACAGCGATTTATAAAGTGGGTCGTTAGTCAGGCGTTTATCCGTTTCATCATTTGCGGAACGAACCCAGTTCATTGCTTCATCGGCATCAACCCCCTCTAGCCATCGATATGGGTCCGGGATTTCAGACGCGATTGCGTTGTAGGCATTAAAGGTGAATACGAACACAAATAAGATTGGTCTCAACATGCTGTTGCTTACTCTTGTTTTAATCTGATTTAAATTACTCAAAATATACCAACTATTTCGTTTAAGCATAAAAAACTAATTAGATATTCTACTAAGTCGACACAGTTTGAATAACATAGGCGCTATTAGGGTCATGTATAAGCCTAAAATAGCCGACTGCAAAAGCCCTGCAAATAGCGGTTCCAGCCCGTCCAACAGCGGCTCAACAACCGCCAGCAGACTCATTAAGCCAGCCACACCAAACACCGCAGTTAAAGCAAGACTCCAGGGTTCACGCCGAGGTATAAAGTTGACCAAGCGGGGCTCTAAATAAACACCAATTAACCATGCAACCATCAAGCCAAAGACCACAAATGCACCCATAGAATGTTCTGCTGGCGGCCACCAGAGCTTTACTATGATCGCTACAATTATCACGATGGTAAGTTTGAGCCATAATGGTCCTCGCCGCAGTGCCTCAAACCTGGCACCCATCAACACTCTAAACGCAACCAGGCTAATCGCAGCGAGGCTCAAGCCGACTAAAATATCTTCGAGATCGTGAATCCCTAAATATATTCGAGAACTGCATATGCCTATGACAATAAAACTTGCGACAAACCATGCCCAGACTCGACCTATTTCATACGCGATCCAAAACCATAATACGGCTGATACTTGTGCGTGACCCGATGGCATACCAAAAGATTTACCCACCTCAGCATCCATTCGCAAAGATAGATCGGGTCTGGGGTTCTCCCACAGATCTTTTAGAAACGCATTTAGAACCGTTGATATCACCACGATCATCGCGACTCTTGTGAACGAGTCTTTGTTCCAAAGCCAATAGCCAAGCGGCAAAAGCAACATCATAAAGGTCGGATAGCCCAGCCAGGTAAAAAACTCAAATATCGGGGTTATCGACTCATTTCTCAGCGGCACGACCCAGCTGATATCGTATAAAATATCGCTCATTATTTATTGATAATGCTCACCATTATTGGATTTAGTGTAGCGTACTATGAAATCGAGTATCGCCCTAATATCCTAGCGCTAACAATAGGTAACGACTGTTAGCCAAATCTCGCTGATTTCTCTTTAGCAAAATAGGCGTCTACCAGAGCAGTCTGATTGTTGAGCGTCAATGTCATTTCAATCTGAACATGTACATCATTGATATCTACTATTCCATCAGCAGGTAATTCTCGAATGAGCATATTGGCTATTTGCATACTCAATTCTCCAATCAACGATTGATTTTCAAGATTGCACTCTTGATGTGCTGCCAGAAGAGAATCCTCGAGCGATGTTGCAAAACTGGTGATATTAAATTCGGTCAGACTGCCGTCTAGTCGCCTGACTCTGAATCTCGGTGATGGCAGTTCTATCTGATCTATCGTATCAGGCTTTTTTTGACCAATGTCTATACGTGTCTCCGTCAGCGCGGATGACCTTGAGCTATCGTAAACCATTATGCCTCCAGGTAGGGTTTGATGTTTGGATGCCGTTAGTTAAACAGCCATGAGTAAACTCAATTAAAAACTCCGCAGCATTAGACAGCGAGTAATAAACGGAACGAATCGTTCTTATTGCCTTTAAGCACAGATTCTTAAAATTCCTTTGTCCCTACTACCTTGGCGCGAGGTTCGACTACACTCACAGGCAATCGGACTGAAACCTCCTAATGCCTAGCACTAGGCCTAGTTGGTTAACACCGTTGCGCGACAGTGCTGGATTTCCACCAGCTTTCCCTGTAGAGCTATTTCAATATAACGGCAGGGCACAAAAATGAATGGCCTCGCCGCGACCTTTTTTTACATTCCAAACAGTCGATATGTAAAAGAGAAAAACGATCCTGAATTAGACAGAACCGTTTCAATCATAAAATGCTAATAACTTAAAATTCGATATTCTCAACATACTCCTCGTAGCGCTTTTCGAGATCCGAATCTTGTTGCGGTGCATCACCTGAATCCGATTTATCAGACTTACTTGCAAGTGGTACAGCGACGGAGGCAATTTGCACTTCCGTGGCGATTCCCGTTTGTGATTTTGTCTCGCCTGCTACCTTATCAGCGTGAGCGTTCTGTTGCTTAACCTGGTACTCGTTGATCGCGTTCTGAAAATGTGTGCCACATACTTTAGCGGCGGCTTTGATCTTCTGTTTTGCGCAAGCACTCGGCAAATCGGCCGAGCACCAAGGGCCCGATCGTTTTTGTTGTAAGATAACGCGTGCTTCACTTACTTCGGCACAGGTAACCTTTACTTTTAACGAAGATTTGCCATTTATTTTCTGAACTATTTCTCGTGAAATTGACCTAACTTCCGCGGCAGTCACAGTGCTAAACCAGGCTGAAGAGATCAGCAGGATTGTTATAGCAAAAGTAGGTTTAATCGTCTTCATTGTCTTTTTCCCAAGGATGTTTTTCATGGTTTTTCTAATAAATTTGGATCGCTCATTAACAGTCAAAACGTCTGATTGCGCGCGAAAGAAATTAATTAGAAATCAACCTGTAGTTCCAATCCGTAAGTTCGAGGAAGACCGAAAGTACGCACATACGAGGCGGTAATGTCACGAATGTCAGACACATTGGTCGCATAGCGTTCATCAGTCAGATTATTCATAAACGCTGAGATAGTCCAAATTTCGGACGGACTTGTATAGGCGATTCGAGCATTTACCAAGGTATAGGCTGATTGCCCTACAAGCGGATTATTTTCGGTGCCGAAGAACAAATCATCTTTGTATGCAAACGAGGTTTGAGCATTAAACGTACCACCATTACGCAAGCCTGTTTCATAGGCTAAGATACCGCTGATCGACGTCTCGGGTGTTTGCGCAATTCGATTTCCGCTAAAGTCTAAGCCGGTATCACTGGCAATGAAATTCTTAAGTTCGCTATCGATAAACGCTGCGCTTAAACTCGCTGTAAGGCCCTCGGCAATAATCGCAGACGCCTCAATTTCGATCCCTTTAGATTCCGCATCACTCGCATTATCCAATACCAGCACAGGCACAGCGCCGGTATTAATTTGACTGAACACCTGAAGATCGCTGAATTCGTTTAAAAACGCCGCCGCGTTTACACGAACTCGGGAATCAAAAAAATCTGCTTTTACGCCGACTTCAAATGCCGTTAAGAACTCAGGGTCAAACGGTTCCAACTGGCGACGTGACCCTTCTGGCGAGATACTTAAGAAACCGCCATTGAAGCCACCACTCTTAAAACCACGAGAAACACTACCGTAATACAGTGTTGTGTAATTTGGTTTGTATTCAAGCGCTGCGCGATAAGAAAACGCATCGGCGCTGGTTTCAAGATTGGATAAGTTGATGTTAACCAGAGGATCGGTGCCAGGCTCTTCAAATTGCGCTAACGCATCGAACTCTCTGGTTTCTTCGGTATAACGACCACCCAGCGTCAAGGCGACAGTCTCATTAAGTTGAACATTAATCTGAGAGTATACGGCCGCGGTTTCTAATCGTTGTTCGTTCAGCGAGCGAGCAAAAAATATAGGGGCGCCCGTTACGTTACCGCCAATATCTCGAGCACCGCCAGTAAACGCGCGCAATGAGCGAAATAAGTCAATTGTTTGATCTTGATTAATGGTTTCATTCAAATAGAACGCACCCGCTAACCAGTCAGTTCGATCAGTCGAACCGGTTAGACGAAATTCTTGAGAAAAAGTGTCTGAGTTAACACCATAGTTAATTGACAACAAACTGCCTGGAGCACCGTCAGACTCCTCAGGAAGAGTCCGCTCCACTTCGTCAAAAGCGGTCACTGATGTGAACGTATTGTCTCCAAATTCGTAGTCTACCTGAACATAGCCACCTCGTGACTGCAGATCTACGTTACCTATTTCATTGTAGTTGCCGTTCAATTCGTTATCAGGCGCACGATAACCTAATCGATCTACACACTCATTGGCTAATATTCGGGTGTCATTACAGACTTCTCCGGTAACCGGATCTAAAGTGCCCAGGGGGCTAAAACTGGTTGCCTGCGAATCGACATTAGCACCGTGCAGGTTAAGCAATACTTTCAGATTGTCATTGGGTTCGTATTGAACCAAGGCTCGATATGCACCTGTATCAACCCCATTGGTTTTGGAGCCATCGGCTAAATTGGTACCAAAACCGTCTGAGTCTTCCTTTATCACTGCAACGCGTGCACTCACCGTTTCAGATAAAGGTCCGGAAGCGGACGCTTCTAAGGTTGTACGACCTTGGTTCCCGATCCGCCAACGCCCAGAGTATTTTTTCTCTCGAGTGGGTTTTTTAGTGATGAACTTTACCGCGCCTCCCGTCGTATTACGACCATAAATAGTGCCCTGAGGCCCCTTTAGAACTTCAACACGCTCGGCGTCGAATAGTTGAAATGGGCTGAGAGCCGGTGAACTGACATATACTTCGTCAGAGTAGATACCAACAGGGCCAGCGTTATTAGTGTTCAGGTCGTTCAAACCGGCGCCTCGTAAAAATAAGATTAACTGGCTGCCTTCCCCACTTGAGTTACCAATCTCTAAGCCAGGAACGAATTGCCCCAGTTCTCCCGACTGAGTAATCCCGAGTGCGTTTAACTGTTGGTCTGAGAATGCCGATACACTAATGGGAATGTCTTGAACACTTTCGGAACGCTTTTGCGCTGTTACAATAAGTTCTTCTAGATAGATCTCGGCTTCAGCTTGTTCTTCCACTACACGTTCTTGTGCATTTATTAATGGTGTAAATAAGAACGCAGCAACCGCCGTTAAAGCCGGCAGAGAGCCGTATTTGTTGAAAGTTTTCACAATAGATTCCCCATGTGTCTGGTTAGTTCAGTCTAATAATGGGGCGATACTAGTCGTTTTGTACGCGCGCAAACTGACAAAATGCGACAATCTGACATACGTTGATGCGTAAACATTAAAGCAATACATTCAATAACTTAACGTCTTATCAGATAACATTGCTAACGATACGTGGCGTTTGTCATTTAACAACAAAAGAATCTGCATAAAATTCCGCATTCCCTAAAAATTCTGAAGATAATTGAATTGCATGGCGCGCATCCGCAAATCAAAATCAGACTCCAATTTAGAATTTTGATTCTAGAACGTAACAGTTTTTAACAAGAAACCAATGCGTTAATAAGGTGAAAACGAGTCGATTGTCCATGATAGTGTTTGTGTATGAGTAAAATTAAATTCAACCCATTTGAAAAGGAACAACAACTGCGCGAGGAGTCTGATGGTTGGATTACCAATCAAGCGATTGATGCCGAGCATGGTGATATACCGATTTTAGATCTAAGCGAATACTTTCTATCACCTTCAAAAACAGCGCTAGAAGATTTAGCGAAGCAGCTCCGGATAGCCTGTGAAGAAGTCGGTTTTTTCTCGATAGTTGGACATCAAGTCCCAGCCTCTCTAGTTAACGATACATTCGAAAAAGTTCGCGCATTTCATCATCAGCCGCTCGCGTTAAAACGAAGCATTTTGATGGACAATGAGGAATGGCCGATTAGCGGCGTTGGCTATTTGCCAGTCAATAATAGAAAACTTCCGGCGAGAAATACCGGCAACCTGAATGAGGCGTTCTTAATCAAACGTGACCACAAAACGGCATTGAATCAAAACCAATGGCCCACCGAACCTGACCTGCCGGGTTTCAAAAGTACGGTGTGTGGCTATGCATTAGCATTGGAAAACTTAGGCAAGAAATTATTACCCATTTTCGCTCGTGCATTAGATATGCAGGAGGATTTTTTCGATGCGGCCTTTGAATCACCCATGATTCGTCTCCGTATGACTCATTACCCTGCAATGGATGATTTTGCGGACGCAGCGTTTGGAATTGCGCCGCATGTTGATACAACATTTTGCACACTCCTCGCTCAGGACCAACCAGGCCTGACCATATACAGCGAACGTAAAAAACAATGGATTAATGCGCCACTAATAAAGGATTCGTTTATCGTAAATTCTGGAGAGCTATTAAGGCAATGGACCAATGATCGCTTTTTAAGTACCAAACACTTTGCCAACAACAATGCTACTGGCAAATCGCGTTATTCCATACCTTTCTTTCTAAACACCAATTCTGATTATGTTATGTCTTGTATTCCCAGTTGCTGCAGTTCGGAAAACCCAGCAAAGTACCCACCGATATCATATGCACAAAGCCAGGCCATCGCCCAAGGGGAGTAAAAATGAATGCTGCCTTATTAAAGATTTTTGCCTATGTTCTAAGTTTAATTGCTAAACATAAAGAACCATTTGTAGAGATCTGGTGTCGCGAGAAGTGTAATGAAAACCTCTTTTTTCAGTTCTCTACCAGTAGTAAAAGGCCATGTAAAAACAAAAACAAAACCCTGGGGGTAACATGAAAGCGGATCAGAAAAAGTTGGTCATAGTCGGCGGCGGATTTGCGGGCTTAACTCTGGCAAAAAAATTAGAACGAACCATGCCAAGCGATTGGGACATATATTTGCTGAGCAAGACAAATTTCATCACCTATAACCCATTGTTACCCGAAGTTATCGGCGCATCAGTTTTACCTGGACATGTACAAGCTCCGGTACGTTTGGTGCTTAAACGTACACGCATCCGAATGGTTACTGTCGATCGGATCGACTATCAAACTAAAACGGTTCACTATCACAACGATCGCGAGTCTAGTTTAGGTTTTGATCAAATTGTGTTGGCAGCCGGTGTTCAGGCGAACACTCACATGCTGCCCGGTTTGCATGAACATACATTGCCACTTAAAACGGTAGGAGATGCCTTACGAATTCGCAATCAGGTGATCGAACGCTTAGAGCAAGCAACGATCCATCCCGATGAGAAACGGCGTGCTGAACTCACCACATTTGTTGTGCTTGGCGGAGGTTTCAGCGGTGTTGAAACGGCGGGTGAGCTAGAAGACTTTTTGCGCTCGGCTCAACGCTTTTATAAAAACGTCAGCTTGGAAAACTGTAAGATCATTGTCATTCATAGTACCGACCGACTGTTACCGGAGTTAAGCGAAAAACTGAGCGCCATCACTCTGAAGAATTTTATAAAGCGCGATATTGACGTTCGCTTGAACGAGCGTGCCGCTAAGATAGAACCAGAGAAGGTAACGCTTAAAAGCGGAGAAGTAATCAATGGTGCAACGATAATATGTACCATTGGTACTGTGCCCCATGCGTTTGTTGAAAATCAGGCCTTGCCAACTGAAAGGGGTAAAGTCGTTGTTCAAGCAGACATGTCTGTGGGAGACGGCTCAGACGTATGGGCAATGGGCGATTGCGCGCTCGTCCCCAATGCGCGGGATGGAAAATACAGTCCGCCTACCGCGCAATTTGCTGACCGACAAGCCAAAGTTTTAGCAAAAAACATAGTGGCATCACTCAAAGGTAATCCAACTCAAGCGTTCAGTTATAAACCGCAAGGCATGCTCGCCTCAATTGGCCATAACAAAGCCGTTGCCGAAATCTATGGCATGAGATTTTCCGGCATTATCGGCTTTATGCTTTGGCGAGGAGTTTATTTACTCAAGGTACCTACTTTGGCCCGTAAAGTGCGACTATTTCTCGAATGGAACTGGGCCATGTTTTTTCCACCCGATATCGCACATTTGGGTTTCAAACGTTCCGGCGAAGAATAGTCGCTTTAACGTTTTATTTCGTTTGATTATCTGAGTATCAATATACCTAACCAACCATATAACTGATCATTTTTCTAACCTGCTGTAGGCGCAGGGGTTGATCGGCTAAAAGCTCATCGATCGACCTTGCTTGCCGCCCCGCTTCTTCAAGCCGATCGATAAAAAGAACGCCATCAAGATGATCGATTTCATGCTGAACTAGTCCTGCGTTCTCACCCTGAAGTTGTTGCATTTGGCTAGCTCCGTTTTCATCCAGATAATGCACTTCGCCTTGGTAGAAACGCTCGAGCGTTGCGCGCTGGTCATAGAGGCTAAAGCATTCTTCTTCAAACTCGAATGTCTTATCTGAGGTAGGTTCGAACTCAGGGTTAATCATTGTCCGAAATTCGCCATCAATACGTAACACAATCAAACGCAGCAAGCTCCCTACCTGAGGGGCAGACAGAGCATTTCCGTTTTCAACTGAGATGGACTTAATTCCGTTCAGTATGTTCTTAATTTTCGCGATCAGCTCAGTTACTTCTGAGGTGGTAATTGTTTCCACAGCCACCGGCTTTGAAACTTCGCGAAGAATCGGGTCACCTATTTGTCGAATGCGCATAAAGTTGTTCAAAAGAATTTAGTAAGACCGCACTGTATCAAACTTGGCAACGCTTTAGTATTAGTGTGACTGGCATCACAAACTTGCTAAATACAACTCACATTAATAAATCATCGATTAGCGCCACCCAGTCTTCGAGCTTTGATTCAAAGCTAATCGGCACATCATCGGCGTTATTTATAAAGAAGGTAGGTGTCGCCCACACGGCGCGTGTTGCCGCAAAGCGAATCGGTGTTCTAGCATCAATATATACATCGTGATCTGACATGCGTTGCAAAAATGCTTGGCGATCAACGGCCGCATGATCAACCGCAAAATCGGCCACTAACTGCCTTAAGTCATCGTGTGTTTTGTGTTCGAACTCTGAGTTGTAAAACTGTGCCTGACGCTCATAAAGGTAGCTTGCAAAATCATAGAATGATTTTGCATCGCCGTCAGCAAGCGCGATCAAACCCAAACTCATGTCCCAAGCTTGGCGATGGTTACTCAGTGTAATTAGATGCGTAGTCAGCTTAAACGGGCGCCCTTGGTAGTGGTTGATTAGCTGACGAACCACTGGCCAGGCTGTTCTCGAGTGAGGACACTGAATATCGAGAAAGACATCAACCTTGACACTTGCTGCAGGGTCTCCCAAGGTGTATCCACTGGGCAATTTTGGAATTGGTATGGGCATCTCTTCTACCTATAATATTTAAGTGACGTTTCTAATCTATTGCAACCATCAATCGATTGAAATGCCGATTATGTTAAAATGCGTAGCCTGTATAAACAACATAAACACTCTACGATATGCAAAAGTCACGACTACTCACACTTTTAATCTTTAGCTTAGTCAGCTCCCTTATTAGCGCCAATGTTAATGCCAGCTCATCTGAGGATGATATTCGCTTCGTGAGTAATACTTCAAGCAAAGCGCCCTTTTCAACGCTTGTGGAAACAGACGGTTTCATTTTTCTCTCTGGCGCGCTAGGAGTTGACCCAAAAACCAGGAAGCTCGCAGAAGGGGGCATCGAAGCTGAAACACGTCAAGCGCTTGATAACATTAAAGCATCGTTGGCAAAAGAAAATGTTTCCATGAGTCGAATCGTAAAATGCACCGTCATGCTCGCAGATATTGCTGAATGGCCAGCGTTAAATAGTGTCTACGTTAACTATTTTGATGGTAATTACCCCGCGCGCTCGGCGTTTGCGGTAAGTGGGCTAGGCTTAAACGCGCGAGTGGAGATCGAATGCATTGCGAAGCGTTAACAACGAGCTTGAACAAATTCTAACCGTTTTAAGTGATGGAGTTGACTGCTTTATTGATTGCAGACCTTGCTGGTGTATTTGTGTTCGCTCTGAGTGGTGCATTAGCCGCGGCCCGCAAGCAAATGGACATATTCGGTTACATGGTGCTTGCCGTGTTGCCGGCCGTCGGCGGAGGCACTGTTAGAGATCTGGTGCTCAATACGTCTGTTTTTTGGGTCGAGCAATCTATCTATATTTTGGTCGCAGTCGGCGCTGGCGTTCTTACTTTTTTGATCTCAGTGCGAGTTGGTAAACGATACATCGTTTTGGAATGGGCAGACGCAATTGGTCTTTCATTGTTTTGTGTATTGGGAGCATCGAAAGCCCTATCATTAACAAACGACCCTGTATTGGCCGTCACCTTAGGTGTGGTTACCGCCGTTGTCGGTGGAATCTTGCGCGACATCGTCTGTAACGAAATACCTCTGATATTAAAGCGAGAAATATACGCCACCGCCGCCATGATAGGTGCCGTGGTTTATTGCCTCTGCATCGCATTGAACGTCACTGAGGAGTTAGCTCTATTTTTCGGTGGCGGTTGTGCATTTGCTGTGCGATCGATGGCCTTAGCATTTGGTTGGTCACTACCAACACGCGAACGCAAAGCCTAAGGACTCTCATTTAGCGATATCAAGCTTCAGAAAACCTTCTAACTCCAAATCTTATCTAAGCCGACGACTAATAAACCTAAAGCGCTAGTCCACAAGCCGCACGCCAGAACATCACTAAGGGTATATTTTGCTCGCGCCATTCCACTGACGCCCGTGAGCAGCGGCACGATACTCCGAATAGGGGTCATAAAACGCCCAATAAAAATCGCCATTACGCCGTACTTACGAATATTGGCTTCAGCCTTTTCCAACAGCTTTGCACGCTTGATCGCGAACTGGGTATGGTGAAATCTGGGGCCAACTAAACGGCCAATGTAATAGCCACTATGGTCACTTAATAACGCGCCACAAAATGCCAACGGCAGCATTTGTTCTAAGGTCGCAATCTGCTCTACATACAAGATGGTACACACAGACAACAAAATCACACCGGAAACAAAAAGGCCGATGCCAACGAAGGCTTCAAGAAAAGCAATAAGTGGCACGACAATTAAAGCGTACTGCTGATGGTCGCGCAGCCACTGACTAACATACTGTTCGATGATGCAACCCCTATCGGTTTAAGGTAAACCGATACTATCAGCCATCAAGTGAAGCTTGCTCTTACAAAAATTATTAGCGTAAGCCATTGCTATAAACCTAAGACTGCACGCCCCTGCTGATAAACAATATCTACGGGAATATTTGCCGCTTCCAGACGATCCAAATCAGACTGCAGCTGTTCACTCATATTCCCTTTCTCGGCAACAAAGTTACTGACCGCAAGGTAGTTGCCATTACCTTGTAACTCTAGCAACTCTTTACTTAATTCTTTAATCGCTTTTTCGAATTCAACAACGTTCACTCGATAGCTTCCGGTGTCAGCATCACGACTAAACGCCCCTGCTTCGCTAAAGTAGTTAAATCGAATCATATTTGCACGACCGTGTGCACTGCTTGCACCAAAACGTACTGATCGAAAAATACCGGCCAAAAATGTCACGTAGTTGTCCATTAACTCGCCTTCGCTGATCTCGCCTTTGTTGCGCATGTTCTGAATCATATAAAGACCAAGAATGTCGGCCTTACCTTCTTCTAATGCTGACGCATGTTCTTTTAATGCTTGCCTGACCGTACCGCTACCATCAAGCGTATTTTTTATGCCTAAACCATGCGCCACTTCATGAAACATAGTATTCGCGAAAAACGCATCAAAGGTAATAAACTGGCGTTGATCTTCAGCGATTAGCTGCTCGGAAATTGGCAACAAAATCTTGTCAAATTTCGCTCGCATTGCATTTTTTAATTGCAAGCGACGCGTTCCTTTAGCAAGTTGTACCACTTCGTCATTTGGCAGGTTTATCGCAATAGTCTTTGAACCAGAATTACAATCGCCGGCACAATACGCGACATCATAGGCATTTAGATCGGCGTCGGAACCGGGTATCTCAGCTTTATATCTATCATCCACCGGCAATCCCCGTTGCAATTCGGGCATGTATTTCGCAAAGCGTGATAAACGGTCACTCCAGGCCTTATCCTTGATTAACACAAAAGTTTCAAATGCAGCACGGTAACCGAACAGAGCATCTTGATAAGTTTCGATCGGCCCTATTACGACTTCGATAGGGTTATTTTTCATGCTCATCCAGGCCATGTCTGACGCTTGGTAATCATTTGTTTTCAATGCCTCGGCGCGTAATCGAAGGTAGTCGCCAAATTCTTTATCATCGGCCAATTCGGCAGCTTGCAATAAAAGAGAGGCGATATTCTCAATTTCATCGCTATATTCCTCGCTATACATAGACAAATTCAAATCACCGTTTGAATCACGCTTTACGATCGAATACAAACCATCTTTTCCAGTCTGCTGCCATGCGTCAAACTCGTCTTTGGTCATGTCTGTCGGGTAATAGCCGACGCCTTTGGGTCGCTCGCCGTACTGACTTAGAAAAGGCTTATCGGAGTCGAGGCGGTCCCAGGGTCCGTAATTATATTCGGCAAAGCGGCGCACCTTAGGGTCGTTAATATTGTCAAGCAGTTCGGTTTTATCACCCCATACCTGTTGCCAAAAAATATCATCGGTAATTTTACCGGCGTCAATCAGCAGGCCTACCATTTCTCGTTGGTTGTCGCTCAACGACTCTAAACTCGGGTTGAGTTTGACTTGCGCATATATATCGTAACGCGAGGCCACGACATCAGCGGAGGGTGCCTGCGTAATGTCCATTTCAGGCGATGCTTGTTTAAGCTCAGGTTTAACCTCGGGTTTGGCTGATTTTTCTGTTTGCTCGCACGCACTCAATACTACGACAAGAAACGCAATTAAACTAAATGATAAAATTTTCATGATAAAAAGATTTGAGTCTTAGATAATACGACTATAGCAAAGTGTCATTGAAATACGATGCACCTAAGATTATCAGAGATTTTATGAAAGACGAAACACCCTATCCCATTGGCAAGCCAGGTCAAAAATGGGGAGCAAATGAGCGCCAACAATGGCTAGATCAACAGAGCGTTAAACGCTCTTACAAACAACAGGTACTACAAAAACTGTTACCCTTGACTGATACTTTTGATGTCGAGCAATATTCGTCGTTAAGCCATAACCCTGAACGCTACCCATTATTCGCGGTAAGTAGCCGAGATCAGCACCCGGATAAACCGACTGCGTTGATCACCGGTGGTGTTCACGGCTACGAGACCAGTGGTGTTCAAGGTGCTATTCGTTTTATCGAGACAAAACTGCATAGCTACAGCAGTCTTTTTAATATAGTAGTAGTCCCTTGCATTAGCCCCTGGGGCTACGAAACAATCAATCGGTGGAATCCAAATGCCGTAGACCCAAATCGTTCCTTTGTCAAAGACAGCTCGTCAGAGGAATCGGCCGCGCTAATGAGTTACGTTAACTCGATGAACATGAGGGTCAATGTTCACATAGACCTTCACGAAACCACCGACAGTGACAACACTGAATTCCGACCCGCCCTCGCCGCACGAGATAATGTATTTCATGCGTTTTGGGAGATCCCAGATGGTTTCTACCTGGTTGGTGATACAGAAAATCCATGCACTGATTTCCAAACTCACATTATTGATGCCGTGAGCAAGGTAACTCACATTGCTCCTGCCGATGATCAAGGCCGGATAATCGGTGAACTCACCACTCAACCAGGCGTAATCAACTACGCAACCAAATCCCTGGGTTTGTGTACCGGTTTTACTGATGCCCAGTTTAACACCACGACCGAAGTCTACCCTGACAGCCCGAAAGTCGATGATGAAAATTGTATTTTGGCACAAGTGACCGCGATCTGTAGTGGTCTTGATTTTGTGGCTGGCGAACTTTCAAATTAATTGCAAAACAAGTCATGATAAGGACGCTGCACGATTCCATTTTGATTAAATAATAATCAATTTATAAATACCCAGATCAGTGCTGGCTCTCGCAATACTATTCACAAAGTTATCCACAGCTACTGTGGAAAACTTGAATAAGTGAGAGTTGCTAAACCATAGCAAGGCGGGTTTCAATTTCGCTCGGATCATCAAAGGTTTGCCATAAGTTTTCGGGCAACCCGTCAAATACTTCATCGTAGAGCTGATTCAACTGAGGATCAGCGTTAATATTACGAATATATATTTTTGCGATTTTCTCAGGATGATCATTGGCGATCTGCGCATATACTTGAGCATCCTTTTCGCCGCTATCGCCTAATAAAATAAACTTTCGATCGGGGTATCGCTTGAGTATGGCTTCAATTGCCTGAGGTTTAGTCTTAGTAGCACTTTTAAACAGATTGAAAAAGGTCTGATCCTTAAAGCGAATCATCTTCAAAGAAAATGTCGCTACCGGGAACCCATGTTGATTCATGAACTCCTTGAGCGGCTCATATAGCTGCCATGGTGATGACGACACATAGTGGAATTTAGCACCTTGCTTGGCCCACTCTTGATAAAGCTCAGGCATTCCGTCGACGGGCTTAAAATCATTGAAAAAACTGCTTTCAAATAATTTCTTGTGGTCTGTCACATAGCTAAGCTTTACCGTGTCGTCGATATCGCTGATTACCGATACGCCAGCTTCATCAATCAATAAACTCTTACCGGAATAATGGCGTTCATCACTGGGCCGCAGCACTAAATCAAAACTTATTTGGTTTCCATCAATAAAGTCGATTTTGCAAGCGTTAATTTCGGCAGCAGGTATTGCGATCACCGATTTGAAGTGACCATTAGGTTCACTCTTTGGAAGCACATAACGCCGCCCTAACAGATTTACCACAATACGTTTTCCACGCTCATTATCAGCGGTGAGTAATTGAGTTCGATATGAGAAATTGCTTTCGGTTTCGGGGCTCTTTTTCAGGCCGTATTTACGATCGAGTAACTCGCTAAACATCGCTCGTACAATCGGCCGACTTTCAAGGCCGTAAACCCAGCCATGAATTGGTATGTTCCAAGTTTTCGAGTGCGGGTCATACCAACTGTGCGTGTTAAAAAAGACAACGTGCTCATCTCGACCTATATTTGAGATAGACTTAGAACCAGCAAAACCGTGTTTAAAACTAATTGCACTGCTCAGCAAGCCTGCGATTGACGCTATTGCGCGAGGGTTCATAGTAGATTCACCAAATTAAGCTTTGTTTGTCGATCACATCATCACATACTCAAGACTTTGACTAAAGCTTAAACAATGCAATCTGAAATCGATTTCACCAAACCGTCTGCAAATTTTATGAAACTTACAAAAATCGGCCTTAGTGCCATGATCATCTTAGCCGCATTTACCGCTTCGGCTTCAGTCACTGCCGACCTTGAAGCTGAAATAGCAGAGACAGTGCAATCAAATTCTCAACGTGCGCTAAACACACTCGAACAGGTAGTCAATATTAACAGTGGCACAATGAATTTTTCCGGTGTTAAAAAAGTTGGCGATGTTTTCAGAAATCAATTGGTGAATTTGGGATTCGAGGTGCAATGGATAGATGGCTCGAGCTTTGATCGCGCAGGTCATTTAGTTGCCAGCCACAATGCACTTTCAGCCGACGCAATAAAAATCTTAATGATTGGACATTTAGACACAGTGTTTGCAAAAACCGACTCGTTCCAGAAGTTTGAACCACTTGATGATTCTTATGTAGCAGGCCCTGGCATTACCGACATGAAAGGTGGCAATGTCATTATGGTCGAAGCATTAAGCGCTCTAAAGCAATCAGGTCTACTCAACTCTGTTAGCATCAGGGTAGTCATGACCGGCGATGAAGAAAGCAGCGGAAAGCCTCTGTCGAAATCGAAAGCAGCATTAATTGACGCCGCTAAATGGGCTGACATTGCCCTTGGATTCGAAGACGGGGATAGCGATATTAAAACCGCGGTTATTGCTCGCAGAGGCTCGATAGACTGGGAATTGAACATCAGCGGAAAGCCTGCTCATTCTTCGCAGATATTTCAGGCGGACGTAGGTTATGGGGCGATCTTCGAAACCGCACGGATTCTAAACGAGTTTCGCCTTCAGCTTTCAGAAACTGGCAACCTCACATTTAATCCAGGAATGATTATCGGCGGAACCAATATCGAGCACGACCCAAGCAACTCACTCGGCGATGCATTTGGAAAAAATAACGTTGTCGCCAAGAGCGCAAAAGTTACTGGCGGTTTACGAGCGTTAACATTAGACGAACTAAATCATGCCAAATCTACGATGCAAGGTATCGTCGCTAATAATCTACCTCATACATCGGCCACGCTGAGTTTCGGAGAAGGCTACCCACCAATGGCTCCGACCTCGGGCAACAAAGAGCTTTTGAAGATGTACAGTGATGTTAGCGAATCGCTCGGTTACAACCCGGTTGCGCCCGTAAACCCGAGAAATGCAGGCGCAGCAGATATCTCGTTCACGGCTGGCTTGGTTGAGATGGGTTTAGATGGCTTGGGGTTGATGGGCAGCGGCGGGCATACAAAAGACGAAATAGCAGACATCACCAGTATGGTCAAAAACACCCAAAAAGCGGCAATATTAATTTATCGGCTTTCATTGACGAGGCCTTGAGCAAAGTTGTTATTTAGCTTCGAGTCGCAAGCTATTTTATGTCAATCAAAGCGGTATTTTTGAATGAAATACCCGCCCAGCCATTTTTTATAAAGTTACGAATATTTTGATGATCATTTCCGTTGGGGTTAAGTAACACATCCTCGCGGTAAAACGAACCAAAACACGCTAAAGTTTGTTCGACACTTAACTTATTAATTTGAGCGAATGAAAATATTTTGCAGGAACCTTCATTCGTTCCAGCTTGATTTAAGACTGCAGTCTCACCCAAACCGTTGCGAAACTCCGTTTCCTGATAATGATAGTTCTCTTGAATCACGTCCATTACAATATCAAATTCTATCGACTCGGGTGCCTGCTGAATCGCGACCAATAGCTCTTCTAATGTCATCTTTATTATTCTTATTATTGTTATCTATCAACGGTGTTATTTCACAATAAACAATTTCAATTAAGATCGCCAGACTTGTTACATGAACAACTATTCACATCATCACTTCCGGCTTGCATTACTGCGGGCATAATTTGATTCGATCTACTTGTTATCGCTTTCCTCGACCTCGGTAACCACTTTCTGTATCAGTTTCACTCTACCCGCTTTAACCAAGGCGTCTCGCAATACATATTCAATCTGCTGATTGACACTCCTTAAATCGTCGTCAGCCCAGCGCTGCAACGCCTTGAGAACGTCCTCGTTGATACGCAGCGGATATGCTTTCTTCGCCATGAGTATTATGCCTTGTTAATGCGCTTAGTAGAGCGTGCCGGTATTAACCACGGGTTGAGCCTGTTGTTCACCACAAATCACAACCAATAAATTGCTCACCATGCTGGCTTTGCGTTCATCATCGAGTTCAAAATCATGTTTTTCAGTCAAACTGGTGAGTGCCTCGGTCACCATTTCGACAGCACCTTGAACAATAATCTTTCGAGCCGCTAATACCGCTCCGGCTTGTTGCTTGCGCAACATCGCTTGCGCTATTTCCGTGGCATAGGCTAAATGAGAAATACGGGCCTCTATCACCTCAACACCCGCCTTGTTAAGACGCTCCTGAATTTCCTCTTTCATCTTTTGGGCGATCTCCATAGGGTCTGCACGCAACGATAACGCCCCTTGAGTGTTCGACTCATATGGGTATTGATTCGCCAGATTGCGTAACGCCGATTCACTTTGAATGGTCACAAAACTTTTAAAGTTATCAACCTCAAAAAAAGCTTCAGCCGAGTCAATCACTCTCCACACAACCACCGCAGCAATCTCTATCGGGCTGCCCGATGCATCATTCACCTTCATCTTGCTGCTTTCAAAGTTCCGTACCTTTAACGATATAGGAGTTTTCATAAACAGCAATGGAATAGTCCAACGTAGCCCAGCTGTGTGATCAGTGCCAGCATAATTACCAAACATCTGAAAAATCTTTCCTTCGTTTGGCTCTACCTTGTAAAAACCAGCCCATCCAATAAATGAAAGCACCGCAATCACTATGCTGCCAATGAGCATTACGAAATTAGGGTTTGTCGTTGTTTGCACGGCCGTATGCATGGTTGTCGCGACCATCGCGATTGATCCAATTTGAGTAACCAACAATATAATAAATAAGACATAGCCATTAAACGCGAATGCGGATTTTTGTTTGATCATTTTGTGCTCCTAGCAAATAATAAAAAGATATCATTTTGATATCATATATATATTAAGCTATCATACACATACACGATTGGCAACCCCACTCGAAAACATGAAAAGATATAGTAGGATTACGTTAAACTGAATTTCTTTGGAATAAACGATATAAGTACTATGTTCAAAACATTGAGTTTTACCTTACTTCTGTCACTGTCATTTTTCACTCAAGCAGCGCCTGAGGATTTCACCAAAGGCCCAGTTTTCAAACATTACGGTGAAAATTCGTTAATTAGAGACGGATTAGAAAACGCTGAGAATCAACAATTCAAAGTAGTGTTTGATATATCAAAACAAAATGACTCTGGCATGCTTAATCGACACTTTAATAGCGTAGCGCGTTTCATTAATATGCACGTGAGGGCTGGGGTTCCGAAAGAAAATATTAGCGCCGCGATGGTGGTACACGGTAAAGCCAGCTTTGATCTACTCAGCGATAAGGCTCACATAAAAAAGTTTAATAAACCAAACAGCAATACCGAACTAATCAATCTTTTATCTGATTATGGCGTAACGATATTTATCTGTGGTCAATCCGCCAGTTATCACGAAATTGCTAACGCCGAACTCAATAAAAATGTGACAATGTCACTTTCAGCAATGACGGCCAATGCCCTACTTCAACAACAAGGCTTCACCCTAAACCCGTTTTGACTTCCGAATAATAAGAGGGGTTAAGAATAGCAATTAATATCTACTGCTCGCTCGCATCATTCTTAGCGTGCCTCATCATAGGCGCGCCAACCATGCGAGCATTACGGGTATTTAGGTTGGCTTGCACTTTGGACACGGCTCTTTCTCGCCATATGATAGCGACACCGGATAACACGGTTATTAACGAACCAACAACGACCCAGTGATCAATAGACTCATCGAAAAATACGTAACCAAATAAAATCGCCCACACAATTTGACTGTATTGCATCGGCCCAACGTACGCAGCGGGTGCCATTTTAAAACCAGTCAGAACAGAATACTGACCTAATAGACCCAGTGCACCTACCAGGAACATCAGGGTCATATCGATCAAGGGCATCGGCTTATACACAAAATACAGAGCACTTCCAGAAACTATGATTGTTGCAAGCAAAGGAAATAAAATCATGGTAGCCATGTTTTCACTGGCACTTATCTTTCGAGATATTACGGCAGTAGAACCACTACAAAACGCTGCCGCTAAGGCGGCGAAGTGCCCAAGCTGAACGGTCTCCATCGACGGTCTCAGAACTACCACCACGCCGAACAAACCCATCGCGATCGCTGCCCAGCGTGCGAGTGCAATTTGCTCGCCTAAAAACCAGATCGCCAATACTGATATGATCAAAGGGGTACAAAAAAGAATCACATAGGCTTCTACCATCGGTAATGTCGCAAACGCATAGAATGCGAAGCACAAGGCGCCGACATGCAGAACCGCACGAGTGATCAACAGTACAGGGTTCGCTGGCGACATTGATTGCGGTTTATTTTCAATAATGCGCGCAATTGAAAATGGCACATAACTAAACAGCATCGCAAAAAACACAATTTGAAACACATGGTAGCCCTGTAAGGATTTCACCACTGCATCGTGTGTGGAGTAAATCGCAAAACCGAATAAGGCAAACGCCAAACCAAGTGGAATGGAATTATTCTGATCTTGATTGTTATGAGTCATAGATAATGATGTCGAACTAAACAGATATTAATGTGCCTTTAGTTTGCATACCAAGTCTACTTCGATCGACGGTAAATACCTAGACAATTGCCGTTATATGTCTGCACTCACTCTACGCAGATTACGAAAACGCTTGCATTAGTAATTCAAACGACCGCTTGCGATCTTCAAAATAATACATGTTTGTTACGGCCATCACCTCGTCGGCGTTGTAGCTATTCGCAATACTCGTGATCCTGTCTCGAACTTGCTTCGGTGTGCCAACCGCCCGGTTTTGATTGCGTGAGGCGATAAACCCTTCCAACTGCGGCGTCATCGGAAACGACTGGGCATCTGCGGGTGTGAGTAAACCTCCTCCATTCGGCCCGCTACGTTGGCCTGTAATATACCGAAAAAAATTAACATCAAACGCGAATTGTTGCGCTTTAGCTTGTTCTTCGGACTCGGCGCAAAACACGCTCATGGTAATCATGCCGTAAGGCTTTGAGGTGTCACCAGTGGTTTGAAAATAGCGTTTATAGAGCTTGATTAAACGGTTATCTGCCTGAGGATTAATAAATAAACCGAGGTTATAGGGCAATCCTTTTTGCGCTGCGAGCTCCGCGCTATCAACACTGGAACCCAACATCCATATCGGCAAATTACTTGGTGGCTTAGGACTAACCAATGGGGATGAGACATCATTTCTAAGATAAGCCGTTAGCTGCTCTACCAACTGAGGGAATCGTTCAAATTTAGGTTTTCCGTCGGTCGCAAGTGCGACCGCCGTCGACATATCGGCACCTGGTGCTCTACCCAGACCAAGATCGATTCGATCAGGATACAAATTAGCCAGCACTGAAAACGTTTCGGCCACTTTATAGGCGCTATAATGAGGCAACATAATTCCGCCCGATCCAAGTCGAATCGAATTGGTAGCCGCACCTAAGGCAGCCAACAGAACCTCTGGCACACTTCCCGCGAGGGTTTGGAAACCATGATGTTCAGATACCCAAAAGCGCTCGAAACCTAAACCTTCTGCCAGCTGAGCCATTTCTATCGTCTCTTGAAACGCGAGGCTCGCTTGATCCGGTGAACGGGTAAACGACTGATCCAGTACCGATAACCTTAGACTCATATTCCTATCCTAAACCGTAAGTAGCCACGCCACCAATGGCAGGGAAACAAATGCAAAAACCGTGCTATAACCTAACAAGGTTGCTATGAAACGTGGCGCAATTCCGGCATGAATCGCCATCAACCCAGGTGTAATCATGCTTGGCATAGCCGCTTCGAAAATAGTGGCTATTTTCAAATCACCAGTACTACCCAAGTTGATAAGAATTATCCAGGCCATTAGCGGTGCAACCATCATTTTGAGAACGATTGCTGATACCAAAGGTATCTTATGTTCAGGTAATAATCTTGGTTGAAACTGAACACCAAGCACAAACAATGCGGCTGGCATCAATAACTTACCCAGGATAGTTAACGTACTCGAGATCAATGGCGTAATCGAGTCTAGCGGAATAAACACGGCGATCATCAAGGCAATGAATGGCGGAAACGTGAACACTTTTCTAACGATTTCGATCAGTTTTACCTGAGCTATACCTAATGAATTTGACGGCGTGTAGATCGCTACAACAATCAAACCAAAGGTACTCAATATTAGAAAGCCACCCAATTGATCAAAGAAAATTGCATAGGCCAGTACAGAGTCGTCAAAAAACGCCAACACCATAGGATAACCAAGGAATGAGGTATTCCCCATTGTCACTAATAACAACATGGCCCCTTCTGTTGGTCGTGGCCAGACGAGCCAGCGAGAAAGACAAATCACCATACAAGAGCCTATCAATAGCCAAGCCCAGGCGACACCGGCGGGTATCATCATTTCCGGCGACAGGGCCAAGGCCGGCACTTTGAGCAAAATCAACGCAGGCATGGCTAAATATATAATGTAGTTATTCAGCCACTTAACAATGGTCATCGGCTCACTAACCACGCGACGCGCGAAAAAGCCGAGCAGGAAAAGGCCAACTATTGGAAAGATTATTTGCACGCGTGGGGTTACAAAGTTGAATGACGATCAGGCAGGCCAAGCATCGCATATGTGGTATGAATTACAATACTTCTAAACAACTCAATTGATAAGCCATTGACTCGCTGTCTCGAGAGCTTGTCACTAAAATTTTTCAAATTAAGTGCTATAGTTTATTAATAAACCCTCTCACTTGAAACCTAGGACTTGGAGAAATTCATGGTTAAACTCACCCTTAATGGTAAGGCTATGTCATTGGACGCAGATCCAGCAATGCCGCTACTCTATGCAATTCGCGATATCGCAGAGCTCACTGGAACCAAGTTTGGCTGCGGTCTGGGCTTGTGTGGCGCCTGCACAATTCATTTGGACGGCACCCCAATTCGTTCATGCGTGACTCCGCTCTCAGCGGCACAGGATAAAACCATCACCACCATCGAAGGGGTCGGTAATGACGAGGCTATGCATCCTGTTCAGGAGGCTTGGGTGGCAAACAAAGTCCCGCAATGCGGCTACTGCCAAAGCGGGCAAATGATGAGCGCTATTGCTTTATTAGAGAATAATAGTTCGCCATCAGATTCGGATATTGAAACCGCCATGCAAGGTAACATCTGCCGTTGTGGTACCTACCCTAGAATTAAAAAGGCCATTAAAGAAGCGGCTGAGAATCTTCAAAAGGTGAAAGCATGAGTCAAGTAAAAACACTTAATCGCCGACAATTTATGGCCTTAACCGGGCGCAGTGGTGGCGCCTTAATGTTGGGCAGCGTTCTCGGTAGTGCTGCTTTATCCTCCGATGCTCTGGCGAAGCCTATTCAGGCGAAAACGGATGGCTTGGGTGAGCAGCTGGGTGCCTTTGTCACCATCAAAGACGATGGCCGTGTGGATATAATCTGTCACCGTGCCGAAATGGGCCAAGGTATTCTTACCAGCGTGCCACAAATAATTGCCGACGAGCTTGGAGCTGACTGGAATAAGGTGACCGCTGTCTTAGGCAATGCCGACCCTAAATACGGAAACCAGAACACGGGTGGTTCAGCCTCAATTCGAAGCCACTTCGCCCATGTCCGACAAATGGGCGCTACGGCGCGCGATATGCTTGAACAAGCCGCGGCTAACAAATGGGGTGTCGATAAGAGCAAGGTGAGCGCTCAAGACCATTCTGTGGTGTATAAGTCAAAACGCCTTTCATTTGCCGAGCTGGCCGAAGCGGCTTCGAAACTTCCGCTTCCGGATGTAGCGACTCTAAGGCTTAAGGATAAGTCCGACTATAAACTAATTGGCAAAGAAGACATCGCCCTGCAGGGACTAGAAGAAATAGTCACTGGCGAGGCTATCTATGCTCAAGATGTTCAACTGCCGGGTATGTTGATAGCCAGTATCGAGCGACCACCGGTCGTTGGCGGCAAGGTGAAATCGTTCGACGCAAGCGAGGCCAAGAAGGTCAGCGGCGTTGTCGATGTTGTGCGTTTAAAAGATCGAAGCTTTCCTGTTAATGTTAATCCAGTGTCAGGCGTTGCCGTGGTTGCAAGCAATACCTGGGCCGCTCTCGAAGGTCGCAAGAAGTTAAAGGTGGAATGGGACCATGGTGCGAACGTTACGCATGACTCGGAAGCTTATAAAAAAGAGTTGATTAAGAAAGTCGCCAGCAAAGGAAAAGAAGGTCGCGTAGAAGGCGATGTTTATGCCCACAAATTTGACCCTAGTAAAACCATAGAAGCCACTTACACGGTGCCTTATCACCACCATATGTCAATGGAAACACCGGCTGCGACGGCGGTTATCGAAGGTGATCGATGCCGAGTATGGAGTGGTACACAGGCGGCCCAATGGGGCAAGACATTGGTTCTTCAGGAATTAGGCTGGGACGAAAAAACCGACTACGACAAAGTCGAGTTTAACACCACCTTAATGGGGGGCGCTTTTGGTCGTAAAAGTAAGAATGACTTTACCCTAGAAGCCGTTGAATTAGCAAAAGCCACTGGCAAGCCGGTCAAGGTGGTCTGGAGCCGTGAAGACGATGTTAAGCACGGGTTCTACCATTCAATTGCGGCTAATTACATCAAGGCCGAACTCACCTCCGATAATCGGAGTGATAACTGGATTCAACGCGTTGTTGCACCGCCTATCGCGTGGATCTTCAATGACAAGACCACGCACCTGCAAGATGGAGATTTGTCTCTCGGCTTTGCTGACATCCCATTCGATATAAAAAATCTAAGTTGCGAAACTCCTGAAGTCACAACCCATGTTAGAACCGGTTGGCTGCGCTCTGTGGGTAATATAAATAATGCCTTTGCGCTGGGCTCATTTGTTGATGAACTCGCAACAAAAGCAGGCATTAGCACGCAACAAATGTGGCTAAACTTGTTAGGCAAGGATCGAACTTTTGATCCACGCACAGAAGGATTCGAAGCCTATAGCCATTACGGACAAGGTGACAAAAAGGAATACCACTTACAAATAGCTCGCTTCAAAGGTGTGTTAAATGAAGTGGTATCGAAAAGTGGTGCCAACGAAACATTGCCTAAGGGCCAAGGTTGGGGAATCAGCATAGCCGCGAGCTTCAACTCATACGCGGCTGCCGCCACAAAAGTGAGTGTGGTGGACGACAAGGTTGAAGTATTGGAAATGCACACCGCAATCGATTGTGGTTTAGTCATTACACCAGATCGCGTTCGTTCACAAATGGAAGGCGCAATGATAATGGGTTTATCAATGGCGCTCGAAAGTGAAATTACTATGAAAGATGGTGCTATCGTGCAAAATAATTTCTACGATTACCCTGTATCTCGCATGCCTCAGGTACCCGACTTATATGTGCATTTGGTCAAATCTGACGAGGCGCCGGGTGGTGTTGGAGAACCCGGTTTACCCCCGATTTTGCCTAGCATTACCAATGCTATATTTCATGCATCAGGCACTCGTGTGCGAGATTTACCCGTCAACAAGACGTTGAAAATCTAACCCTATTCCACTTTTCAAAGACGGTCGCTCATATTACAACGGTAATATGGGCGATCGAGCAGGATGAACAATTTGGGCCGGATGCCCCTAATATCTGCCCGTAGAAATTCAACAATACTAGGCAGCACAAAACCAATACCTTTAACTAAGGTTTAATAATGTGAAGTGAACCATTTGCTTCCGTGATAAAACATACTAAGGAATAGTACAACCCTAAACGTCACAATGTTTAACAAGTTGTCCGATAGTCAACCAACTATAATGGTTGTCAACAGATCGCTTAATCAGAGGTTGATAGTGCTGCGTGGCTCGCTTATCCTAATCAATAATTCTGGGGGGAGTTAAACTATGGTCATATCACATTTTAAGTGTTTACTAACGTTCGCCACTTTTGCAAGTTATCTCGTTAGCACATCACTGCTCGCGCAAACGAGTCAATTTGAGGTTGGTGTTGCTGCGTTACCCGCCACCACTACCGCCACATCAACTACGTTATCTCCGTTCACACGTATCAATTTTTCAGCACCGTTTGCATCGGGCGTGACACCTAATGTTTTCCCAATGACGCCAGAATTTGGGGCGGGTGCGGCAAATGATCCCTGCACGATCAGAATTCGCATGATAGACAATGCGGGCTTTGAGGCAGCCTGTCTGGAGCCTATCAACGAAGACAGAGACAGCCCAGCAGTGAGTTTTAATTACATTGCCATGGTTAATGGCACCCTAAATATTCCAGTAGTCGGCAGCACCGACACAGTAAGGTTTGAATCGCGTTGTTCATTTGTAAACAGTCAGGTATTTGGTCCAAACTGCGATAATTGCACATTGGCCTCAGGTCAATCTCAAAGCTTTACCTCGCAATCATTTTTATCGCCGGCGTTTGATAATCCCCCGGCATTACTGACGCAAATTGCATCGGTTAATAACACCATTCCAGGCGGCGGCGGACGGCCTGGGGGAGAACCCGAATTTCTTGAGGCGTCGGTGCAAACCAATAGTTTAACGGCAACTGGGTTTAATTGGACATTAGATCGGTTGGAAGCGGGCGATGGCAATTTAAACAATGGAGAAACTATCTGCTACTTAGCAGTCGAAAGAAACGGCTGCCAGGAATTGGATTTTAGCGCTATTAACGGACCCGCGTCGGTCGATTTTGCTGCAGTTTTCGGGGGCAATGTTGATGGCCATGATAATGGCGCAACTGCGGGAGAAGGAGCAACGTTTCCGGCGGGTTGTTTTAGCAGCACGCCCGTTACCCTCGCTGGATCTCGCTCGCGGCGAGGGAATAACGGTGGAATTTTGCGGCTCGTTTCTGAAAATACTGCCGCAGCCATTTTCACCTACGATGAAGACCGAGTCAGTGACGGGGAAAGATCTCATGTTGATGAAGAGATCTCGGCGATTGCCTTCAGCTCTACTTTCACCACGCCGGTGACCTTGAGTAAGGCTCTAGTGACCCAACTGGGTCGTAGAACCACCTTTAAATGGGAAACCAGCTCCGAGACATTTCACTTAGGGTTTCATCTATGGGGTGAAACCCAGTCTGGCTGGGAACAACTTAACAATAAGCTGATCCTGGGCTCTGAACTCGATACCGCTGAAACAAACCGCTATACGCAACGAATCCGGCTCAACCGTCGACAATACAATGAGGTACAACGCTTCGGTATTTCAACCATTGACAATACTGGCTTTGAGCAATTCTATGGCCCATTTGAGCTGAACACCGAATATGGTGAAGACACCAATGCCGAACCTGTCGACTGGAGCGCTACACGAGCGGCGTTCGAAAAAAATATGCTCGCACGCGGTTTTACAAAAATTAATCAACGCTGGCGCAAAGTTTCAAAGAAACGAGCGCAACGATTAATCAATAGACAGCTCGGAGCTGATAGACCCGTGCTCAATCTTGAGTTTGCAACCAATGGCATTCATTCAATACCCGCACAAGAAGTGTTGAGTATTTTACCGAGTTGGAACGGGGCAGCATTAGAGAACTTAGCCATCACGATAAACGGTGAGGCTGCTCCTCGTGATGTGATTAGCGAGGATGATCGCTTTAGTTTTGACGATAGCATCATTATCAATGTAAAACAGCCTGAAGGTTCCGACAGCGTGTACCTGAGTAACCATGTTTATCAACTCAGACTTGATCGTTCGCGTGCGCAAAGTGCGAGCTTGTTTGATGGCTCCGTTAATGATTCAACAGCGGATTCTGATAATCGGTTGAACTCGGGCATGGTTTCGGTAACAGCCACCAGCGACAAAGTCTACTCGGCCGGTATTGAAGCCGATCAGCCTTGGTACGATCGGCGTTTGGTAAGCCGCGGCACGCCGTCGACAGCAAATTATACGGTAAATTTTCCGCACCCGATTAACCCCAATGTGGATACGATTCTCGACTTTACAATTTTCGGGGGCATCAATTTGGGTGGCGATATAGATGATCATCATGCGCAGATATCGGTTAACGGCACCGTAGTCGATGACGCCGTTTTCGACGGCTTATCTCGGTATAGTAAACGCGTAACCCTGCCTGCTGGTTTGGTCACTCAGACCAATAACATTGTCAGTGTTACGGTTGTCGGTGATACCGGGTTATTTGCGGACCTAATCCTGATTGACGATATCACCCTGTCGGCACCTGAAGTTTTAGAACAACGAGACCAGTACGACTTCTTTATCACCAATACCAATGCGAGTTATCAAGCATCGCTGCCAAATGCATCATCCGCTCTGGTTTATGCCTACACCAAGCAAGGCCTACTCTCACAAGTCGAAGCGAGTTTCACCGCCGATACCATCCGTTTTTCGAGCTTTCCCAATCAACAGAGTCTTCGTTCTGATCTCCGCGTTTCAATATCGCAAAACGGCGACCTACCAAGACCAAGCGCAATGCATATTGCCGACATCACGCTGCAGCATTCTGATTTAGGCAACTTAATCATTGTCACCCATCCTCACTTTGCTGGTGACGATTTAAACGAATTCGCAGAGTATAAACAACAACAAGGCTATCAGGTCAGCATTGTTGATTGGTTAGATCTGGTCGAAACCTACGGCTATGGCAATAACACTCCCAAGGCGCTCGATAACTTTCTTGCCCAGGCATTTCCACAGGGAATCAATAAGACAGAGGGAATACAAAACCTGCTTATCGTTGGTGGACACACCTATGATTACCATGGAAACCTCGATCAAGACATCGTCAATTTCATACCGACTCATTATCGCAAAGTAGGTATTTTTGACTTTACGCCAAGCGATAACGTGTATGCCGATTTGAACAACGATCAGATCCCAGATCTTGCTATTGGGCGTTGGCCAGTTAGAACTCTTACCGACTTGTCGACCATTATTAAAAAGACCCGCGACTGGCAAACAAACCGCGATGCATCGCCTTACCAGGACGCATTGCTGATCTCACAACCCAACGATTCGAGTAATTTGAACTTTACCCAACAAATGGATAGACGCTTAGCCATTCCACTTAGCCGTCTAGAACAAGTTGATACGGTTTCAAGAATTGCGATGCAGGAGCTCGCTGATGAAGGCTTAGAAAACCCAGTGCAAACGGCGAGAGAAAGAATCGAAAGCCATTTGAACGAAGGCTTAGAACTGCTTAGTTTTGGCGGGCATGGCGGTTATGTGTCATGGGGCTTTCAAGGCTTAGTGAACACTGATTTCGTGCGAAGTTTGAGCAATCAAGGTAAGCCAACTCTGGTTATGCCATTAGCCTGTTACACGTCGAACTATGAGCACCCCAGCGTCAATACCTTAGCACATCAATGGCTATTTGCAGGCGATGCGGGGGCCGCGGGTATCCACGGTGCTGCGGTACTGGGCGAATACCGGGAAAATGCAGTGTTCGCTGAGCGTTATCTAAATAATTTGGCTGATTCCAAGACAGTTGGTGAAGCTATTTTCAGAGCAAAAAACGACATGGCGAGCGGTAATCAAATGCTGCATAACTGGGCTTATTTAGGGGACCCAACACTGCCGCTTAGATAGATTATCAAGCCGATAACAAATACATGGCAACCGGTTTTAGTCAGTAGAATAATTTACTGCTCAGTTTTGATTGCAAACCATTATTGAGGCACACTATTCGCTCAAATAGGAATTGATTGAGCGTTACGATGAAACGAATTGCAATTTTGCTGGCCGTTGGCGCACTCGGATGGCTGATGAGCCTTCCGGAAGATATGCCATACGCACAACTAAACCAATATCAAAACGCACGCCAAACCGGTGAAGTCATTAAGGTCGGCGGTGCCTGTGAAAAAGATCGATGCCTGGTCGTATACGTTGCGCCTTGGTGCCCTGCTTGCAAGTCGCTCACTCCAATGATTAATAACTTAGTCAGCGAGCTCGATCGAGATGGCATTTCGGCTACGGTGGTGATCGGCAAGGACTCGATGAATAACGTTCTCGAGTACAGCAAGCGTTATAAAGGTGCAATTTTGGCTGATGCTAACGGACGTTATTTTAAGGATATTGGCGCAAAAGGTGTGCCCTATTTTGCGGTAAGCGATGGCAATGGAAAACGGCTTGCCGAAATGTCCGGCGGCTATAAGGATGTCCAGCAAATGCGAGCCCAATTAGATATCTAATCCATTCGATATCAAGTCGAGCTCGCCAGCTTTATTCTAGGGTTTAGACGACAACCATTGGTCAATTATTTGTTCTAACACCGACAGCGGCAACGCTCCGTTTTCCAGAACTTTATCGTGAAATTCTCTCACATCAAAGTTGTTGCCGAGTTGCTGTTCAGCTCGTGCTCGAAGCTCCCGAATCTTTAACTCGCCGGTTTTATAGGCCAGCGCTTGTCCAGGCCAGGAGATATAGCGATCGACTTCTGAGGTAATGTTATTCATCGATAAGCCTGAATTCTCCGCCATATAATCAATCGCTTGTTGTCGAGACCAGCCTTTGCTATGCAAACCTGTGTCCACCACCAATCGACACGCACGCCACATTTCATAAGAAAGGCGGCCAAAATTGGTATAGGGCGTTTGATAGAAACCTACCTCCAAACCGAGCCGCTCTGAATACAAGCCCCAGCCTTCAACAAATACAGTTTGGCCACCGTATTTTCTAAAGTTCGGTAAATCGAGCTCTTGAGCTAAGGCGATTTGCAAGTGATGACCCGGCACCGCTTCATGCAATGACAAAGCCTCAAGCTGATACAAAGGTCGAGTATCGAGCAAGGTAGTGTTAACAAAGTAGAAACCGGCGCGTGAGCCATCGCCGGCGGGTCGATTGTAATACGCCGTTGTAGTTTTCTCGGCAATATCTAATGGGATCTCCTTCAGGCCATATGGCATGCGAGGCAACTTGCCAAATAATTTGGGTAGCTGGCCGTCCATCTTTTTAGTAATGGTCGCCACCGCTTGCATGCGCTCCTCGGCTGTTTTCGGGTAAAACTCTGGCGTATCACGCAGATAAATCAACCATTCCTCAAAACTACCGTCGAACTTCGCCTCTTTTATCACTTCGAGCATCTCTGCTTTAATTCGCGCTACCTCAGACAGTCCGATTTTATGTAACTCTTCAGCCGTAGCGTTGGTAGTGGTAAAAAAAGCCACGCGATGATCGTAGTAGTCCTTACCGCCAGGCATATCATCTACACCCACTTTCGCGCGACATTGCGGCGCGTATTCTTCTAAATAGAATGTTTTGAAACGAGCTAACGCCGGCAACACGTCGTCTCGAACTATCTGTTCGGCGCCATCTTTTGTTTTCTTAAAGTCTGCTTCACTGACAATTGTCGGCCGATTGTTAAATGGCGACATAAAGATGCTTTTCGAAACATCCTTAACCAGATGGGTTTCAATCGACTGCTCATAGCCGTTCATAGGCTCACAAGGCTGAACCCAACCTGCCTCTAGACCAGAGCGAATTCTGTTAGTCGCGCGAGTTAAGTACTCAGACATGCCCGCGAGTCGCTTCAAGTAACTTTCATAATCACGCTGCTTAAAAAACGGTAAGCGGCTGACCATGCCAGTTAAGTTTAAATGAGGTCCTGAGCGATTATTCATGATGAGATACTTCCCACCGTGGTTTGCCCCTTCTATTTCATTATTTAAGTCCAACAGCAGCAAAGAATGGTTTAGTCTATTTTCATCGCTCAACTTCGACGTCGGTATTGTTTCTAAATCAGTCGCAAACTTCCTTGCTTGGTTTATCCATGCATCATATGCCTCTAGTGATGGGTCGCTCAATAAGTGGTCGTAATCCCTTACTCCCAGGCTGGTTGCAAATTCGGGACTCCGTTTTAATTGAGCGGCCCAATGCGCCTCCATCAGTCTTTCAAACTGTTTATCGGTGTTGTCTTGAGCCGAGCTGCCTGTCGAACTTAATGCAAGTGCGATTGCCAGAAGTGATGATCCGATGGAGGAAGAAATTCGAAAAGCTCTCATAGTCTAATCCTGTATTGTATTTGGTAGCATAATAAGCTAATTCGGCGAAAGACTGAATAATCACGCAGGATCAACTCTTCTTAACCCATAAAACGACGAATAAAAGTACATTGATAGTGCCAGCTGCACATGGCAATCTAGACCCGCCAACTAACTCAATTTCGGTCTCATCGTGTTTTGCAATTTATTCTCTCGCCTGCGCGCTGCGCTTTTCCCGGAACCCCTGGCACCCATTGAGATGACCCGGCATCAACGTGACATACTTAATAACAAAGTTACGTTTTATCGAAACTTAAGCGCTGAAGAAAAAGCACTGTTTGAACAATGTTGCATTTCCTTTATTCAAAGCACTGAGATCGTCGGTCATGAACTAGAGGTCAGCGAGGCCGACCGCTTACTGGTCGCTTCAGGTTCGGTGATCCTCGCATGGGGTTTCGAGCAATGGCATTACGTCAAGGTCGACACAGTCTATCTGGTACCGAGTTCGTTTAACGAAAGTTCCGAGTTTCACCAAAACGATTCAAACATTACGGGCTTAGTTGGAACTGCTCACTTACGCGGCAAGATGATCTTAAGTCAGCCGGCGTTACATTTGGGCTTCGACAACAGCGCAGATAAGCGCAATGTGGCCATACATGAATTCGCACACCTTATCGACATGGCCGACGGCGATATCGACGGCCTGCCCCGACAAATCAGCCAGTCTGGGCACGCTTTACCATGGTTAGAACTGGTCGCCAGAAAAATCAAGGAAATCAACGCGGGCAAGAGCGATATTAGAGACTATGGGGCTACCAACAATGCCGAATTTTTATCGGTGGCAAGTGAGTACTTCTTTGAACGCCCAAAACGATTAAAGCGGAAACATCCTGAGCTATACAAATACTTAGAACTATTCTATAAACAAAACCGAGCCGATGTGCATGTCGCTGAACGCATCCGTAAAAAATCACCCTGCCCCTGCGGTAGTGGCAAGCGGTTTAAACGATGTTGTATGATTGATTCGTAATACCATGCATTGCCACGTTATAGCTGTTTAACGTTAGCGGGAAAATAGAATGAGAAGATTGAAAAGTTTTGTCGTGCTGGTACTCTTGATGATAACCCTTAGAGCAGGTTTGCATTACTATTATAACTCTGAGACAGAAAGAGCGCAGATAAAACCAGAATCAGTTCAAGAACGAAAGCCATTTCAATCTGAGGACTTTAAGGTCAGACAGAGAGAGATAAGGGAGAAAAAGAGAGAGGTGTACAAAAAACTCCAAGAGCAGGTTCGATCAAAGAACTGATGCACCCAATGTCCCCACAACTCAAGCAAAAAAGCATTTGCAGATACGAGGACGAAATTGGAGAAGCCTAGTTATCTATGAAAGATCAAGATTTAGCTTTATTTGAAGCGTTTAAAAAAAAACTCACTTACCATGAAAACTGGGGCTATGGTTACCCTGATTTTTCAGGCGCAGCCGTGCTTTATGAGGTCGAAGATGAGGATATTGATGAAGACTTTTCCATCCTTCCCGGAACAGGCGATAGGGTGGCATTCAACCACAGAGAATGTGGCGGTGTAATGGGATTTTGCCATGAGAATTCAGAAATTAGAGAAATAGAATTCAACGAGAGCAGCTATTTTCAAGAGCGCTATCCGAGTGAACCTCAAGCTCCACTCGATATTAGTACTGAATTTTTATGGAGTCGTTACCTGGAAATCAGTTACCTGTTTTGGGTGTTAGGCACGGATGAGATTCACGACACCTATGTAGATTTCGGTTACGATTCGCATGCACATCTAATTACTGAGTTTGAAGACGAGCAGGAATGTCTGGACGGGGATGTATACCTTTGTTTATATTGGCTGTTAGTATTTGGGTTTCTTGGCGATACGTCGCGTTATCTACTTGTCATGGAAAAATCCCAAGTTGAACACCCATTGATTCAGGAATGTTCAGCATTCTTTAGGCATTTTTCAATAGGTGACGATATTGATATCTCCTACGACAACCATTCTGTCCAAGAACGCGAATTCTTTAAAACGGCATTTAGAAAGCGGCATTTAAATCTTTTACGGTTTTTTAAAATCTCACATAGTTGAAGCTGGTTTCTGTGATTACCATGTTAAAAGAGTTCTGGCTTCTACCGACCAGCGATTCCTGACAAATCCCTAAGTAATGAGTGATATGTTATGCCAGTTGCGTAAAAGTACGATTAATATTTTGAGCGAACTCTAATGTGTTAGAGAACTCACGCACTCTAGAATTACTTACACCCGCAATTTGAGTTAGCGCTTGATCTCTTCGGCAACCGGAACCGGACTGGTATCCAGAGCTTTATTTTTAGTACCCTATCTTCTCTTTGCGATTTCTCGATAAAAAACATAGTATTGAGGCCATTGATTTTTAAAGAGAAAAATCGAAGTGGTGTGTAGTAAAGGGCTAAACGCCGATCTCAAGCCAAGGGGCACATTACATTTCAAACATGAATACGTATGCAGGCACATGAATACGTATTCACCAAATTGTCAACTATGTGACATCCGCATAGTCTGGTAGTCCCTAATATTATACTAACCATAACCGAGGAGAATATGCTTAAAAAATTAGGCGTATTGGCGGCCTTAGCTGCCTCATTTAGCTTTAGCCAAGCTGCGCAAGCGCAAGACAGAACCGCATTTGTTCATTTATTTGAATGGAGTTGGAATGATATAGCAGTCGAATGTGAACAGCATTTAGGCCCAAAGGGCTTCGCTGCAGTTCAGGTATCTCCGCCGCAAAAATCAATTATACGAAGCGAATGGTGGTCTCGATATCAACCCCTGAGTTATGAAATCACTGGTCGAAGTGGTTCCAGAGCTGAATTTCAATCGATGATAAATCGTTGTCAGGCTGTTGGTGTCGATATCTACGTCGATGCGGTAATTAACCATATGGCGGCCTTAGACAGGAGTTTTCCGGAAGTCCCTTACGGTGAAAATGATTTCCATAATTGCCGCACCCCCATTAATTACAACGACAGATTTTCGGTACAAAACTGTGACCTTGTGGGATTGAACGATCTAAAAACCGAGTCAGAATACGTGCGTCAAAAGATCGCCGACTACATGAATGATCTTATCGGCCTTGGTGTCGCGGGTTTTAGAATAGATGCAGCCAAGCACATGCCGAGTGGAGACATCGCTGCAATCAAAGCGAAACTGATTCAAGACGTTTATATTTTTCAAGAAGTAATCGGGGCTGCTGGCGAGGCGGTACAACCACCTGAATACCTTCAAAATGGCGATATAACAGAATTTAATATGGAGCGTACATTAGGCTTTTATTTCAAAGGACGCGGGCCAATAAAAGATCTTCGTAACATTCGTACCTTCGATGGATGGTTACCCAGCGAGACGGCCGTAACGTTTGTCTCGAACCATGACGACCAGAGACAAAAAACTGAAAATACCCTGACCTATAAAGACTCAAATGAGATATATGAGTTGGGTGAGATTTTCAGTTTGGCCTACCCGTATGGTTATCCAAAAGTGATGTCGAGTTACTTTTTCGAAGGCGAGAACCAAGGTCCGCCATCCAACGGCGTACACTCTGGTGACGGATGCAATATCAATTGGGTATGCGAACATCGTTGGCGCGGCGTGGCTAATATGGTTGAGTTTCGCAATGTAACCAGCTCGGCGTTTGAATTAAGCAACTGGTGGGACAACGGTAGTAATCAGATTGCATTTGGCCGAGGGGATCGCGGCTTTGTTGTAATCAACCGCCAAGATGGCCAACAATTGAACCGTTCACTCCAGACAGGCTTACCTGCCGGAACTTACTGCGACGTGGTTAACGGTGACTTTAATAAATCGGCGAGAAGCTGCAATGGACCAGTCATTACTGTCAATAGCGACGGCTCCGCACAGTTCAATGTTGCTCCGATTAGAGCAACGGCGATTCATGTTGAAGCCATGGTCGAGGTTGATCCCGACGGTCCACTTTGGAGCAATGCGTATTTCCGAGGCACCCCGAACTCCTGGGGTACAAGTAACATGACCTTCAGTGACGGCTTATGGCGCACAACGCAAACGTTTGGCGGTAGCAACCCTCGCTTTAAAATCGCACGTTTTCAAAACTGGAACGAAGCTTATCCGAATCAAGACTTCCTTATTACCGAGCCCGGAACCTATGACATAAGCTTCAATGACCGCACACAACAAATCACTGCAGTCAAGCAAGTCGGTGGCGGTGACACAGTTACAATCAGTTTTGAATGTCGTAACGGTTTCACACAGTTTGGTCAAAGTGTATACGTCGTTGGTAACCAAACAGAATTGGGTAATTGGAGCCAAGCCAATGCGGTGTTATTGAGCGCAGCTAACTACCCCACTTGGACGGGTCAAATAGAAGTACCCAGGGATTTATCTATTCAATGGAAATGTTTGAAACGTTCTGAAACCAACCCAAATCAAAATATTCAATGGCAAGGCGGAGCGAACAATCAGTTCACGTCAAACACCGATAAAACCTCGGTAGGTCAGTTCTAAAACCGAGTAAATATGAGTCGCGTAGCCGAGCTAGCAATAGCTCGGCTTTTTATTGCACGATCAATAGCCCGCAAACAATGAGGTCGCCTCACCGCCCTTAGTTAGACTGATGCGTTTTCTTGCTTTGTCGTTTTCAAAGTGGCACAGTATATACAGATCAGCCATTTATGTTCACCCATGCCCTACAATCCCGAATTCATTGCCGGCCATCGCATTCCGCTTCCGGTTGCTAATAGTCGAGTGATGGAAGCTGCGTATCAAGGTGCCTACATTCATCACCTGCGTCATTCCATATTATTTAATCAAGAGCGCGGGTTTGCGTTTGTTTCAGCCCATAATATCGATGGGAATACACTTTTACCCTCTCAAGTCACCAGTCGCAGCTTTAAAAACGACCCGAAAATACAACCGCGGTCTTTGCAAGTTGACCGAGACCGAGGTTATCGGGAGAGTGAACGCTTTGGATTTGGCCCCAACCCTTGGGACCAAGGTCATTTAGCGAGACGAAAAAGTCTATCTTGGGGAAATTCAAGCGATGCCGGGGTGGCAGAAAGAGAAAGCGATATGTGGTCAAATATCGCCCCACAGCACGGAAACCTTCATAGCGATGCTTGGGGAAAAATAGAAGACTGGATGCTAGAACGTGTAGAAGAAGACGGACAACGAGCCTGTGTTTTTACCGGCCCGGTGTTTACTGAAGACGATCCGCAACATAAAAACGGCGCTAATGAAGAACCGATCCGCATCCCGGCAGGATTCTGGAAAGTAGTTTCTGTCGAGTTAAGCGGCACAATGCGTTCCGCTGGGTTTCTTGTCTGGCAACGTGATTACGACAGTGACCAACCACTGCCTTTCGACCCGGTTCTGGAACAGGTGCGACTTACTACCATCGAAGTCCTCACAGGGTTGACCTTCCCGGCTTTGCGTCAATTTGACCCTCTGCGCTTCGATCATCAACAGCACGATAGAGACATGTCAACTTCGCGGGCACGTGAAACCCTGCGTGCACAATTACTCCTCCCCAATGGTCAGGAAACAAACTCCGATTCGGATCTGAGTGGAAATATTGTAACGGCGGCAACATCACCTGGTACCGCCTCAATCACTTCAATGCGAGACATCGTACTTTAGTTTGTGTTAATGAGTGAGTTCGACCTCATCCAGCTGCGATCAAAGTGACCGTTGTTGAAGCTGCATTTGTTCAATTTTCGGTGACTAATTTATTCGCAAGTTGACATAATTCTGAAAGCTGTGCATGTGTGCCTGTTTTATCATCGGTATCATCCAAAGGCCAACCACAGTTGATGCGAAAACAGTCACGGTAAAAATGGTGCGTGCTAAAGCGAGCCCCACTGCGTATATCGATACCGTTTTTAAACGCTTCTTGTTCTAAGCGCACGGCATTCAGGTTGGGAATTTGCGCCCAGAGCACAAGCCCGCCGTCTGGCGCACTGATTATTGAATCATTGGGCAAATGATCGATCAGAAACCTTCTGTAAGCATGAATTTGATTATCCAAACTCAAGCGAACTTTATTTACGTGTGCCCGATATTCTCCAGTATTAATAAACTCTGCTGTGGATATTTGCATTAGACCATTCACTCCAAAGCTAGTAAGAGTATGTTGTTTAAGATAGTGCTCGAAATATCGACCTGGCAGACACCATCCTATTCGTAAACCTGCGGCCAAGGTTTTCGAAAATGATCCACACCAAAGTACGTAGCCTTCTTTATCCCAATACTTAACGGGAAGTACGCTTTGATTTTGAAAGCTTAGCTCAGAGTAAACGTCATCTTCGATTAAGGGAATCCTATGCCTCGCAACCAACTCTGCTAACATCCTCTTTTGTTCTATAGACAGCGTTATACCAATTGGGTTGATATTTGACGTGCTAATTAACACGGCTTTCACCAACCCCTGTTGCATTATTGATTCCAAATAATCCATATCTAAACCGTTGTTCTGAATTGGAATTTCAATAACTCTTCGAGACAATCCTGCGAGTAAATCGAGTAGGCCACTAAAGCAGGGTGAGCTAATCGCGATGGTGTCACCTATTTGAGAAAGGCTTTCAACAGCGAGCCTAACCGCGTCAATGCAACCACTGGTAATTACAACATCATCGACGGTAAAAGAAACGCCTTTTAACCGGAAATGCTCCGCAAGTGCCTGTCTGAGCCCGTTCTCACCGCGAGGATTGGGATACCGAAACAGGTTTTTACCCGCCCTGTGCGTTACACGTTTAATCGTGCGCTTTAGAGCAATGCTGGGCTGCAGTTCTGGTGCAATCATCGACGTACCCAGCGGACTAAAGCGCTCAGACGATGGATCATAGTCATTCTCTGGCGCGAAGTGCTTAGGATCTCTTTGCTGGGTACTTTTCACCCTTAACACGGGAAACGACATTTTCTCTATTTGACCGGCAACAAAAAATCCTGATTGTGGCTGCGCATAAATCCAGCCTGTTTGTTGTAAATAGTCGTAGGCTTTCGTTGCTGTAGTCATGCTGACTTCATTTTGTTTAGACACAGACCGGAGAGAAAGCAATCGAGTGCCAACGGGCAGCCTTCGCGCCTTTATGTCGTCGATGATTCGGTGAGCAAGTGTTTCGTAAAGTGTCATTGAGCCACTTGTGTCTGTGCGGTTTAAACGGGCCATAGCAGTAATTGTACCTTAATTTATGCGGTAAATTGAATCTGCACACTTTTCGCTTTTCTGTGGATACTGGGCTCTATAGCCGTTAACTACACTCTCTGAAAACTAACAAGGTAAGAATAAAATGAGTCTACGAGACTTTATATTATTGTTTGCTCTGATGGCCTTATGGGGCTTTAACTTTAGTGTGATAAAGCTAGGGGTTAGCGAAATAGACCCATTGATATTAACCACTATGCGGTTTACCTTTGCGGTCTTTCCGTTGATCTTTTTTATTAAAAAGCCCGATGTTCAATGGCGTTATTTCATTGCATACGGAGTGTCGTTCGGGGTTGGTGTTTGGGGCATGACCACACTCGCAATTGGTGCTGGTTTATCCGCCGGCATGGCATCTTTGCTACTGGATATGAGTGTTGTCAGCAGTCTATTGGTCGGCTGGCTTTTCCTAAATGAGAAAATCACCCGTAAAAATTTACTTGGATGCGCACTCGCCCTACTGGGTTTAATATTGATAATCTATGCCGAAAGCGGATCTGTCACAGCAAAAGGCATCGTTTTAGTTTTGATTGCTTCTGTGTTCTGGAGTTTAAACGGCCTGATTGTGAAGCGGGCCAATACACGATCTGTTTTCGCATTTAATCTCTGGGGCATGCTGTTCGCTCCCTTGCCACTGCTGTTACTCGCTATCGTAACTCAGGGTTTTGAGGTAGTGATTTTATTACCTGGTGATTTCAATCAAATGGTATTGTTTTCAATTCTTTTTCAGGCGTACCCAACCACACTTTTCGGGTATTGGCTGTGGAACAAAATGATTATGAAGTACACGATTTCAGCGGTCGCTCCAATGACATTATTGGTTCCTGTATTTGGTATTTTAGGCGGCTATTGGTTTTATGACGAGGTAGTTCTTGCGTCACAACTAATCGCAGCCATATTAATTCTGTCTGGGCTTTTTGTGGGCCAAATGGAGATGCCTCAATTCAAGCGCGCCAATCAAGTCTCAAAGACTCTATAATCGAGCTCTATTTTGTGAAATTCATAACCATAGTTCCAGAACTCGGTGATACGTTAATATCTCGCGACATGGATCGATATCATCATGCTATTGATCATATTAAACATTAGACTCAGCTTCTTTATTTAACTCTTGTATTGCATTCATAAACACTTCTTTAGGCTGACCGCCTGACACAAGGTATTTATTGTTGAAAATAAACGCTGGCACCGAATTAATGCCTTGTTGCTGCCCGAGTTGTTGATCGGCTCGAACGTCTTTGAGATATCTATCAGATTGTAAAATTTCTTGAGCTTTGTCTTTTGGCAGCCCTACTTTCTCGACACAAGACAGTAGTTGTTTGTCATCGCTGGGATTACCAGCTTGTTGAAAATAAAGGTCAAATAAGGCCAACTTAAGTTCGGTTTGTAAATCGTAATCTTTGGCCCAATGAATCAAACGGTGAGCGTTAAACGTATTATAAACTCGGCCGTCTTCAGGAAAGTTAAATTGATAACCCACCGACAAACCCCGATCAATCAGGTTTTGGCGATTTGCTTTACTCTGCTCTTCGGTCAATCCATATTTCTGTTGAATATGCTCTACACGATCCTGGCCTTCGGGTGGCATTCCCGGGTTTAGTTCAAATGGTCGCCAGGAGATCGCCACCGATTCTTCGGCGTCCAACTCAGCTAAGGCCGATTGCAATGAACGATAGCCAATAATGCACCAGGGGCACGAGACGTCAGAAATAATATCGATGGTATGCATATTAAAGTTCCCTAAATTAGGTTTGATTACAGCGCGCCATGTTGGCCGAGCCATTGTTTCATTTGCGTAAGCGACATGGCAGCTGCGACACGTGCTACTTCTTTACCCGCTCTAAATAGTATCAAGGTTGGAATTGAGCGTATTTGCCAGCGGCCTGCGACCTGTTGCTGTTCTTCGGTGTTTAGCTTAGCGAGCCGTAATTTGGGCTCAAATTCTTGCGCGGCCAACTCAAAGGTAGGTGCGAAGTTTCGACATGGGTCACACCATGGAGCCCAGCAATCAACCAACACTGGCACTTGATTGTGATTTAATACCCCACCAACATTGGCGGCGGTCAACTCAATCGGCTTCCCTTCGAACAGCGTGTGTTTGCACTTTGCACACCTTGGCCGATCGCCTAAGCGCTCAGTGGGCACGCGATTGGTCGAGGCACATTTTGGACAAGAAATGTTAGTGAAGGACATGATAACACTCGATCAGCTTGTGGCTAATTATCTAGTTCGGTAGTGATCTTAATTTCGTTCTCAAGCGTTTTGTGAACCGGACAACGATCAGCAATCTGCAACATTCGGGCCTCTTGTTCAGCGCTTAAGTTACCCTCTAATGTGATGGCACGATTAAAAACATCAACCTTGCCAGCTGATTTTTCACAATCAATACAGTCTTCCGCATGCAGTCGGCTATGGTCAACCAAAACCTCGACTTGTTGCAGATCAATTTTCTTATGCCTCGCGTACATATTCAGCGTCATCGCAGTACAAGTTGCCAGTGCTGAGCCCAACAGATCGTAAGGCGAGGGCCCTAAATTGGTGCCGCCCATTGCTTTAGGTTCATCGGCAATTAGACGATGACCATTGGCGTTCACCTGACACAAAAATCCTTGTGAGGTTTTCGCGCTTGCTGAAACACCCTGATTTTCGACATTCGAGCCAGCGTCGTTTTCAATATAACGGGAAGCCCAACTGGCTAATACCTGAGCTGCGTATTCCGAGTCATGCGCATTACTCAATAAGTGATCCGCTCCGTCCAAACTGACAAAACTTTTTGGGTGTAATGCTTGAGAGAAGATCTTACCAGCTTCATCAACCGACACGGTATCGTCTAATGGCGAATGCATAATCATTAACGCTTTTCGGAGATGACGATAATTTATTTGGTGGCTGCGGACATCATCGACAAACTTTTGTTTAAATTTAAACGGTCGACCAGCCAATTTTACGTCAGCCGATCCCGAATGTTTTAACTCTGCAAGATGTTCTTCTAGCAAGTGTAAAATATGTTCAGGATTTGATGGCGAGCCGATACTAGCAACAGCGGTAGCGGATGCAATGTGCTGTGACGCCGCGAGTATTGCCGTGCCACCTAAGGAATGGCCGATCAGTAATCGTGGCGCTTCAAATTCTTGTTTGAGAAACTCGGCCGCATCAATCAAATCATTGATATTGGTGGAGAAGTTGCTATCAGAAAAATCACCTTTACTGCCGCCTAAACCGGTGAAGTCAAATCTCAAGGTCGCAATACCTTGTTCAGCCAGTGTTTCAGAAATTTTAACCGCCGCATTAATACTCTTAGTGCAGGTAAAACAATGAGCGAATAACGCATAAGCAACAGGCTCTGTCACCGGTGCATGCAATGCTCCAGACAGAGTGAGATTATCGCGATTCTGGAACGTAAGTCGCTTTTGCGTAATAGCTTGCATAATGATCCTTTGATGTCGATTGGTTTGGTCATGGTAACAGACCGATGTGTGATGATTTTTATTTCGCCTAGACCGTCAGGCAAATACATGACCACCCGATGATTTCAAATCAGGAAATGCATTTATTATTGTTTTACGATAATTTTTTATTGTTTTATATTATTTTTCGTGTATTTTAATTAAAACACTATTACTACATGACACATCATGAACAAGACACACATGCAACGGCTCTCTACCCTAATGTCTATTTCCTGCGTAACACTAATGATAGCGCTGCCTGTGATGACGATATGGTATTGGCTTAATTTTGAACTAGGCCCACAAAGCCTCCCAATTACCGCGACAATCAACCTAGATATACAAGCCATTAATTCCTGGCAAATTGTGTGTGCCGCTGCGTATAGCCTATTTTCAACACTGGTGGTTGTTTACGCCTTAAGCCAGTTAAAGCAATTGTTTGAGAATTTCAGGCGTGGTCAAATTTTTACTGAGGACAGTGTTAAAGCGATGCACCGCTTCGGCGTTGCTCTGTTTGCAAGTGCCCTATTCAAAGTACTCAACACCATCGTCTTAAGTGTTTTACTTACGCTTAGCAACGGACCCAATCAGAAAGCGCTGGTTGTAAGCTTCGGCTCAAATGAGTTTTGGATCCTATTCACTGCTCTAGTCTTTCTGGCCATCAGCTGGAGCTTTAAAGAAGGACGGCAACTCTCAGAAGAAAACGCGTCGTTCGTGTAGATTAGGGTCGGTAAGAATAATCATGAGCATTATCATCAATCTCGATACTATGTTGGCCATGCGTAAAAAACGGTCGAAAGATCTCGCTGAGTACGTTGGCATAACGGAACAAAATATATCGCTGCTAAAGACGGGCCGAGTTAAAGGTATTCGATTTAATACACTTGAAAGAATTTGTGATTTTCTCCAATGCCAACCCGGCGATATCCTAGAGTATAAAAATGACGATTAAGAAACTGCTATTAATCAGCCTATGCGCATGTATTTTAAACGCCTGTTCGAACAAGCAGCTGTATCAAGGTATTCAAGAAAATAACAGAAGCCGCTGCGAACGAGAACTCAATGAAAGCGCGCGCCAAGAATGTCTTAACCATTCAGCAATAGATTATGAAAGCTATACACGCGAGCGAGAGCGGCTTCGACAGATTAACGACGAATAAACCATGCACATAAAAAACGTCATCAGTTCGCTAATTGCTATAGCCCTGCTCACTGCATGCACTTCAGTGCCATTAAGCACTTTATGGAAGCTGCGCAACTTTGACCCACTCGAGGCGAACCCTAGCCACATTCAAATTGCCGTTATCACCGACAAATTAATACAACTGAAGGATGAGTCAGTCAGTCTTGAGTTGGGCTTTCAGTCAGAAGACAATCGGCATACATTCAATAACATATCTAAGGCAACGGTTAGAGCCAATAGCGAAGTGCAAGAGCTCAGTCAGCTTGTGGAAGCGAATCAAAGAATCACCTTATTCTACCTGCAGGGAGAGGCCGCGGAGAGCATGCGCCTATCACAGAATCGCATAAAAAATATCCGACAAAACGATATCGAAGGTAGCGGTCATTTTTCTGTAAGTGTAAATACCGGTTGCTTCAACGGCCCTAAGCCAGAAAAATTATTAGCCACGGTGTACGCTAAATTCAGCCCAGAACAAGACTATATAAAAATGATTTCCAAACTCGACTTACTAAGCCAAGCCAAGAAAGCGAATCAAGACTTTTGGGTTCAATGCGAAAACAGTGCGCACGCCGATTCCCATTTGACTAATTCCAACCGATAAACCATACGCTCGAGTCTCTCAATTCTCGCCATTGTATATCATACCGGCGTTTCGAAATTACCGCTTCAATTAGACAGCTTACGACATTCGACTCATCATCGTATTCGACATCGACGATCAAAAAGTGTTTTTCCTTTTTGATTGGTGCAACGGCGGTCCATTTACTATTGAGTAACTTTTTGGGGCTGATTCTGTTCAATGATTAGCCTTTTTAGTTTGTCTACTTTTTTCTTGTTTTTTTTCTTTACCAGTCGTTTTCTTTTGACCTCATCGGCTCTAAGCGCCGCTTGAAATCCCAATTCTGCCCAATATTTAGCTTCTGCAGGGTCATCGTAAATTTCTTCGGGCGCCAGGAAGTAAGACATGGTCGATGTTTTACCCTTTGCAACAAACTCGAACGCACCGAGCCCACGTTCCTCAAACCGAGATACATTGTCTTTATCGGTTTTAAGATAGAGCTCGTCATCGGCTACCAGCCCAAACATTAGGTCGTTATGATAAAATACCGTAGCCGCCAAACATCTTTCGGGATCGGATCGCTCCGAATTCGATAAACACTTCATGAAGATAGTCTACAAACTCACTCATTACGGTCTGCTTTTAACCATAATACCAAGATCATAAATCAGAGGAGTTCGATATCGGTTTGTCAGTGACAGGCGACTTAAGACAACAAAGCATGAACGATGCCCATTGCTGTATAGAATAGTAACCAGTACCCAGCATCAATAAAAAATAACGTCTTAGATTTTTGTGAAAACAAATAATTGGTGCCGATCGCTGGAACAATAAAGCCAAGAGCAACACCGATAGCCGTCATCACCTTCACCTGAAAACTAAAATCCACCCCATAACTGGCAAAGGTATGAGCCAGCGCCCAGGAAGCAAGTAAGCTAAACGCAAAGGCGCCGCCATAGATCGCCCCCATGTTACCGCCTTTGATATCTTCTTCGGTCAAACCGACAGCTCCCATCCATTTTTTACCCATAATCGGCCCATACCAGATACCGCCAACCACGAAACCGCTCGCTGCAGCTACGATGACCGCTAACCAATTTACACTAAATAAATCCATCATATCCTCCTGTTGTTTTAGGCTTATTTCGCCGTTTATTTTGAAATCACTATACAACAGGTTTTATCAATAGACATTCTTTCCTTTGATTCTTATGCTAGACGCATTATTAGTTAACGCCCCTTACACTGAGCACCAATATGCAGCCTGTTATCATTTCAAGCCAATTCGACAGCGGTAATATCAACGTTATTGACGCTTCCAACCCGAAAGATATCAAACTGGCCATTGCCAAAGATAACGCCAGCGACTTTCTGCAGTTTTTCCACTTTAGGCTTGAGGCAACTATTGGCGAAACATGCAGGATTAGTATTGTTAACGCAGGCGAATCTTCCTATACAGGCGGTTGGCCCGATTATAATGTGTGTACCTCCTGGGATCGTGCTGACTGGTTCAGAACCCCAAGTACCTATGAGGATGGGGTATTGAGTTTCGAAATTCAAATGATTCAAAACTCGGTGTACTTTTCATATTTTACGCCCTACAGTCATGAGCGCCATTTAGATTTACTAGCTTGGGCGCAAGCCGATACCCGCGTCACTCAAGAAACTCTTGGGCAAACACTTGATGGGCGAGCGATGAGTCTGCTGCGAATTAGTGAGAGCGACACGCCGAAACGAAAAGCCTGGATTATTGCTCGTCAACACCCTGGCGAAACAATGGCAGAATGGTTTATTGAGGGCTTTTTACACTCATTGCTGGATGAAGATAACCCCGCTGCACGTAAGCTCTTGGGTGAAACAGCGTTTTATGTTGTGCCAAATATGAACCCGGATGGTTCCGCTCGCGGTAATTTAAGAACAAATGCAGCGGGCGCAAATCTAAACCGAGAATGGCAATCACCGACTATGAGCAATAGCCCTGAAGTATACTTAGTGCGTGAACGCATGATGGCCGAAGGTGGTGATCTGTTCTTAGACATCCATGGGGATGAAGAACTGCCCTACAATTTTGTTGCCGGTTGCGAAGGTAACCCGAGTTATGACCAGCGGCACGCGGAACTTGAGCAACGTTTTAAGAATACGTATATGAGTATTTCACCTGATTTCCAAGACACTCACGGCTACCCAAAAGATCAGCCGGGGAAGGCCGATTTACGCATCGCCGCAAATTGGCTAGGCGAGCATTTCAAAACACTGTCCTTCACAATCGAAATGCCATTCAAAGATAACGCTGATTTGCCGAACGAATTATGCGGCTGGTCAGCCGAACGGAGTGCTCAATTGGGCAGCGATGTATTGTTTCCGATCGCAAAAACATTTCGACTGATGGATAAACTCGACGCTGGCTAATTAATAACCGTACAGCTGAATCACCAAATGGCTCAGGCGTCCCACAAAAACTGTTTTAAATAAATTCTGCCGGCAGGGTTAAATTCAACGCCCTCTTCTTCCAATAGAATACGCTGATAATCTTCATAGCCCGCTTTTGAACGCGGGCTAATTTCTCCTTTGGAGTTCACCACTCTATGCCACGGCACTTCATGTTCTTCGGGTAATGCCGCTAAAGCATAGCCAACCTGCCTGGCGTGTCTCGGTCGCCCAATTAGTCGCGCTACTTGGCCGTAAGATGCAACCCTGCCTTCCGGGATCTCACACACCATTTCATAAACTTGAGTATACAGATTATCGGTGTCTGTATTAGCCATGCAAACTAAATTCCCGGCTTAAGACAATGCTAACATTTGCACCCGCTCGACGATCTCCAACAATCTCGCCATACTCGGGCGAATCAGCCCATCGGTGAAACTCTTGTTCGCTGGGAAAAGACAACATCACCATTTTACTGTGCCCCCAATCCCCTTCTAGCACTTTTGGCGACTCGTCGTTAACCAGCAATTGGCCTTTGAATTGTTTAAATACCGCCCAGAACTTAGATTGGTAGCGGTCATAGGCTTGACGGTCAACGATATCGACTTGAACAATTGCGTATACGGTCATGGCGAAATTCTCGTGTTTAAATGAACTTAGAGTATATCGTTAACTACCCAAAGCAAATGTATAGAAAAAGCGCCCTCTCTCGGTGTGCTTTTCAAAGGTTATTCGATACTGAGTAAACATCTTCCTTCAAAAATGAGCTTAATAAACTGGGTATTTATTTGCACTTTATCAGTGCCAATGAAAGCCTTATCTGGCCATCTAGTTAAGCTCGCGGAATTAAGACTAATTTCCCAATATATTTCTTCTCCAAGAACGCTTGTTGAGCTTTAACGATTTGATCGAGCGGGTAAGTCTTGGCGAGCAAAGGTTTAATCTCGCCAGCTTCCACATAGCTCACTAAGTTTTCAAAAACCACATCCGGTTGATAAGTCGAACCCAATAGGCTCAAATCCTTTAAATACAATGTTCGTACATCAAGCTCTACCATTGGGCCGGCAATCGCCCCTGAAGTAACATAGCGACCGCCACGTTTAAGCACATCAAGCAGTGGCGGCCAATTCGGCCCCGCAACAAGGTCCACCACAACGTCGACACTATTTGGGCCTAGCCGCTCTACAATATCATCGTTTCGATCTAACACTTGATCGGCACCGATGGCTAATACTTCGTCAAATTTCACATGACTACTGATGGCGATGACTTTTGCGCCTCGACGTTTGGCTAGTTGTATTGCGGCAGACCCAACACCGCCGGATGCTCCGGTTATCAACACAGTTTCGTCGACAACATTGGGCTCGATACAACATGGCTTCAGCGGTCGAATAGGCGCAAGGGAGTGATGCCAGTTCAGCGTCACTCCAATTGCAATCAACCGCCAAGGCGTGTTTTGATTCAGCGGTCATGTAGTCCGCGAAAGCCCCATCTACCTCCGACCCAGTGCAATAGGTTATTACATCTTTAGGATCACCAACCGCTATCATGGTTCGTACAATGACACGTTCGCCAATTCGCGATTGATCAACATTGGTGCCCACGGCCACGATCACACCACAACAATCGGCACCTTGAATACGAGGAAATTTGAGTTGTTCGCCAGCCCAGCCACCATCCTCATCCGTATTTGAAGCAAAGCCAGTATCACCACCGGCACTAGTATCTTCAGAAACACTTTTCGAATACCAACCAATACGTGTATTGATATCGGTATTATTCACTCCAGCGCCTTTGACCTTAATCAGTACTTGATCTGGTTCCGGACTCGGTACCGCAACATCATCACGAATATCAAGTTTCTCGAAGCCACCGTGGCCTGTCAGCAAAACAGCTTGCATGGTAGTCGGGATATTTGGGGCGCTTTCATTCATTTTTCATTTATAGTGGCTATTTGATCACATTAGAGCTGTTTCATATGGCATGGTGCTTAATAGTTCATATCCCTCTTCAGTCACCAATACCTGCTGTTCTAATTTTACACCATTTGGTTCGCCGACCGCGCCAATATAGCTCTCGACACAAATCACCATACCTTGTTGCAAATGATTATCAAATTCTATCGGCTCACGATAACCTTGGTGCAGATGGGGATATTCATCACACATACCAACACCATGAATCACACATGGATAAGCTTGCTTACGAAACTCCATTGGGGTTTGAAACGCATTTTGCTGAATACTCGAATAGCTCGCCCCGGCTTTAATCAAATTTAAATTATGCTCTATTTCATTAACGCTTAGTTGATAAAGCTGCTTTTGTCGATTGGTTGGCTTAGTAGGGCCACAATGAAACGTTCGCGACAAATCCGCGCAATAGCCATAAGGGCCAACCATATCCGTATCAAAGCCGACCAGATCTCCCGACTCTAATTTTCGGCTACTTGCTTCTTGCAACCAAGGATTGATTCTTGGCCCAGATGCCAGCATTCGACCTTCGTGCCAATCGCCATCATTAGCCAAATTCGTATAGTTCAAAATCCCCCAAAGTTGCTGCTCACTAACACCAGGTTTTAAAGCTTGCTTAACCATCATGGCTCCGTGTTCGGCAACAGCCACTGACCATTTAATGCAATTTACTTCATCGGTATTCTTAATCAGACGTGCGCGCTCTACTAATCCGACGCCGTCTACTACATCAATATGTCGTTTTTCGAGCGATTGCACAATACTCGGATTGATGTATTCAAGTGCAACTCGCTTTTGAGCTATATTGTGATCCAGTAGATAGGCCTCGATGTGGTCGACAAAGCGCTCGGCATAAATACTTAGGTCGTCACCACCATAAAAATAAGAAATGGGTTGACCTGATGCAATATGCTTATTATCGAGTTTTGGATCAATTCCGTTGCAAATCAAAAACGGCGCATCGCAGGACATAATCAGATACGCACTGGGTATATGCATTGAAAAAATGCCATAGCTACGATAGTTAACCGCGTAGCGCATACTGATCGGGTTCACCATTACCAATACACCAATATCGCTATCGATCATTTGTTGTCGTATGCGCCCAATACGGTAGTCGTGCATGCGTTGGATATTAATTTCGGGTGGCGCTCGAAACTGTGACAAATCACTCCAATTGTCTTCTGCGATTAATGCATCGGGAGAAATGAAAGCCACTGTTGTTAGGGCCTCAAATTCAAGCCCACTTGATCTTCAAGCAGCTTAACAATCTTTAGGTGTGGCTGATCATCTCCATATCGAGCGCTAGCATGTTGATAGCTTGAATGCACTTCATCAGCGAGTTTAAGTGGCACCTCTAAGTGTTTGCCGAGCTCTGTGATTAGTCGCATGTCTTTGTTCGCCAAGCCTAAGGTAAAGGACGGGTCATAACTACCATTAAGCACGTTGGGAATGTATTCATCCACCACGTAACTCTGAGCGCAACTGTTTTGCAATACCCGATGCAATGTGTTCATGTCAAGCTCGGCTCTGGCCCCCAACATCATTGCCTCACCAATACCTTGAGCTACCAGATAGTTAAGATGCAATTGACACAGCTTTGCGACATACCCCGCGCCTGAATTGCCCATACGAACCACATTTGAAGTAAAGGAAGCAAGCAGGGCAGCATACTTATTCATCACCTCTTGTTCTGCGCCCAATAACATGGTGAGCGTTCCAGCGTTCGCGCCGTGGCTTCCTCCGGTAACTGGCGCATCAACAAGGCACAAGGTCTCTCTCGACTCAGCTTGCAATGCTTGCCACTCTGATAATTGATTGGTACTGGTTTCAAACCATACTGCACCATCGGCTAAATTTTCAAGTAAGCCGCTCCGCCCTCTTGCAACAGCATTGATTTCTTTGGAGCTGGGTAATGAGGTAAACACTAACTCCACACTTATTGCCATTTCGGCGATCGAGTCAGCGCGTTGCGCACCCACATTAACCAAACGCTCAACCGCCTCAGCGTTAACGTCAAACACGATTAACCGATGACCATTCGCTTCACAATAAGCGTGCAGATTCCGTGCCATCCCCGCGCCCATGTTTCCAAGACCAATAAATCCGATATTCATAAACGCCCCTAATCCGCCAGGCCATCAGCGCGACTCATCTCTCGCTCAACGTGTATTGGCAAATATCGGCCATAAAACGCCTTCGCATGATGCGGACGATTAACCAGATAAGGGTTGGTCACGTAGGTCGGCAGGGCAATAATACGAGGCTTCGGACCCGATGCTTTTGTAACTCGATGCAGCGAATATCGTCCTTTGAATAATTGTAAATCACCTGTCCTTAGTTTCAGTACCTTCACTTTTTCGCGCGCGCCGTTAAGCACCGACCGCACCTCATCGAAATTTTCATTTTTAGGTGTGCGAATATTCGGGCAGTATTCAAAGTCTCCACCCTTCTCAGATTGTTGCACGAGTATACTGACGGTAAAATCATTTCCGTCGAAATGCCATGGAAAATAGTCACCGTCGTTCATGACGCTATAGGGATTGCGGCCCAGTGGATCAGCCCACCGATAAATTGGACCGACGTTTAAGCAATCGGCAAAAAAATGGACCATGACATCGCTATCGTAAATTTTACGTAGTAAAGAATTTGTTTCTAACAAGTCTGAATTAATAAAAGAAGCCGTGCGTGTTTGGAAAAAACGCTTAGGATGATCAGCCGCCAGGCTATCATCGTCTGCTAATAGATAAGGGTTTATCTGATCATCGGCCGCTCTCGCTGAATCCAACAATCGAGTCGCTTCACTGCGCATTTCCTCGATCGCTTGTTGATGAATAAAATTGGGAACATGGCTACAACCAATGGTTGATAAGTCATGCCGACATGCCTCCACTAAGGCTCGCCGTTTTGGGCTCTGTAAATCGTGGATTGGGAACTGCTTGAGATCGATAAAATCTTCTAAACGTATTTCAGCCGCTGCAAACGCACTCGGTCCTATTGTGCCTTTCGCTTCCTGCTTATCATTAACTGCGATACTCTGTTGTAATTGATTCATACTTTCCTCCGAGATCAGACTAGTCTTTGAAATCAGGCGCGATTCGATCACAAAGGCGTTTCAACGCTGGCCACTCATATTGCCCTGGTGGAAAAGCTTCATATTGCTTGCTGGCAGTTGCCCATAAGTCGTCAGATCCGTTGACTAATTTCAAATTTGAAGACGATACTTGAATCGCAACCTCGCACATACGTATTAAATAGTACATATTCATAAAACAGGCACCTGCGGTATTACCGACCGTTAAAAAACCATGGTTGCGCATGACTAAGCAAGAATTGCCTGCGATGCGCTCGGCAATACGGTGACGCTCATCGGGATCAACCGATAAGCCTTCCCAATCATGGTAAGCAATTTTCCCATACAGCATGGAAGAATCCTGTACCAAAAATGGGAGCTCTTTAAACGCAGTAGCCGCAATAGCGGATGCAGGGTGCGCGTGAAATACAAACTTGCTGTCTGGGTGATTCAAATGTACGGCGCTGTGGATTATAAAACCAGCCGTGTTCACGTCAGGCGGCCCGTCGATCACCACGCCATTTTCATCCACTGTAATCAAACTAGATGCGGTAACCTCACTATAATGATGACCAAAATGATGCATGTAAAAATGATGATCACTGCCGGGTACACGAGCAGTGATATGGTTCCATACGGTGTCATCCCATCCAAAGTGTGAGGTCAACCGAAACATGGCTGCTAAGTCCTCTCGAACCGCTTGCTGTTGCTTTTCTAAGCTTAAATCAAACTCCATATTTTCCTCCCATTCACGCTTGAATTTGCGAATTAGTTATTCAAATCAGGTTTATAAATTGGAAAAGGTTGCTCACCTCTCTCGACTCTCTGAATATTGTCGGCTATAACCCGGCTGGCGAGAAACGGGTAAGTACTACCAGACATGTGTGGCGTAATAAATACATTTTCTCGCCCCCAATAGGGAGAGTTTTCGGGCAGTGGTTCAACCGTAAAGGTATCCAGCGCGGCGTTAGCAATATGCCCCGAATCAAGCAAGTCGACTAAAGCTTGGTCATCGATTACCGCTCCACGGCTCAGATTGATCAGGCTCGCTCCTATCGGGAGTATTGAAAGTGTTCGGCTGTCCAATAAATTGCGTGTCGCGTCGTTTAACGGCAAACAATTAACCAACACATCCGTTGAGGTCAGCATATCCGATAAACCGTGCTCTCCGGAAAAGCTGACAACACTATCGATGACCTTATGACTTCGGCTCCAACTTTGAACGACAAAGCCGTTCAAGGCCAAACGTTCCGCAACAAAGCGGCCAATCAACCCCGCACCAAGCACAGAAACGCAATAGTCCTTCGAAAATGGCCTCATATGGCGCTGCCATTGTTTTTGTGCTTGCTGGCTTCGATACAACTCATAACCTCGCTGAAAATGCATTACCCAATAAAGCACATATTGAGACATTTCATCGCCAACAGTTGGATCAATTAAGCGAACCACTGGCACATTGGGAAGTGACGGTTCTTGATCAATATGATCCATTCCTGCCCCTAAAACCAGGATTGCTTTTAAATTCGGGTAGCGAATCAAATCACCGAGTGGGTGATGCCAGACCACGGCGTATTTAATGGCAGAAATATCCGTTATATCAGGATATATTTGGACCTTCATCTCAGGAAGATGAGCACGTAATGCATCTGCCCAAGACTGGTTTTCGCCACTGTTGTTATTAAGTAGTATCGTCATTGATTTACGCGTAAGTAAGTCGATTTATGAACGCGGGTATAATGTTTCGGTATTACCATCGACGCCTATGATTTGACCCGAGACATGCTTGGCGTAATCCGAGCACAAAAAACAAATCATATCGGCAATTTCTTCGGGGTCTACGTAACACTGCATTGATGTTCCAATCGCGTATAACCGTCGCACTTCGTCGGTGCCTATACCCTGAGCTCGCGCATGCGCTCGAATCACTCTTTCCATTCGATCACCATTAACATTGCCAGGAACAATACCGTTAACGCGAATATTGTTCGGCCCGAGCTCCATTGCCAGTGTTTTTGTAAATCCATGCACTGCCCACTTAGCAGCGACGTAGGGGCTTCGATTTGGATACCCCATAATTCCAGCCGCCGAAATCAAATTGATAATAACGCCCTTATTGCTCGCTTTGAATATCGGAACAGCTCTTCGAGCAGAGTAAAACTGCGCATCTATTCCGACGCTCATGCACGCTCGCCACTCTTCATCGCTAATATCTTCAACCAACTTTGTTGGCCCTGACACCCCCACATTATTAACTAATATATCCAAACCACGTGGGGTGATCTGATCAAAAATTCGATCTATTTCTGAAGAGTTCGTGACATCGCAAACAAATGTTTCGATTTTCTTAGGTAAGCTCGAGAGTGCATCCTGATCTATATCACATGTGATAACGTGGGCACCTAATTGATGCATTGCAATTACACTTGCTCGACCCATGCCTGCCCCGCCGCCAGTAACAAATACACGCTGCCCTTCTAAAGATACCTGCAATGACTTAGTCCACCAAGAGTAAAGATTCGATGCTTATTATCCTAATCACCAACTAAACACATGTAAAACGAAATTAAATGGTAGTTAATATCGATTTTTTTGAATTAAAGATATCTTTAATGGCTTGTACTTTGAAACTGAAGTCCGATAACACCGACCATGATCAACGCTATAAAAAATAATTTGAGGAAAGTTAGCTGTTCTTGAAAGAAAAATACGCCGATTAAACTGATTAACGCAATACCAACACCAGACCAGATCGCATAGACAACACTGATATCCAAGGTTCTTACGCTGAGCGATAAAACGTACATAGCTGCAATAAAACAGGCAATACACGCAGTCGACCAATAACTATTTGAAAAGCCGTTTGACAACTTAAGGCTGGTGGTTCCCATCACTTCAAAAACGATGCCCGCCGCGAGATAAGTCCAAGCATTCATAAAAACACTCTAAATATTGAATAATTAATTTAACTGGGATTTAATATCAAAAATTTTGAAGCAAAATCAATTTTTGTGCAATGAATATCGAGAACATTCGCGCCTACCTTGAAGTGACCTCCACGGGCAGCTTTCAGCAAGCTGCCGAAAACTTAAGCATTACACAGTCAGCCATGAGCGCTCGCATTAAAGGGCTAGAAGACTTACTCAATAGGCAATTATTTAATCGAAAGCGTAACGGCGCAACGTTAACATCCGGCGGACAAGCTTTTTACAAGCATGCCCTCACTATCGTTCAAACCTGGGAGCTTGCCAAGCAAGAAACCGCGCTTTCTGATGGAGTAAACTCGATTGTTGGTTTGGGTGTGCAACTTAATCACTGGCAAAGTATTGCCGCACCCTGGTTGAAATGGATGAATGAGAACGTGGGTGACGTTGCAACACAGATTCATTCGGATTATTCATCGCGACTGATGGCCATGCTGCGTGACGGTCTGATCAACCTCGCAGTATTGTACGAACCTCAGCGCAATCCAGATATGATTATTGAAGAATTCACCCGTGAGGATATCGTTTTGGTGAGCAGTGTGCCAAGGGCTGTTCAACGCGCTCTGGTCAAAGGTTATGTGTATGTGGATTGGGGACACCGCTTTCGCTTAGAACATACAGCTGCATATCCGGACAACCCATCTTATCAAATGACGGTGGGCATGGCTTCAGTGGGCTTAGGTCAGATTCTTGAACAAGGCGGCTCAGCGTATCTACTAGAGAGTGAAGTAAAACATCATGTTGACGCAGGCGATTTGTTTCTTGTCAATGGCGCGAAAAGGTTCACGTTAATAACTTACCTTGCGTACTTTCGAGATGCTCTTGAAAACCCAGCAGTAGAGAGCGCCTTGAACGCACTTCGGCAAATCCAACGCCCAGTACCCGCCAAGGAGAAAGAATGAAAATTACCGCCCTGAGAACTCAACTAGTTCAACTTCCAATTGAGAAACCAATTGCAACAGCGATTCATTCAATTGATTCCGTGGGCTGTGTGCTGCTGAGTCTGGAAACTGACCAAGGTTTGGTTGGCGAGAGCTATGTATTCACAATTAATGCTCTGCGCTTACGAGTATTCGATGAAATGATTAACGGGCTTGAACATCAGGTGATCGGTAGAAACCCACATTATGTTAGCGCTATTTGGCAAAACATCTGGAATGAAATTAACCCCACCGGACATAAGGGTGTGACTATTTCTGCGCTCTCTGCAATCGATACCGCCTGTTGGGATTTAATCGGAAAATCAGCAAACAAACCCTTACACCATCTGTTCGGCGCGTGTCGAGACCGAGTTAAAACCTACGCCAGTGGTGGCCTATGGCTATCCCAATCCATAGAAGAATTGCAGACAGACGCTCATCGGTTTATTGAACAAGGGTTTCGCGCAATGAAGATTCGAGTCGGCTCAACGGATATGAACACCGATGTACAACGAGTGAAAGCCGTTCGCGAATGTATCGGCGATGACATTGAATTATTAGCTGATGCGAATCAGGCACTCAACGTTAAGCAAGCGATTCGCTTAGGCCGAGCGCTGGAGCCGTACAATTTAGCTTGGCTTGAAGAACCCGTCGCTGCCTACGATTTAAGAGGCCATGCTCAGGTTACCCAGACCCTGGATATCGATATCGCATCCGGTGAAACCGAATACACACGCTTCGGTATGCAAAACATGATTGAAAATAGAAGCTGCGATATATTAATGCCAGACTTACAACGTATCGGCGGACTGTCTGAAATGATGCGAACCGCAGCGCTTGCTAGTGCTAATAATATACCTATATCAACACATATATTCACTGAACACAGCCTGTGTGTAGCGGGAGCAGCGGCTAATTGTATGAGCGTGGAACACATACCCTGGTACGCACCCTTATTTAACGAGAGCATTATTATAGACAAGGGTGACATTCTGATTCCATCGCGTGCGGGAACAGGTTTTACGTTTGATCAAAATGCGATAAAAGACTTCGCGTATAAGCATTGAGTTTGGAACGATTGCAGCTATTCTTGGTCGCATGACACCTCAGCACTAAGACACAAACTATTTACCACCAAAAATTATGACTAACAAATTGCAAAGACTACTCGATGAGAAACCAGTACTTTTGCTGGACGGGGCGACCGGTACTAACCTTTTTGGTATGGGACTTCAATCCGGTGATTCACCTGAGTTTTGGAATGTTGATCATCCGGATAGAATTGCCAAACATTATCGAAGTTTTATTGATGCGGGTTCGGACGTGGTTCTCACTAATTCCTTTGGAGGTACGTCCTACCGACTAAAACTGCATGATGGCCAAGACCGCGTTGCTGAGCTAAATACCGCCGCGGCCCGAATCCTATGTGACGAAGTTAAAAAATCAGGCCGTGACGTTGTCGTTGCAGGGTCTATGGGGCCAACCGGCGAAATATTAGAACCCGCTGGTTCAGTCACCATCGAACAAGCTCAGGCCGCCTTTACTGAACAAGCCTTAGCACTTAAAGACGGCGGTGTGGACGTGCTATGGATCGAAACGATTTCATCAATTGAAGAATCTCATGCAGCTATTCGCGGTGCTAGCGTTGCTGACTTGCCAATCATACTCACACTGAGCATTGATACCAATGGTCGCACCATGATGGGGGTCACCGCGGCTGACCTCGTGAATTTACAGAGAGAATTAGATGGTTCACTCATGGCATTTGGTACTAATTGTGGCGTTGGCGCAGCAGAGGTGGTAGCGGCCATCATGAACATGAATAAAACAGCAAAAGAAAACGCCATGCAGCCGGTGTTAGTCGCCAAAGGCAACTGCGGCATTCCAGAGTGGGTTGATGGTGAAATAAGCTACAGCGGTACTCCGGAATTAATGGCTACTTATGCAAAAATGGCGATAGACTCAGGCGCTCGAATTATCGGTGGCTGCTGTGGCACGACACCAGAGCACGTTGCATCTATGCGTACAGCGATCGACGAACACACTAAGGGCGCGACCCCCGCGATTGAAGACGTCATTGAAACACTTGGCTCAGTTACCGCTGGCGCGCAAGCGCAGCTATTGGGGGATCAAAGTGTGGAGGGCGGTGCGGTTAGTAAGGGGCGACGTGGCGGTCGCAGCCGCAGACGGTAATCTTCGGCTACGACCACGACTCTCAAATCAATACTGTAGACGCTAGATTCAATATGGCAACGAGCTTTTGAGTGCTCTATTGTGAATACTGTGTACTCATCATTGTTGGAATCAGCCCTCTTTCTATAGATATTTACGCTTGCTCGATTAGTCTCTGACTCGTTCAGCCTCTGGATAATCGCTGTATGCATGTGTGTGGCACGTTGGAATAAGTTCCATTTTCTCAAGGTAATTATTCAAGTTGACATCCTTTCAATCATGACCATTCGCGCCATTCTAACGCTGATGGTGAATCTAGTAAGCTAACGCCCGACAAGCATGGCCCAAAGCTCCGATATTTTCTGCATGGCTGCTCTGCCCTTCGGTCGATTAGCCGTCCATTCGACATGCTCGTTTGGATGCCTTGATTGAGACAATACAATACCCCACATACCGGTAACTTGATTTGGGATCAACGAATAACGAATATCGATGATTCGGTTTTGATTAGCGGGGTCTAAACCCAAATGCTGATTAGAGAACCAGCGAAATCGCTCTATATCTGTGGCTTGTTGAGAATTCTTATCCAGCCAAGCAAAATGTTTTAGTAAATTTAATTTCTCGGTTGAGGTGCCTTGATAGATTTTTTCCGATTTTAATACCCGCACTGCATCCACGTAATATCGGCCTTGATATTCGTAAACACTTTTCCAAACAATAATGTTTGCCATGCTTGGTTTCACTCCCAAATTTTGCGGAGTATGGCCGCGACTTGCTGCTAATTCATAGGCAACCGCCTCGGCTCGTTGGCCTTGCACTACCCCCAAGGCCAAATAGCTAAGAGCATAAAAAGCACCAACATAGGCCACTTTCGTGGAACGCTTATAGGTGGCGAAATAGATAACCAGCAGTAATGGAATGGTAAACAATGGGTCTATTACGGACACATTATTCCAAGCGATTCGCGCATCGCTAAATGGCCATAAAAGCTGCGTCCCGTAGGTGGTGCAAGCATCTAAAACTGCATGTGTAGCGTACCCTGCAAAACTAAACAGATACGTTTCTCGAAAGCCAACGTCATTGTTGGTAAACCAGCGCTTAAACACCTTTCTAAATACGAGGGTACAAACCAGAGCGCCAAATGGTATAAAAATCAACGCATGAGTAAAGTGGCGATGATACTCAAGAAACAATAGAGGGTCGCTTGATGAAGTAATAAGCACATCAAGATCGGCGGCCATGCCTGAGAAAAAGCCAATCACTGCAGCCGCAACCTTTACTTGCTTGCGTGAAACAAGTTGCGCAGCAGTGGTACCAACTACACCTTGAGTTAATGGGTCCATAGTGTCACGTGCTTTGGGTTATTGCGAACTAAGTGTTCTTTCAAATTGATAAACGTAAGCGATAGCGGTTCGCTAATCAGGCTCAACGATTGTTACCGTCATTCCATGTTGTGCCTCTCCCATGGATATTTGACACGATAAACGCGAGATCTGCTCGTCATATTCGTCGGCCATCGACAGCAACATTTGCTCATCTTCCTCTACCGGAGGTAATTGGTGTGCAGCTTGCTCAGGAATTTTGACGTGGCACGTTGCACAAGAACAACATCCGCCGCACATGGCCATAATTTCCTCATAGCCGGCTTCTCGCAGAACCTCCATCAAGCTGTCGCCTTGATTGAATTCAACCTCATTTTGCTGGCCATCTACACCAATTACGCTAATTTTATTCGTCATTTTCGAGTTCGTTGTACGATGAAGTTTGTAGATTGCTAATTATACCCTGATGTCGCCTAAAATTAGGGTGAGCAAAACAGCTTGCGGTATAATAATACAAGAGAGAATCTAGCGGCATTCGCTGTTAGTAACGATTACTGTACGCCAACTAAGTTTGTTGAGGAAACCAATGCCTGCATACAACGCATTCTATGCCCAATCCGGAGGCGTAACGCCTGTCATAAACGCGTCTGCAGCAGGCGTAATACAAACCGCTGCGAAATACCCAGAACAAATTAATAAAGTCTATGCTGGAGAAGACGGTATTTTAGGAGCATTGACCGAGAACCTTATCGACACCAGCCTGGAAAGCCACGCCGATATCGAAGCCCTTAAGATGACCCCGTCTGGCGCATTTGGTTCCTGTCGCTACAAACTGAAGTCGCTTGATCAGCACCGGGCGGAGTACGAACGTTTGATCGATGTCTTCAGAGCGCATGACATTCGTTATTTTTTCTATAATGGTGGCGGAGATTCTCAAGATACCTCGCATAAGGTTTCACAATTATCTGAATCTCTAGGTTACCCAATACGCTGTGTTGGCGTACCCAAAACTATCGATAATGATCTGCCGTTCACCGATTGCTCGCCAGGTTTTGCTTCTGTGGCAAAATACGTAGCGGTATCAATACTCGAAGCGTCAATGGATGTTGCCTCAATGAGCTCGTCATCGACTAAGGTCTTTGTAATGGAGGTGATGGGTCGGCACGCCGGCTGGATTGCAGCCGCATCTGGTCTGGCTGCAGATGACCGAGGTTTAGGACCGGACATTATATTGTTCCCCGAAATTGATTTTGATCAACAAGCCTTCCTTACGAAAGTTGATGCCACCGTAAAAGAAAAAGGTCAGTGCAGCATCGTCGTATCAGAAGGTGCACATACTGCCGATGGCACTTTTCTTGCCGATTCTGGGGTTCGAGATGCGTTTGGCCATGCACAGCTTGGCGGAGTTGCTCCTGTCGTCACCGACATGATTAAGAATGCGCTTGGCCTTAAATGTCACTGGGCCGTGTGTGATTATCTACAGCGAGCTGCTCGCCATATTGGTTCCAAAACGGATGTAGAACATGCCTATGCTCTTGGCCAAGCAGCCGTAGAACTGGCGGTTACAGGCAAGAACGCGGTCATGCCCACGATTGTTCGCACGAGTAATGCACCATACACATGGGAATTGGGTCACGCTCCATTAGCCGAGGTTGCCAATGTCGAAATAAAGATGCCAGCAAACTATATCAGTGAGGACGGCTTCTTTATTACTCAGGAATGTAGAGACTATTTAAGCCCGTTGATTCAAGGCGAAGATTACCCAACCTACAGCAATGGATTACCGGATTATGTGGTATTGAAAAAACAAAAGGTGGCAAAAAAGTTGCCACCTTTTGAAATTTCTTAACGCTTAGTACGCTTTTATGCTCTGATATTCTGACCGTAGACTATCAGGGCATTGCAACAATCGCATTAATATTCGCCAACGATTTGGATGCCAAGTATTAAGGACGAATCACGTCGAAGTTTTCAAAGCCAGCACCACTTTCGCCCATGCCGAGTGTGCCACCTAGAGTAATGTCTCGCACGTCACCGTAAGCAATAAGCACCGGCGTCTCATAGGGTTTCACACTATGAGTATGATTTGCGTCAGCGATTACCCCATCGCTTTCAGCTGGCGTATGAGCCGAACCGTTTGTTTTAATTTGATTTTTCATTGCTTAACCCCAATTGTTTCGCCATAGGATGGTAACACACTGATTTCCAATAATCATAATAACCACAACGCCACTTAACAACATCGCGCAGATTATTTTGTTCTACTTTTGCATCAAAATAACATTCTTTTACATAATACGACCATTCACGCGAACCCGAGTTAGCCCAGCGCTGGTTTTGCTGATCACGTCTAAGCCCGTCCATCATTACGTCGGCAAAATATGCCTTGGCGTTACGCCTGGACATATCGTCGGAAAAGTCGCTCTTAAATGCACGCTTTACTATCGGACGTTTAACGTTATTCAACGCCAACTGTTCACTCGGTATCGCCAGCATGAATTCGCATAAATCTCGATCCCGAAACGGATAACGACGCTCAATACCATACTCAGATTCGAGAAATCGACCTATGGCGGCGTCACTGCCGGCGAAATTGCCTAACACAACTCGCCACTGCTCAGGACGTAACGCTTTTCGGCTTTCATCGACTAGATAATTTGTATGTGCCTCAGATACTCGAATTTGTTCAATTATACTTGGTTGTAATACATCATCGCGCAGCCCGGTTCGACGACGTCGCCATGCTAAATATCTTTGAACAACATTCAGTGGTCTCAAAACCACGTCTTTAACAAACGACTTTATTGAGCCACAAGACCTCAGCAATGCACCGGATTCTCTCAACGCCTTGCGAAATTCACCTGCCTTTAACAGCTCATAAAGTATGCCATTGGTATAACCATATAAGATGTCGCCATGAATACCATTTAACATCACCGTTACAGAACGAGCCTGCGCCTGTTTAAACAGTTCATGGTTATAGGTCATGAATGGATTATAGATTGGGCCTAATGGGTCAAGCGGCGTCGACTTGTCGTAGCTTAACCAAACTTCGTCACAGTTAATCATGACCTGCTCGATTTCGTATTTCTGACACAGTGGGCTTGAATATTGTCGCTCGTCGGCTTCTGGGTATTGATCGAATACCCAAGAATAAGCGCTTAAACATTGATCTTTTTCTAAGTTGTATTCCGCCGCTAAGATGGTCGTGGGCATCGAATCCATTCCACCACTTAGCTGTGTGCCAACATTAGCAATACAACGCATGCGTCGTTCAACCGCCTGCGTTAGTAAGCGTCTGAACTCGGACGCGTATTCCTCATTACTGGAAAACGTCACCCTTAGACTCGGATCAGGCTTATAAAATCGTTTTTGTTCCGGACCATCAGGGTCGGCTTGCAAAGAGTCACCGGCAATCTCCAGAGAATGACCTGGATGCAATACAACTAATCCAGCGATAATGCTGCTCGGCCCCGCTTGCATTTGGCTCACCAGGTGATGCGAAATCGTCTCGTCGTTTAACCGATAGTCAACCGAAGGATGTGCAGCCAGCGCCATTTCATAACTTGCTGCTAAGATATAATCTTGATCTACTTTATAGGAAAGAGTTCTTGCACCCATACCATCTCGCGCCAGAACCAAATTTTGGCTAGTTTGATCAAAGCAGAACAAAACAAAGGGACCAACAATATTAGCTAACCCCTCCACTCCGTATTGGAGAAAATAATGCTCCACCAAATGTGCATCACTGATCCGACGCTTTTCACGCTCGTTCAAGGACGAAAAATTCGAAAGCGATTCGAATAGTTGCTCCCGATTATCAACGCGCCCGTAAAAGCCGAACCATCGCGCTCCGGATTTAAGTGGCTGCTGCTCCCCAGTTTCTTCAGGAACTCGCCATAGCGTTTGAAAGCCAATTGCAAAGTAATCACAGACTACCAGCTTATGTGAATCTCCTCCAAAACGATCTAATTGAGACATCATCGAATCGGCGACCGATTTATCAAACGGCTTACCATCTCGATTAATAGCAATAAAAAAGGCGCTCATACGCGCAGTTTACCAGTAAGTGTTGACGACTCGTAGTTATTAAAAATCTGCCAAATACCGTTCTAAGACAAGTCACTTCCTGCTAATTCGGAAAGTTTAATAGATGGCTCCTATTTGATCCGTAAAAATAAGCTAAATACAAATGATAATGATTAGCATTTAGATCTAAAAATCTGTATATTACGCTGCATTCAGGCGGTGTACGCGTAAAAACACCCAGACAGTATTGGGGCTTATGTGTACGCAGCGATCTGATTCATCGACTAAATTGTCGTTTCCAAGTTGCACGAACTAGGAAACTAATTGATTAATTTTCAACCAGTAAGCGTTACTTCACGGTAACCAGAGAAGAGAGAAATGAAGAAGACCCAGATAGCGTTGTTCACCAGCGCATTGTTATTGAGTAATGCGGCCATTGCGCAAAACAATAAAGATATAGATGAAGTGGTCGTTGAAGGGCAATATCTGTCAATCAACGAAGTTAATTCGGTTAAGACACCAACTCCGATTATCGATGTACCTCAAAGCTTGTCGATTTTTACTGGCGACCAAATTAAAGAACGCGGCATATTCAGCATTAGAGATATTGCTGACTACACACCTGGTGTTAATTCATCCCAAGGTGAAGGTCACCGTGACGCGGTTGTTTTCCGTGGCGTTCGTTCAACGGCGGATTTTTACATTGATGGAAACCGTGACGATGTTCAGTATTACCGCTCGCTCTACAATCTTGAGCAAGTCGAGATATTGCGCGGTCCTAATGCGCTGTTGTTTGGGCGCGGGGGTACCGGCGGTGTCATCAACCGAGTCACCAAAAAAGCTCAAATCGGAGAACAGTTTACTGGCTACCAAACAGCGATAGATACCTTTGGCGGCTTCAATGCTCAACTAGATGCCAACTTCACCACCAGCGATACTTCCTCGGTTCGCGTTAATGCCCATTACGACAGTCTTGAAAATCATCGCGATCTGTTTGACGGTGATCGATTTGGAGTCACTATCGGCGCAAGGTTCGAATTAAGCGATAAAACCACTCTAGATTTGACTTATGAATACGCTGATCATGAACGTTTTATTGATCGCGGTATTCCCTCAAACCCCAACACGCTTCGGCCAGCAGAGGAGTTGATTGATATTACTTTTGGTGATTCAGAGCGCAACTTCACCTCGCTTGAAGCGAATGTTTTTCGTGCCGCAATACAACACGAGTTCTCAGATTCGTTAAAAGGTAACTTCAGCGCATTCTATGGTGACTACGACAAAGTTTATTCAAATTTTTTCCCGGTAGGTTTCGACCCTGCGGCTAACACAGTCGATATTGATGGTTATATTGACGAAACAGACCGTCAAAACTTGATTCTTTCATCTAACCTGGTTTCAGAGTTTTTCGTCGGCGGAACAGAACATACCTTGATTTTTGGTGGTGAATACATAGATACCTCGTCGGATCAATTTCGTCTTAATTCGTTCTTCGATACCAATGGCGACGACGTTGAAACCTTCGCTGTGACCAGACCATTAAGTCTTAATAACGGCGTTGCAACGCTTAGCGATGGTACAGTTGTGGTTAATAACTTCGTTCGCGAGAATCTGAACGACGATACTCAAACCGACATTCAAGTGACATCGCTGTATATTCAGGACCAGATCGCTTTTTCAGATCAATTAGATCTCGTTGTTGGCCTTCGCTATGATCAATTTGATATTGACGAAGTCGATATTGAAGAAGGCGGTGAGCGCTCATCAAGCGATGATAATGAAGTCTCACCAAGATTAGGAATAATTTACAAGCCTCAAGAAACGATTTCTTTATACGCAAGCTACAGCGAATCGTTCTTACCACGCAGTGGCGAGCAGTTTGCCAATATTGGTGCCGTGGATGGCAATGGTAACCCTCTTGATCCAGACGAATTTGAAAACATCGAAATTGGAGTTAAGTGGGACGCAAACTCAAATTTAAGCCTGACCGCAGCATTATTCGAGAACCAACAAACTCGTCCAGTGGTTGATGGTAACGACCCATCTGGTACCAACTTGATCGTCCAGGAATCTGAAGTATCCGGTTTTGAATTTCAAGTTAACGGTCGAATTAGTGATTCATGGTCACTTTCCGCTAACTATAGTTATTTAGACGGCGAATTAGCCGACGGTGCAACGCCTCGTGAAATACCTGAGAATACATTTTCAATTTGGAACACTTTTCAGGTTAACGACAAGATGGGGCTTGGTCTTGGCGCCATTTATCAAGACGAGAGTTTTTCAGCCAACGCCAGCGCCAGCACTCCTGAGAGCAGTCGCGTTACATTGCCGAGCTACACACGTGTTGATGCGTCAGCTTACTACAACATATCAGAGAAATTACGTATTCAACTTAATGTCGAAAACCTAACAGACACCGAGTATTTCCCGAATTCACATACTAATAACAATATTACAGTTGGTGAATCCATTAATGCGGTATTCTCTTTGTCTGGAAAATTCTAATCATTAGAGCCACGTTTATGGTTCAGAAAGCCGCGACTCTACGGAGTTGCGGCTTTTTTTATAATTTACATATGACTCTGTAATCAAAGGCAGTCGATGAAATCACGTAAGACGATGAAAATTAGCCCGCAGTAAAGTTAGGCATTTATTGCACGTATCCCTTGACTACGACGATCCAGTAACCGTATGCACAACCAGCAAATTCTTTAGCAAACCGGTTTTAGCAAGCTTCCAAACCGAGTCGTACCTAGTTCAGGCGCAAACTCGTCACCAGCCCAAGCACCTTTTCCATTAATCATCACTAAGGGTACAACCCCATTAGAACGATTAACCAATTGCGGGTGTTGGTATTCTTCACGAAAAATTCGTTCAACATTGGCTTCGCCGTCGTAGTTAGCCAATGCCTTCGGATCGACCAAAATCAGATCGGCGACGTCACCTTCGTAGATCGAACCACGATCCACACCAAACAAATCTGCGGCGTCCTTGGTTAAGCGCTTAACCATATAATTAGTATCTTGCTCACCGCCTTCAGCCGCGAGTCTTAGGCTACGTAAATTGACATCATAGAACGCCATATTCGTCAGATGAGCACCACTGTCATTAAACCCTGGCAATAGCGATGGATCCATTAACAACTCTCTTACCGTTTTAATGTCACGATTTGCCGTAATGGTGTGCCATGAAATTTGCGTATCAAACGTACGCAACATTTGCAGCACAAAGTCAGCTTCATCAAACACCCAGAAGAAGTCTTTGCTAATCAACGCCGCTTCTTCATCTGCAAGTTCCACACGCGAGTTTTCTCGACGCGAATTCAATATACGGTCAAACACCGATTGAAATGTCATTCCTTGCCATTCTTCTAACGGGCAGAGATCAATTGTCATGCTATTAAGGTCGCGATCAAATGCGTAGTCTTCTATGCGTAGCAGGCGTTTAATTCGAGCCAGGTTAAAACCACTTTTGCCCTTCATCCACATTTCACGGAATACTTTAATGTATTCAGGATCATGTAAAATTTTTGTCCGAGCATCTCGATCGTCTAAATCGGTTTCATTTAGTGCTCGCAACTCGGGTATCTCCTCGGCAATCGGTGTTACAGCTCCATCCGACCAAATCTTAAAGCGTGCACCCAGTGCTTGCATGTAAAATTGTCCGCCAAGAAATTTCGAATTCAATAACTTGGCCAATAGCCTGGCCATCTTCACTAGATTGCGATTAGTGCTTACATCCAGCGCCGCTACAACCGTTGTTTTCAACGGCTTGCCGTGCAGCCGAGCGCACGAGAGCAAAAACATTTTAAGAACGCTTGCCGGACTGTCTTTCGGTGGGGTTGCTTGCCATAACTTACCCTCTTCTCGTACAACCTGAGTAAGTTGTTTAACCTCATTATACTTAGCAAATTGCGTCGGAATGGTTTTGTGACAATTTGGCTGATTAGCCAGATAATGAAATGGCAGAGCATCGGTAGAAAAGCCGGCATAGCCCATTTTCAATCCCTCTTTTAGGCGCCGCTTCATATCATTCACTTCGGCTTGCGTTGGATCTCGATTGACGCTTGCCTCAAAACCCATAGACTCTATGCGTAACATCGAGTGAGGAATCATAGTCACCACATTCGGGCCTAAATTGATTTTCTCGAGGTGCTCAATGTACTCCTGAGGGGTATTCCAGGTCACTTTATCGGCACAGGCACGAAGCACCGGCTTAGGGATATTTTCAACTCGTGCATAACAATCAACGATTGGGTCGGTTTCTCCTTCACGCTGATTACCAAACGCCAAGCCTAAACTGCAATTTGAAATAACCACCGAGGTGGTGCCATGGCGAGTGGACTCTGGTAGTCCTGGCGCAACCTCTAACTCAAGGTCGTAATGAGTGTGTATATCAAACATGCCTGGCATGGCCCACAGGCCAGTCGCATCGACTACCTTCTTGGCGTCAGATATATCCAAAGCCTGACCACGTTTAACGATCACCCCATCTTTGATGGCGATATCTTCTGTTACCGGATTTTCACCGTTATTAAACACGCGTGCATTTTGAATAACCGTATCGAATGTATTGGTCATGAGTCTAATTAGTTTGGTTAAAGGTTTCGTTTTTAATTTGCTTTTGGATAAAAAAACTCGCGAGCATATTTGCTCCAATTGCGAGCGTTTCCTTAATCTTTGTTTCACCAGTGATTGCCGCATGAAATACCAAGCGATGCACTAGGCCTTCCGCCATGGCATACAAGCTTTCTGCTACCAATTCCGGTTTGTCAATATTGAATGTGTTCACAAATGACAGCACTTGTTGGCGCAGCCCATTTTCACCATCGTCCATTATCTGTTGCAGCTTTTTATCAAGCGCACGTCTCTGTTCAAGCACTTGATGTAATTCCGGATCTTGCGCATGAAACTCGTAGACAAAGGTTAATGTTTCAAGAAACTGATCTTCTACCGTAATTGTCTTTGATCGAGAGCCTGTAACGGCTTTGGGTTCAAATAATTGAATCTGCTGATGGAGGTTATCAAAACGACTGCTCGCAATAACACGCAATATATCGTTCTTATTTTCAAAATATTGATAAAAGGTGCCCGTTGCCACGCCGGCCCGAGCAGCAATGGATTTCGCCGTGGCAATTTCAAAGCCGATAGTCGAATATTCAGCCATTGCCGCATCGATTAACGCCTGGCGCTTACGCAACGCCCGTTCTTGAGTAGGTAAGGTTTTCATAACATTAGCTCAGTAGAATTGACTGGATTTTGGAATAAACTGAACTTGACGTCAAGTTCAGTTTATTCCAAACTAACCGAAATTATCAAAACGTAAAACCTTCATGACCCACTCACCGACTCAATTTAAACATCGATCCGTTCAATCCTGGTTTGAGCGTGGCAGCATGCATACTATTAACGGGAATGAGATATTTGTCGTTGATGACGGTAGTGATAAAGCATCGACTATCTTGCTGATTCATGGCTTTCCCACGTCTACCTACGATTTCGATGGGATCTGGAAAGCACTGGCAAAGGACCATCGCTTAGTGTGTTTGGATATGCTTGGTTTTGGCTTTTCTGATAAGCCCAATCGACGTGACTACACTATTCACAAACAAGCCGACTTGTTCGAGGCCTTAATCGAGCAACTCGGAATCGAGCAAACCCATATATTAGCCCACGACTACGGCGTGAGTGTTGCGCAAGAATTGCTTGCCCGACAAATTGACGGTAGCGGCAAGGGCGCATGGCTTTCGTGTTGCTTTTTAAATGGAGGATTATTTCCAGAAACCCACAAGGCACTGCTGATCCAAAAAATCATGTTGAGCTCATTGGGTCGGTTGGTGAATAAACTCGCTGGTTTTAAACAATTTGGACAATCTTTTTCTAAGGTATTTGGTGCGAATACCAAACCGAGTCAACAGGAGTTGAAGGAGTTCTGGGAAATTATTAACTATAATGAAGGGCGTCATTTGTTTCATAATTTGATCACCTATATTCAAGATAGGCGTAAGCACAGAACACGCTGGGTTGAAGCACTTCAAAACTCAGAGGTGCCACTAAGTCTTATCAACGGCTCTGTGGACCCAGTGTCGGGCGCACACCTGGTAACCCGCTATAAAGAGCTAAATTGTCGCTTAGATCATCTCAAGGAACTATCAGAAATCGGACATTACCCTCAAGTCGAAGCACCAAAGGATGTTAGTGATGCTTATCTGGAATTTTTGGATCAGCTAACGTAAACCCTAAGATTGGTCAAATGACACAAGTACAACCCCATTGAGTTGGCCACCACCATCGGTGCTTACTCCACATTCAAGCGTGCCGGTACCACCAGCACCTCCGCCACTGAATTTCTGATCCGAATCGGATCCGGCGCCACCGCCGTAGAGACCGCCACCGCCGCCTCCGCTACCATAATCAGAGTCTGCCGGGCCGTTACCGCCTCGCGTACCACTTCCATGTCTTACTTTACCCGGAGATAGGCCGCGGCCATTGGTACCAAAAGAGCCCCCCGCTCCACCACGACCTATTAGGCCGCCGTTACCAACGCCGCTGCCACCGCCGCCGCCCCCTGCGACAACGAGTACTTCCTCTCCACGCACGCGAATGGCGCCGCTGGCGCCCCCGCCACCGCCGCCACCGCCTGCTTTCCCTGGAGCAGCCGTTCCGCCTTCAAACCCCGATGTAGAACCGCCACCTTGCCCGCCATCTGGCAGGCCGCCATCTTGGCCACGAACGCCGACAAATATTTCCAGGGACTCACCTGGAGACACCTTGACGTTCGATACAGCGGTTCCTCCCTCACCGCCGTTGTTGAGGAGTATTCCGAAGCCGTTACCGGCTCCCCCCGATGCTCCTACAGCAAAAATTCGCAACTCATTTACCCCGTCAGGGACCACAAAGTGGTCGTTGCTCGAAAATGCTACCGTTTTCCTACCCACGTCACGTTGAACGTTTGCTTCATCAATGGCTGCTGCCCCACACAGCACTTCATTGCCCCCAGCCTCTATATTTAATTGTTGTTTCACGCTACAACCTGTGTTGTTCATCAGCATGCGAGCATTCTATTCACTGAGTCTATAACTGTCTGTAGCACAAATGGACTAGAGCCTTTACCGATGAAGATGTATAGTTCAAGTAAGACTCAATTTTTCGCTAAAAATATGAAAAACAAGCACATAATGATTGTCGACGACCACGCCCTATTCCGCACTGGTATGAAGATGATACTGACGCAGGTTGGAGAGGCGGCGGGTATTTCTGAAGCCTGTTCAATCAAAGAAGCGTTTGACTTTAGTGAGTCTGGTGTTGATGTGATTTTATTAGATATCCACATGCCCGGGCTAAATGGTATAGATGGTATTAAGCCCATTCGCGATAAATTCTCCAAAGTTCCGATTATCGTTCTTTCAGCCAGTAGCGACTTGAACGATATGCAGAAAGCAAAAGAACTGGGCGCGTCTGGCTTTATGAATAAAGCAGCACTAGCGGAAGAAATGGTTAGCTCAATTAATCGCGTATTAGATGGAAAAACGTGCTTTCCTGATGATGTGGATTCGGTTGACCTTGCACCTAAAACAAGCCTGAGTAACGCTCTAACGCCTCGACAAATCGAAGTTCTGATTTATTTGTGCGAAGGTAAATCCAACAAATTGATTGCGCGCGAATTGGAAATGTCTGAAAACACGGTGAGAGTACACGTTTCGGCTATTCTAGCCGCGCTCGGTGCTGTTAATCGATCCGAAGCCATTCTGATCGCCCAACGTGAAGGCATCACGTCTTAAGTTATTGATCAAAATTGCTTATCTAGAATAAATTCGACGTTTTTTGCCTATGATGTTTCTGCTTCCAAAGCCTCCGAGTGATGTCATTCTTTCTCAGGAATTAAAACTCGCTGGCAGAAACTATTTACCAGGTACGATTTTATACACTGCCACGTGTGCCCTAGCGGCATATTGGTCTTCCATAGATGTTGCCAACACACGTGCGATGATCTTAGTATTTTCGCTTTGTTTTCTAGCCGTTATTTGTTGTGCAATTTATTATCGTAGTCGAGATACGTTTGGCGATACACCACGTCGAGACTTAATAAAATTGTTGGTGTTGGTCGCAATACCCAGTCTGAACTATACCTACCTAATATATTACTTCGTACCGATCATCTCCTACGAAGCGGTCATGACATTAACAGCAATGACCTTGGGTTTAGCAGCTGGAGGAGTGACACTCACCTCTCCCATGCTGCCTGCTTTTTATGTGATGACGTACCCTAGCTTAATGGTACTGGTGGTCAGCTTGTATCATCGCCCAGAGAACATATTCTTTGGTCTTGCTATTGGCTGTTTTGGCATGACACTTGGCCTTACCTGGTTTTCGATAACCATGGCCAGCACGATACGTAGGTCAATCGAAATAGCATTCCAAAATGATGCATTAGTGAATAAGTTACGAGCAGCGCTGAATCAAACCGACGAAGCGAATCGCGCGAAGTCGGTATTTTTAGCCTCAGCAAGCCATGATTTACGACAGCCACTTCATGCACTTGGATTGCTCACCGAAACCTTGGGTGGAACAAAATTGGACAGCCAGCAGAGTGATATACAATCGCACATGATGTCGGCGGTGGACTCTACGCGCAGTATGTTGGATTCATTACTGAATATATCCAAACTCGATGCAGGCGCGATCATGGCCACACCAAAGCCATTCTTGGTGCAATCGATGTTTTACAAACTGGAAGATGAATTAGCACCTATCGCGGACGAAAATGAGTTGATCTATCGCACGCGTGAAACCATCGCGGCGGCGTATTCTGACCCGTTAATTGTCGAGTTAATACTGCGTAATTTAATTGCTAACGCGATACGCTATACCGATAAAGGTGGCTTACTTGTTGCTTGTCGGCGGCGGGGAAAAGACCGCCTCTCTATTGAAGTATGGGACACTGGCGTCGGCATACCCGAAGACAAAATAGATGACATGTTCCGTGAATTTCAGCAGTTAGAAAACCCAGAGCGCGATGCACAAAAAGGTTTCGGACTGGGTCTTGCGATAGCACAGGGCCTTGCCGCGACGCTCGAAACCAGAATTAAGGTTCACTCAGTTCTAGGTAAAGGCTCGGTGTTTAGCTTTGAGCTACCCCGCTCTACCGCTGCCGTGATCGAAGATTTACCCAAAAATGTGGAGAATAATAATTTCGACGGCCACAAAGTAGTGGTGATCGACGATGACGAGCGCGTTAGAATTTCGATGCACAGCTTGATGGAAAATTGGGGGTGTGTCTGCGTAAGTGGAGAATCAGCAGAAGAAGTTATCGCCCAATCACCTGATACCCGCTTCGACTTGTTATTAGTTGACTATCGCCTGAGAGAAGGAAAAACCGGTCGTGATGCAATTGAAACCGTGCGCGCCCACTTAGGTAAACATGTACCTGCGATTATTATCACCGGAGACACGGCGTCTGACCGAATCGCCGAAGCTCAATCATCGGACGCATTTCTACTTCATAAACCAGCATCAACCAGCCAGCTAAGACGTATTATGGCATCAATGCTAAGCGATTCAGATTACGCGGTAGTCGACGACTAATTTTGATCAGTTACCAACTGAAGTTCTAACGCTGTGCATCTAAGCCTAGTTTAGCCAGCATCGAGCTGCGAATCACCGAAACAGGCGCATTGCCATAACTCAAAAAAGAATTGTGGAAAGTACGCAGGTCAAAGCGTTCTCCCATTTTTTGCTTCAGTTCTTCGCGAAATGCATATATCTCAGAATAACCAGTGAAATAACTGGTTAGCTGCACTTGAGAAATGGTGGCTCTACGCCACTTTCCTTCCGCTTCCGTTTGCTCTTGAAAAGCATGATTCATTAGCAAATCCAGCGCGGCTTGCCGTTCCATACCCAGCACATGAATACTGTAGTCAAGAATGGTATTTACGACCACTCTCAGATTCCATTTGCTATACATCAACCACATTTCCGGCTCATTATCGCCATAGCCGTTCTCTAACATCATGCGTTCAGAATACACGGCCCAGCCTTCAACCATTGCGCCGTTTGCGAATATTGATTTTATCTTGCTCGGACTCTTATTAGCGTGCATCAACTGAGTATAGTGACCGGGTATTGCCTCATGGATATTCAATATTTGCAATATCCAGTGGTTATACTCGCGCAGATAACTTTCGGCCTGCTCAGGAGTATAATCATCCAGCGGTGAAACATTGTAATACGTATTAGCGGTTGCATTGTAAGGCCCAGGAGCATCAACTGATGCGCCCGCGAAACCACGCTGGTACTCCGGCGTTAAGCGCACAACCAAAGGCCGGGTTGGATCGGAGTCCAGCAACTGATTATCATCCATAAATTTTTGAATAATGGGTATCTGCCTACGAATTTCGTCGACAAATTTATCGCGTTCAACATGCCTTTGCGATAGATGATCGATCATCTGTTTGATAGCAATAAGTCTATCTTCGGGTATGGCCGTTTCATCAAAATATTTTGGCCACAATTTTTCGGTAATTCGAATCATCTCACTATGTAATGATTCCTTGGCCTCGACGGCTAAGTTGTATAGTTCCTCGGCGGTGTAGTCAGATTCGATATCGTATTTGAATTTTCTCTCGTACAACTCTGCGCCAATTCGAAAGCTCCGAGCCTCACCACTTTGTTCGAGTTCATTCTTTCTATTTTTAAGCCATTCAATATAAGACTTAACAGCATTCGCGGACTGAGATAAATCGTTAACCAGTTCCTCTCTTAATTGCGGATCTAAGTCTACACCCGCCATTTTTTCGAGGATTGTTTTCTCGAACATATTAAGCGTTCCGTCACTTTGCTGAATAGCTAATTCGAGATGTTCCAAGGTTGGTATTTTCAAATTGTTAAGCGCTGCTTGATAATACGCTGGTACATCATCTAAACGCCTAGCGATTACTGCAAGACGCTCAGCGAGAGGCTTATAATCGGTATTGAGAATAACGCCAAACCCGCCCGCAGGATTGTATTGAGCTGGATTCCATTCGTACTCTCTAAATACATCGATATACCAGATATTCGAACGTAATTGTCCTTCTATGATCGCGAGGTCAGTTGCATTACCAGACGTAAGGCGATTGGCATCAAACTGCTTTAGCGCTTGTAGCTCTGTCACATAAAACTCGCGCCGCAGTGCCCGATGTTCGCCATTAGGCACCGCCAGCTTATCGTCGTACTCATAAAACCCAACATACACGCCGAAGCTGGGATTGAGTTCCCAGTTTCTATTTAGGAAGGCTTCCTTGAATGCCTCAAATTCCTGGTTTTGGTCCAAGGTTTTTTCCACCACCTTTAGTGCAGGTTCGCTCTCAATCTCCACCTCAGAATCATCAGCAATAACCTCGGGCGCATCGACAACAGATTTATTAGACGTGTCCGTTTTGGATTGCGGACCTTCAGAACATGAGGCGCTAAAAATAATGATTAGACACGCTGAAATTAGCTTAAGCTTCACGATATGGCTCCAGTGGATATGTATGAATCAACTATAAACAAATTAATGACTTAGCTCCACCATTGATCCCAAACGGCTTACTTCTGATAATTTTTGTTTGGCAACTACACACAATAAACGATGTATTTCACTTGCGTCATTACAAACGTTTTATACAATACACAAATACATTTATAACAGCGTTATTTATAGCCTCTATATATCGGGCGTAGGGAGCCAGCAATGTCACATCCGTATCACCATTTACTCGAGCCATTAGACCTCGGTTTTACTACTCTAAAAAATCGGAGCTTAATGGGTTCAATGCATACTGGCCTTGAGGATAAGGCAAAAGATTTCCCAAAACTGGCCGCGTATTTTGCTGAACGAGCACGGGGCGGTGTCGGGCTCATGGTTACCGGTGGTTTCGCGCCTAATATCGAAGGGTGGCTTTCACCTTTTGGCAGTAAACTCAGTAAGAAATCTGAGGTTAAACGACATCTTCAAGTTACCAAGGCCGTTCACGATGAAGGCGGAAAAATTTGTTTGCAGATTTTGCACGCTGGGCGTTACGGATATAGTCCATTGTGTGTCTCGGCATCTAACGTTAAATCGCCAATATCTCCCTTCAAACCACGCGCTTTGAGTACCAAAGGCGTCTATCGCACCATTAAAGACTATGCCAACTCAGCCGCCCTAGCACAACGCGCGAATTATGATGGCGTCGAGATAATGGGTTCCGAAGGCTATTTTATTAATCAGTTCTTGGTCACACACACCAACAAACGTACCGATGAGTGGGGAGGTTCATTTGAAAATAGAATGCGCCTACCGGTTGAGATAGTAAAAGCAGTGCGCAAGAAAGTCGGCCCCAATTTTATTATTATCTATCGCCTGTCAATGCTTGACCTTATCGAACAAGGCAGCACTTGGGATGAAGTCGTTCAATTGGGTAAAGCCATCGAGCAGGCCGGCGCGACCATTATCAATACTGGTATAGGCTGGCATGAAGCACGCGTGCCAACCATTGCAACCAGCGTGCCTAGGGCCGCATTTAGCTGGGTTACCGGTCGCATGCAGGACCATGTTTCGATCCCTGTTGTAGCCACTAATCGTATTAATGATCCCCAAGTAGCCAACGACATTATCGCTCGAGGCGAGGCCGACATGGTGTCAATGGCACGACCGTTTCTAGCTGATTCAGACTTTATCAATAAAGCAGCCGCTGGAAAGCCTGAAAGTATTAATACCTGCATTGCATGTAACCAGGCCTGCCTAGATCATACCTTCTCTGGCAAACGTTCAACGTGCTTGGTTAACCCGAGAGCGTGTTATGAAACGGAGCTGAATTTTTCGCCCACTAACAATAAAAAGAGAGTCGCTGTAGTAGGTGCTGGACCCGCCGGTTTATCGGCGTCAACAGTGCTGGCTGAACGTGGTCATGAAGTTGACCTGTTCGATAAAGCAAGTGAAATTGGTGGTCAATTTAATATCGCAAAGAAGATTCCCGGAAAAGAAGAGTTTTATGAAACCTTGCGTTATTTCAAACACAAGATTGAGGAAACCGGCGTTAATTTAAGACTTGACGAAGGTGTCAACGCAACTGCATTGATCAGCGCTAACTACGACGAAGTGATTCTTGCTACTGGTATTCATCCACGTGAGTTAGACATCGAAGGTGCCGATCATCCTAAGGTTTTATCTTATGTCGATGTGGTGCAAGAGGAAAAACCAGTAGGCGAATCCGTCGCCATTATCGGTGCTGGGGGCATAGGTTTCGATGTGGCCGAACTGCTCGCTCACCAAGGTACCTCGCCAAGTTTAGACATTGCTCTTTTTAATAAAGAGTGGGGAGTTGATTCTGGCTATAAGGATCGTGGCGCCTATGAGCCGGCCGACCCCGAAGCGCCTGCGCGCCAGATCACCATGCTACAACGTAAAGAAGGCAAAATGGGTGCTGGACTTGGAAAAACAACAGGCTGGATACATCGCGCGTCATTGAAAATGAAAAGCGTGCAAATGATTCGCGGCGTTGAGTACCACAAAATTGATGACCGAGGTTTACATTTCTCAATACAGGGCGGAGAGCCTCAGGTAGTCGAGTGCGATAATGTAGTAGTTTGTGCTGGCCAGGTTTCACGCAAGGATTTGCTTGCAGAACTCGAAGCAGCAAAGGTGCCAACCCATTTGATCGGCGGCTCGAGATTGGCTGGTGAGCTCGATGCAAAGCGTGCTATTCGAGAGGGCTTTGAGCTTGCTGCAAAAATTTAGCGATATGTAAAACCTAAAAAGGCCGCGACGACAGGCCGCGACCTTTTTATCTCAAAGTTAAATTAAGAATTATCGAATGGATACTCGTTGTAGACGAACGCCAGGCGCTTCAACGTTGGTATCACTTATAAATCTAAAGTGAACCTGGACGCCTGCTTTACCGGCAAATTGAGATATATCAAATTCGAATGTTTGCAACGGTTGAGCTCCACTTTCTCTCAGCAGTAAACTGTTGTTTCCATCGGAGTCAGTGACGAACACCTCAATAAAATCGAAGTCGGTTTCGGTATCGAACTCCATATCGAAACTCAGTTGCGCAGTTGGAAGTGCAGTCAGATCGACCGATAGTATCGCGTCTGAATTTACATTTGAGGCATACGTTGGATTATAGCCAATTTGCAATGCAGGGGTGACCAAGTTCCAACCATCTTCAGCCGGATTAAAGTTGATGATGGAGAACGGCGCGACGGTTGTTGCCGTGCTGAAATCTACCTCCAAGCCTTCAGCTCCGACCTGCACAGACTCTTCAAGCACAACGACTTGTCGCTTCAAGTTCCACAACCTTCTACCCGAATAACTCACACCTTCAATAAGGACGGAATTGGTCTCTCCCACAGCTAATGAATCAGGGAAACTATAATCAAGATTAGTCGTCCCAAAGAAGCGCCTTGTGTAAATTTCATCCACTACTTCGTCGTTTATCGTGACCCTTACCTTTGGCGTATTTGTGACTCTTAACGGAAAATTTAAATCACCATTATTGCGTAATAGTAAGAACTCATTCGACGGTGCCCGCACGGCTGGACGAAAACGCGGAAAGAAAGATAGATAGGTTAGCGCAGAGGTAATTCTGGCAATTTGGTTCTCACCGCCGTCCAACAAATCCGATAAACGAGGACTTACCAATAAATCAGCTTCGCAACCAAAGTCTTCGATAAATTCTCCCTCATTTAGACCCTGCCTAACTGCTTGTCCAAATGAAACACGAGCGCGGTGAGTTCCAGGTAAAGGAGTAAACACGGTTGGCACAAATTGTGCGAGTAATGAATGTTCGAATACGTTAGCACCACCGGCACCAGTACGAGGCTCTTCACCAAATACGAAGCCGATACCCGAATCTTGCATATGACACGAAAAATAGTCTGATGCTGAATAGCTATTCGAATTTGCGAGTACAGCAACAGGTCCATTGTATACCTGGCCAAATGTATTTAGCCCCGGAGCATCAAACAAATTAAATACTCGAGTGTGCGTTGCATCCGTACCAGAAACTTCATTGATCGCCTCTAGGCCTGCGGGGAAAACCGGTCCAAATATTGATTCGTTAAATATTCGAGCCATTTCATCGGTATTAATCAATCTATCAGCCGCATTCACCGCTTCATTTCGTCCAAACAACTGAGGCAATTCGTCAGACAGTTGACCAAAACCGCCACCATTATCTCGAACATCGAAGATCATACCTCTTGTTCCGTCGAACTCATCGAAAATGATTCGACGAACCTCTTGCACCGCAAAATCCACACCATTCTCGGGTACAAAACTTGCGAGTCGTATATAACCGAATTTTCCTAGGCGGTTTTCGATGACACCCCAGGTAATCTCGGGTTCATTACTGGGGTTACTCGGATAGGTACTTCTAGCAACCAAGCCTCTTTGTGCTCGAAAGTCATTGAATAACTTTTGGAACATATCTTCTTTGATGTTCAGATCTTTCTGCGTGAATTTACGCGGCACTGTGGTTTCCTGTTGCGATGTTACAGTCGCCGAGCGCCGAAGCTGCAAAGTGGCTGCAACAGGGGGTGGTCCTGTAGTTATCCAAGGAAGGGTGATGGTATAACGCTCAGATCGACGTCCAAATCTGCCTGACTTTTTTGTTTTAAACGTAATACTTACTTCATCTTCTTCCGGCACCAATGTTAATAAATGAGGTTTAAACGTTAGTCGCGCCAACGCTCGACTAAAACCACCAAATCTATTGGCTCCCTGCCCAATTTCTAACATGCTATTAACGGCCTGACGAATTGGCACTCCGTTGTAAGCAATAATTTGATCACCTACCTCAGGAACTCGTTGATCGGACGCGTAGGTCGCGAAGTCATCAGCATTCACTGAGTCAACATAGACCTCAAAGAAACTTCTGCGCCCTTTGACTCGTTTTAGTGTCAAAGGCAGAAATGATCGAAAGCTCGCGTAAGGCTGTGGGAAAATGTAGTTTAAATGCAAATCTCGTTGTGACGAGAAAATACGATAAAGTTCGGCCTCCATCTCAGCGACTGTCAAATTATCTATATTGTCAACAACGGCCTGTACCGCAGGTACCGGGTCCAGTATTCCAGGATAGAAATCTTGCTTCTGAAAGCGGTGCACATAGACACCTCTGAGAAGAAGTTGCGCTTGTTCGGCGACAACTAACTTCTCAGGATCTGTAAGATCGGGAAAAACAATATTCTCACGGACATTGCTTAACGTATCGGTGACTTCTTGAGCATAGAGGTGAGGGCTGAATAAAAAACTCAGTGAGGACAACAAAAGAAAATATATAAATCTAGTACGTCTCATTAAAGGCCTCCTATTTTGACCAATAAAACCAGTAGGGATCGGAGAGAAATAACGCTCGCCGAGGTTTGGTAAGTGAAATGCGGAGACAACGGGCTGCGTATTGCTAGCAAAAAGCCAGAAAACAAGCTAAATAACAAGTAATCATGGCTTACTATAATTGCTCGAATACACAAAGCGTATTGTTACTGCGGACAAGGAGGCTATACGCAGTTAGGAGGCACACACGAGGTCACCCCGCTCATGCCCAGTCGAATATCGACTGCACATCAACGCGTATAACCCCTATGGTTAGAATCGCGTTTACCCACGTTATGATCGCGCACGACTACAGGTAGTCAGAATCCAAACTTAGGCAAACAAAATTTAAACAATCTTCGAAAACATCTCGAAGCTTAATCTTCACTTGGAATAAGAATAATACTTTATTTAACTTATGTAAATTAATTAGTTGCAATAACATCTATTTGAATATCTAAATCCGAAAATTAAATGCGGCTTTAAAAACAATCGCTGAATCCAGAATTTCTTCAGTAACACGGTCCCGCGTTTGATTAAATACCAGAAAATACTCACGATCAGCGCGTTGTTGAAAGCGCAGGCGACTATTGATCGACACGGTGTCACTAAAATTGTCGGCTTGAATAACATTCAGCCATGCCCAGCGGCTATCGAATGCATAGTTAAACCGCGCAGAATACAATCGACTGGTAAAATTGCCTTGAGGCAATTTAATTCGGTTTTCTTGAGCTGAGAACGAAGCAAAGATGTGTTTATTCGGCCGCCACTGAACCTCGGGAATTATCTCAAAGCGCGTGCCGCCAAAAAAATCACCATCAGCAATTTCAAATTCAAAGCGCAGCGGATTTTGCGGGCCGGTCTCGAAAAACACTCCATACCGATCTGAAGTGTATTCTCCAATTGGGATCTCGATATCGTCGCGCAACTCAAAGGGTTCGATGATCCCTTCTTTAGTTTGACCTACAAAGAAGGTGAAGAAGTCGTTCTTTTCAGAAAACCCTTCGATGATATTCCAGAAAATTCGTTGACTCTGTAGATCACCCTCTATTCGGTCACTTTTGAAATACTGAACACGCGTTCGCAACCATTGCCAGTAACTCCCCCGCAATCGATGACGGTATCTCGCCTGCCCATCTATTTGCTCAACCCCAACTCGATTAACGAAACCTAGTGCCGGATTAAAGTTCTCTTCGATTCGACGATAATCTAAAAAACCGCTGTATTTATAATTGGGATAGTTAACACCAATACCGAATGCTGCCTGATTGTCGATGAACCCGTCGGTCTCGGTTTCTTGATACCATATATTCGCTCGAAATCGTTGATCTCCGAATACACGACTATTTCGGTAAGAATAATCGGCGCCAATCAATCTATTACCCTCAATGGAAGTCGGGTCACCCGAGGTTGCGATGATTCCGACTTCAGACTCATCAAACACATTTCGCGTGGCCCGGCCAATGAATAAATCATTGTCAGCACCGTCAAGCTCCGCATCTTGGCGAATAGCGAGTGCGCCAACATTCCACGAACCGGCCCTTCCAGTCACCTTTACGCCTGCGTCAATATTTAAAGGTTCACCTTCACTTGAAAGACCAATTCTTCTGGAAAAAAATGGACGACCGTTTACGTCGATATTACCAAATTCGAATATGCTGGCGTCTCTGAGAAAGAACTCACGCTTCTCAGGGAAAAACAAGGAGAAGCGGCTTAGGTTTACCTGCCTGTCATCAACATCCGTTGCTGAAAAGTCGGTGTTTAGCGTCAACCCTGCAGTCAGGAAGGGCGTAATGTTATAAAACGTCGTTAAAGAAGGTTCAAATTGAGTATCTTCGCCAAGTTCGTGATCATCAAGGTAGGTCAACGACACCGAAGGCGCGAACTCCAACCCAAGACCTTGGTCGAAGCCTTCCACACCTCGAATATAACCTGCAACAGACGGATTAATGTTTCTCTCACGAGAAGACCAGGCCATCTCCTCACCCTTTCTAGGGTGCACCCGACCAAAATTGATACCCCACTCCTCGGCATTTGGGTCAAATGCAATTGATTTGATGGGTATAGCCATCTCCGCGGTCCAGCCCCAATCATGTACTTTGGTATTGGCATACCAAATGGTGCTCCAGTCTTCGATAAAATAATCGTTCCCAATCAGCGCGTCGCGCCGAATGCCATTTCCATTTACCTGAAAAAAATAGGAATTCCTGCGATCATTAAATGAATCAATGTAGACCGCCAGACGATCGTCCGAGAAAAAATTTTGACCTTGAATAAAGCCTTTTGCCGACAAATTTTCTATATCCGAATCGTGCGCCTTAAACGCGACATAGATGAACTCCGTGGTTCGCGCAATTTGCACCTCAGTCTTTTCACTTGGCTCGCCATGATCATTCGGCCGAGTTTGATGAAAATCTGAAATAACGGAAGCAGTTTGCCATACTGGGTCGTCTAAACTGCCATCTATAATTGGCTTGTTATTGGCATCAATCTGGTAAAAGTCGGTACGAGATTCTTGACCAAACGTTTCAAAATTGAGCAACAGCAACCCGAACAGGAATACTATTTTAAATATTTTCATTGCGGCCCTTTTTGGAAATATAGCTCTGCATTCCTTAACTATTTAGCACGCTAGTTTACCAAACGCACCCCTATAGTCACCGTTCGAATATCAGCGACATGGTATTAAGATGAGCGAGAGTCAAAAAAGGTTTCAAATCATTCAATATTTTTTTACTCAAAATAGCCGCTAGGACAGTCTTTAATCCTTACCGACTGCCTAACGCTAAACGTTGATCAAATTACTTAATACATCGAGCTTTCGGGTTACCAGATTACAGACCCAAAAACCCAACCTCAGCAATATTCCTCTTGTGTCGCCGGCGTCTATAAGCTCATAACACTTACCGGCACCAAGAAATTACTCTTCGATTTCCTTATTTGCCAAGGCACTGCGGTTACGTATTGATACTTGAATATCATATTGATGGTCATTAATTGCAACAAGCTTGTCAGCCTCAATGATGGGTCTAAACCTGAGTAACTTAGCGGTTTCCTTGGCTCGAATTCTAACCCCCATCGGGATATTGACATCCAGCTGTCGTGTAACGGTACCAACATACCCGGATTTTTTAATATCGAGCAACATCGGAACGATTTGATAAGAACGGCCGTATGATAGTGGTGTCCGATCAACCGATAACTTAAACGCTGGCAGTTTTACCGGCCCCGAAAAACTCGATACTATGGGGTGATTTTCAGGTAAATGCCGTGCTGCTTTTCTGGCTTCTTGATAGTAATAAATTGCATCGTGGGCCCCATGATACAGAAGATGTATATCTCCCAATGCAAGCAGTATTTCCACCGCTCCCACATAATCCTTTTCGCTCTTCGCTTTGCTAAAAGCTTGACGCAAAAATCGATTACTTTGACCAAAGGAATTATCGATAGATCGCCGCGAGTCATTTTCATCTAAATCTGTATAACTTCGCTTACGAGCATTAACATATAACTCAGGGTCAATATGGGCCCGAATTTGAGCTTTCAGATAATGCGCATAAGCGATATCGCCATAAGGTAAATCCGAACTTTTAATTGATGTTTCACCATAACGCCGAACCGCATGGCTGAAATATCGAATAGATTTGTTAAGCCCTATTAAGCTCGCCTCAGTTGCAACCGGCGTCATCAAAAACTGATCTAAATAGTAATTTGCCAATTGCATGGTCATATCAAATGAATAGGTATCTTCTGGATATTCACTATCGATCCAAAGTAATCTCTTCAAGTGTTTTTCAGCATCGGCAGAGTTGCCAATCGAAAGGCTCATATCAAACAGCTCGCTGAGAATCGAACGCTGCTCTCTTGCATTTACACCGTTATTAATTTTGACGTTATGCAACGCCTGGGCGTACATCTTACGGGCATCATCAAATCGACCTGCTTTCACCAATGTTCGAGCATAGGCTACATAGAGCTCGCCAAATTGTTCACTAAATGAATCCGCACTTTCTTCCAATTTCAATATCGCCAGAAATTGTCGATCAAGCGTATCTTTCAATTCGGAATTGAATATTACATTAGGGTTGATTTCCTGAGCAGCATTAGGCGAAGAGCTCTCTACTGAAGGTTCATTTGCTTGTGCTTCAGTAGCAACTGACTCGAATAATGGGCTTTCTTCAAAGCTCGGGGCATCGTTATCGATTGCTTTAGCTCCCAAGTCGTCCTCTACTGGAATGGCAGCAAGTTCGACTGTTTGGTTCTCTTCAGATGACGATAATTTAGGACTTGGTTCAATCGATGGTTCTACAGATTGAGACAGCGGTTCAGCAGCTTGAGGGGACAATTCTTCATCCGCTTCTACAAACTCTGGACTGACAAGCTTCTTTTGGTTGATTGACCAAGTGTTGACATGTTGGTTTTCTTGCGAGTATGCAATGCCTTGTACAGACATCGAGTAAACAAAAACGAGGATGCTCAAACGACCTCGAGGAAGTTTATAAGCATTAGGTGTGGGCTCAATCTTGTTGTCTATAATCATCAATAAACCAATTATTTTAATATCGTATTACTCTAGCACTTGTTTTGACCGTATAGAAATAGGTTTCAGCAGTAAAACGCAATAATTGTATTGATCACAAGATACAACTTTTTATAAACAAGCGTTGTTGTAAAAGCAACCTCAAAACAGTTAATACTTTAGTAAAAACCCCTTAAACACTGCGCTATTTGGCCTTTTCCATTGTATTAAATGCTTTTTAACATCGTGCTCCCCACTAAAACCAGATAATTATTTTTACCAAATCACAAACTATTTGAATCCAAAATTTGGTTTTACGCATCTAACTTTTTAGAAACGGCCTTTTTATCGGTCACAGAGTATTTGCAGTTTCCGCAAAAATGCGGATCACGAAACAGGAGAGTATTAATATGAACCGCCATTTTTTGTTAATTATTTCAATCGCAGCCGCACTAGTGTTCGCTACAAGCTCCAATACCGTTGAAGCCAAGCAGTCGAAAGCAAAAAAGGTGTATTTCCTATATGGGGATGCACGTCCTGGAACGAAATTTAAACAAAAATTATTTAAAGACGTTGTGCCCTTTGACAAGCGGTACAGCGAAATGTCACCTACTCTTCAGGCGCGTGTAAAATCGGCGTATGGTGGTCTCAAAGAAACTGAGCACCCTCCGTTTCCTGAAGAAGGTACACAAGCGATATTTTACCCATTATTTAAGGCAAATCGTGATTTATTAGCTGAAGGTGACGTACTCGCAATTGCTGTTATCAGCCCTGAAGGTAAAACCAAAAAGGTCACTGTTTATAAAGCACCAACGAAGAATATTGCAACGATGCTCACCTACATTCTAACCAACACCAAATTTGACCCAGCTACTTGTGACGGTAAACCGTGTGAAATGGAATATTTATTTGAGAATCGCATCGATATAAAACCGAGTATAGCTAGGTAAATACAAGTTGACGGTAAACAAGTAACTTATGCGGCTGGGTGTATCGCCAGGTTAATAGTGGCTATCTAGCCAGCCGCCAGGCAAAACAATATTCAGTAGGGGCTAAATTCACTAATATTTAACCATCAACTTTCCAACTAAAGCGCGAATTATTTATGTCGTTTTATCCGAATGATGCGAGGATCATCTTCGACTCGCATCTTATAACCAAACCCGTCTCGGGTAATGGTTACATTGAATTTACAATCTTTATAACGACGCTTTACTTTATCAACCTGTTTCCAGACCTGCCCACTTTCAAAAATAAAGAACCATTTTCCATCGTATGATTTCTTGCACGATTTAACCACACCCGAACTCCCTTCAGATTCTTCTCTATTATCGTCAAACTTTCCTCCACCCAGGTTATCCGGTAGATTCTCTTCGTTTGACTTCTCTTTTTGAAGTGAGGCTGAAAGCTTATCAAAACACTCTAGTCGAACAGTGTTTTCTGACTCAGCTGAACAGGATTCTATTTTCGATATTAGTGATTTATAGTTTTTAGCGGCGGCATCACTAGAACTAAGTGAAAACAACATTCCACAAAATATCAGCGAAGCGATTCGGACGGCGTTATTGTTCATGATGTAGTTTATTATCTGATTAAAAACGGAGTATGCTAGCAATACTAAAAGTGGTCTAGGGATTTGTACAGGCATTTTCTGAGTTTCAGTTTTCATTTCATTATCAATGTCGTTATGTAAGCTAACTAGTAAACGAACGTAGGTAGGTAGGTAGGTAGGTAAGATTGATGCTGTTCAACGTGACCTATTGAAGAAAATACTTAGCAGCTTGCTCACGAAAACTCGAGGTACTTTGAGCCAATTTATCGAAACACTCAAACGTACACTTTCAATTATAGTCCACGTATAGGCATGTTCACTCATTAGTAATATCCTTACGTCGACAACATATTATCCTTAAACACCACTAGATTTTTAAAAGTCTAATCCATACTTATTAAGGAGTTCTTCATTATATGTATGAGGAGAGAATAAAAGTTTATCTAGCGACTCCCGATGACAGCCCGCTCGTGTCTGAATATATCGCTATATCAACGCAATTTTCTGAAGATAATGTCGCATCAGAATTAGCTGATTTCTGTACAGACCCTGCACACGCTGATATCGTTTTATTATTCGAAGCTTGGTCTTTTAAAACCTCTTCGTACAGTAGTGACCTCTCTCATGACCCTTGGATCAAGCAACACATAGAGAAAATCTACGTCATCAATAACGATGATGTCGTAGGCGAGCCGTACCTTCCCGGTTGCTATACATCGCTCAAAAAGAGCGTATATAATTCGGATCTTTTTAGAGCCTGTGCATATCCAGCGACTTATAATGAACTGACTCATGATGTTTCTCGTGAGATTCCAACTCCAAAATATTTGTTTTCTTTCCGGGGTACCCTTCACAGTAGTCCAATAAGAAGAATCATGTACCAGCAGTTGAAATATTCTTCCAACTCTCTAATGGTGGATAACACAAAAGCATTTCACACACACACAGTGTCTGAGAAGCAAGCGTACATTAATGACTGCCTAGAGAGTCAGTTCATTCTATGCCCACGCGGATGGTCTCCAAATACCTACCGCCTATATGAAGCAATGAGTTTAGCCAGATGCCCTGTTATTATTTCTGATGAATGGGTCGAGACAATTGGTCCTGATTGGAATTCGTGTAGCATTCGGGTTGCAGAACAAGACATTAGATATATTCCAGAAATACTCGCTAAAAAGTCTAAATACGCCAAAGAACTTGGCCAAAATGCTCGCATTGAATGGGAAAAACATTTTACTACCGAGGCAAAGAACCAAATGTATCTCGCGCAGATCATTCAGCTTTACAAGATAAACAGTCATGCTCAAAGATCATTAACTGATTATCAAACTCACTGGCGTTCAGCACAATTTAGAAGGAACAATGGTTGGCTATTAAGCCAGAGAATTATACGTCGACTTAACGCTATTTTGAATTAAGCGAGACTAGGATAATTTAGGCATTAATATTTAGATGCTGTGTATGTTCGCCAGAGCATGGATGCGATACACG
>CBDDKT010000001.1:165000-480000 GCA_965230315.1 Arenicella sp.
ATATACTGTCTCGAAAGTATTGTCATCGAATTGACTTAGGTCTTTTGCATTGCCGACGTGATCAACAATAGGACCCGGGTTGGCATCGAAAATTTCCCAGCCTTCTTTCTTTTGCTGACCACCGATATGCAGTTTTCTTATGCTCATTATAAATTTTTCTCCGTCGGTTACTTGCTGGGTTCAGATCGAGACAATAGGCTCGATAACAATGATCAATCCAGAATTAGAATTTTAATTTCAAACGTTTTTCGTGAATCATATGTCTGAACGCATCACTCATAGATTTTGCATGCGCAACAGATGATGTAAGTTCTGATTCAAGCATTGTACTTCTAAGATTTCTCTTTAGATCAGTAAGAGATGAAGGATTGTCCACTAACGACTGAACGCAAGCGATGTAATCCTCCTCGCTATTAGCTGAAAATTTACTCAAGCCAACGCGACTAAGGATGCTCTTCGACACTCGACCTCGATGACTTTCATGACTCAATGTTAAAACAGGAACACCCATCCAGAGAGATTCGCAGGTAGTCGTTGTCCCATTATATGGAAACGTATCCAAGGCGATATCAACACTATTATAGAGCGCCATATGGCTTTGGTAATCTGGAGCATACTTGACCAACAATAATTGGTCTTGCTGGATACCGTATTGTTTAAATCGGTTCAAAAAATCATTGGAAGCACCCGCATCTTCAAATACCAAACTCTTAATCAATAATTGAGAATTCGGCACTTCATTCAATAAACGCGACCAAAGCCTAACCACACTATCATTAATCTTGGTAATATTATTGAAGCTCCCAAATGTAATCTTATTATTGATCTTCATAGGAGGATCATCACTAAGCGTCAAATCAATATCGCCCTGGTAACATAAAAAACCCGACGGCAGGCGAACCAGTTCCTCAACGTGCAAACTATCGGCCTCTCCCACAGGGTCGGCAACGTCATCAGTGATGCGATAATCAATAAACTGATTGCCACTCGTATTTGGATAGCCTAACCAAGTAACTTGAATCGCACAGGGGCGTAACGCAAAAAGAGATTGGCGACGACCATCAGTGTGTCCCGATAGATCCACCAGCACGTCTAATTCGTCTGCCTCAATAAGACTGGCCGCACGCTCATCAGTAAGATGGCTAATTTTCCTCCATCCGACGACGGATGATCGGATTCTTTCAGTAACTTCATCTTCTTGCTCCTTATTAGAATAGCAATAGATATGCATATCGTCTTGCTGAACCCCGTGCAGCAAAGACGAAAAGAAATAAGCGACTGAATGCCGTCTAAAATCACCCGATACAAACCCCACTTTTATGGCACGCCCATCAACATCGCCGATCTTTTTCTGAGGAAAATTTCCTTGCATCAAAAATTTATCGGACCATGCTTTGTGATGCTCAAAAATTTCTTCTTCACTGATGGAGTCTAAATAGTTGATGCCATACAAAAAATTTGAATAAACGTCCTCATTACCGGGGTTGATGCTTATCGCGTCTTGATAGCATGAAAGTGCGGTCTCCATATCCCCAATATCGGCGTGGACAGCCCCCTTATTACCCAGAATAAAATCTGAATCTACCCCAGGTATACCCAAGGCCTGCTGAAAAAGATCCAGCGCTTTCTTCGACTGTCCTTGAAATCGATAGATATTAGCTAGATTGTTATAAACACCACCTAACTGAGGATTTAGTTCAATGGTTCTAATAAAACAATTCGCTGCACGTTCAAAATCGGCTATTTTCTGATAACTATTGCCCAGATTATAGTTTGCAATGTAATTATCTGGAGCGTGCTTGAGAACACCTTCATACACAAAAATAGCTAAATGAATATCTGCTTCATCACTGCAAAGTTGAGCGTAATCCAGCAATTTAGTGACGCCATCATCATGACAATCTATAAACCGTTTAAACTGCTGAGCAGATTGGTCGGCTTCACCCCTGTCAGCCAAAAAACGAGCATAGGCAGAATAATAATTCGGCCTATCGTATTGAAGCGATAATAAAGCCTCATACAGCGCTTCTACCGTAACGAAGTCTTCTCTAGAATTGCCGATCGACAGCCGGATTAAGATGTCTCTCTCGCGCGCAGGATCATATGGTACGGCGTCCATAACGCTAGCGGCTTGAGAGATTTCGTCTATCGAAACAAGTAACTCTGCCAGTCCATACAAGTAATCATTTGACTGTGGCTCGATGTTTGCAGCCTTTATGTAGCAGTTTGACGCCTCTACTAGCAAGCCTTGCTTTTCGTAGCAATTACCTAAGCCAACCACATAATTGGATTTCCCCGGAAACCGATTTACCAAATCGTTATATATCTCTATTGCCAACTCAATTCGGTCAGAGTCACGATAAATCCCGGCTAGAGATTCTGATAATCTGGGTTCACCAGGTTTTAATGATAGAGCGTGTTTAAGAATTTCTTCCGACTGATTATTTACCACAAACTAGCTCGCGTGAATTATTAGTATGTTTTCTGTGTTGAATATTGACACAAAAAAGCCCCTGCGTAACCGCAAGGGCTTTTAAAAGGGCAAGCCTTATTGATTATTTGCCAAGCAAAATACCAATTCCAGCTTTAAAGACTGCTTCATCCCCGTCTGTAGACACACCCACATTATAGGTAATCCTACCCTCTCCATCCTTACCTGCAGGTCGGGATGTATAGCCTACTGCGATCGCACCAGCACTTGAATAAGCACCAACACCTGCACTAACCGACGACTGACCCGGCAGCAAACTTACTGAACTTAATGCGCTCAACGCGGCCGTAGAAGCGATTGCGCCCTCAAATTCATCTCTCAGTTGAGAAATTGCAGCGGTATTCGTTTCGATACGCGCTGAATTTGAATTAATCAGATTCAGGTTGTTTTGAATATTGCTCGCGTTCACGTTGATATTCTGAGCATTGACCGCAATGTTGCCGCTGTTGGTTGCGATGTTGCCACTATTCGTCTGAATACGAGAGAAGTTACGTCTGATATTTCTCGAATTCGCCGCGATGTTTCCACTGTTAGTTGCGATGTTATTGGAGTTCGTCGCAACGTTGCTCGAGTTAGTCGCGATGTTGCTTGAGTTCGTCGCAATATTAATTGAGTTAGTCGCGATATTACTTGAGTTTGTCGCAATGTTGCTCGAGTTCGTCACAATGTTGCTTGAGTTCGTCGCAATGTTGCTCGAGTTCGTCGCGATGTTGCTTGAGTTCGTCGCGATGTTACTTGAGTTCGTCGCGATGTTACTTGAGTTCGTCGCGATGTTGCTTGAGTTGGTAGCAATGTTACTTGAGTTCGTCGCAATGTTGCTTGAGTTCGTCGCGATGTTACTCGAGTTAGTCGCGATGTTGCTCGAGTTCGTCGCGATGTTGCTCGAGTTCGTCGCGATGTTGCTCGAGTTCGTCGCGATGTTACTTGAGTTCGTCGCGATGTTGCTTGAGTTCGTCGCAATGTTGCTTGAGTTCGTCGCGATGTTACTCGAGTTAGTCGCGATGTTGCTCGAGTTCGTCGCGATGTTGCTCGAGTTCGTCGCGATGTTACTTGAGTTCGTCGCAATGTTGCTTGAGTTCGTCGCGATGTTACTCGAGTTAGTCGCAATGTTACTCGAGTTCGTCGCGATGTTACTTGAGTTCGTCGCGATGTTGCTTGAGTTCGTCGCGATGTTGCTTGAGTTCGTCGCAATGTTACTCGAGTTCGTCGCTATGTTGCTTGAATTCGTCGCGATGTTACTTGAATTCGTCGCGATGTTACTTGAGTTCGTCGCAATGTTACTCGAGTTCGTCGCAATGTTGCTCGAGTTGGTCGCGATATTACTTGAATTAGTCGCAATGTTGCTCGAATTCGTCGCGATATTACTTGAGTTCGTCGCGATGTTGCTTGAGTTCGTCGCAATGTTGCTTGAGTTGGTAGCAATGTTACTCGAGTTCGTCGCAATGTTACTTGAGTTGGTCGCGATATTACTTGAGTTGGTCGCAATGTTGCTTGAGTTGGTAGCAATGTTACTCGAGTTCGTCGCAATGTTACTTGAGTTGGTCGCGATATTACTTGAGTTGGTCGCTACGTTGCTTGAGTTCGTCGCGATATTACTAGAATTCGTCGCTACGTTGCTTGAGTTCGTCGCGATATTACTAGAATTCGTCGCTACGTTGCTTGAGTTCGTCGCGATATTACTAGAATTCGTTGCTACGTTGCTTGAGTTCGTCGCGATATTACTAGAGTTCGTTGCCACGTTGCTTGAATTCGTCGCGATATTACTTGAGTTCGTTGCTACGTTGCTTGAGTTCGTCGCGATATTACTAGAATTCGTTGCTACGTTGCTTGAGTTCGTCGCGATATTACTAGAATTCGTTGCTACGTTGCTTGAGTTCGTCGCGATATTACTTGAGTTCGTTGCCACGTTGCTTGAGTTCGTCGCGATATTACTAGAATTCGTCGCTACGTTGCTTGAGTTCGTCGCGATATTACTAGAATTCGTCGCTACGTTACTAGAGTTCGTCGCTACGTTACTAGAATTCGTCGCTACGTTACTAGAGTTCGTGGCTACGTTACTAGAGTTCGTCGCTACGTTACTAGAATTCGTCGCTACGTTACTAGAGTTCGTCGCTACGTTACTAGAGTTGGTTGCTACGTTACTAGAGTTCGTCGCTACGTTACTAGAGTTCGTCGCTACGTTACTAGAGTTCGTGGCTACGTTACTAGAGTTGGTTGCTACGTTACTAGAGTTCGTCGCTACGTTACTAGAGTTGGTTGCTACGTTACTAGAGTTCGTCGCTACGTTACTAGAGTTCGTCGCTACGTTACTAGAGTTCGTCGCTACGTTACTAGAGTTCGTCGCTACGTTACTAGAGTTGGTTGCTACGTTACTAGAGTTCGTGGCTACGTTACTAGAGTTCGTCGCTACGTTGCTTGAGTTGGTTGCTACGTTACTAGAGTTCGTGGCTACGTTACTAGAGTTCGTCGCTACGTTACTAGAGTTGGTTGCTACGTTACTAGAGTTCGTCGCTACGTTGCTTGAGTTCGTGGCTACGTTGCTTGAATTCGTCGCTACGTTACTAGAATTCGTAGCGATGTTGCCTGAATTCGTACCAATGTTGCCTGAATTAGCCGCGACATTAGCCGAGTTGGTCGCAACATTGCCTGAGTTGGTCGCAACGTTGCCTGAGTTGGTTGCCACATTACTTGAATTCGTCGCGATGTTGCCTGAATTCGTACCAATGTTGCCTGAATTAGCCGCGACATTAGCCGAGTTGGTCGCAACATTGCCTGAGTTGGTCGCAACGTTGCCTGAGTTGGTCGCTACGTTACTTGAATTCGTAGCGATGTTACCTGAATTCGTACCAATGTTGCCTGAATTAGCCGCGACATTAGCCGAGTTGGTCGCAACATTGCCTGAGTTGGTCGCAACGTTGCCCGAGTTCGTAGCTACGTTGCTTGAGTTCGTGGCGATATTGCCTGAATTCGTACCAATGTTGCCAGAATTAGCCGCGACATTGGCCGAGTTGGTTGCAACATTGCCTGAGTTGGTCGCAACATTGCCTGAATTTGTCGCAACGTTACTAGAGTTTGTGGCGATATTGCCTGAATTCGTACCAATGTTGCCAGAATTAGCCGCGACATTAGCCGAGTTGGTAGCGACATTCCCCGAGTTCGTAGCCACGTTACTTGAATTGGTGGCGATATTACCCGAGTTGGTCGCAACATTACCTGAGTTGGTGGCTACGTTACTCGAATTCGTCGCGATGTTGCCCGAATTCGTGCCAATGTTACCCGAGTTCGTAGCAACATTACCCGAGTTCGTCGCTACATTACTTGAGTTGGTGGCAACATTGCCTGAATTGGTAGCAACGTTACTTGAATTGGTGGCGATGTTGCCTGAATTCGTGCCGATATTGCCCGAGTTCGTAGCAACATTACTTGAGTTAGTGGCCACATTGCCTGAGTTGGTGGCTACATTACTAGAGTTCGTAGCGATGTTGCCCGAGTTAGTTGCAACATTACCTGAGTTCGTCGCTACATTACTTGAGTTGGTGGCCACATTGCCTGAATTGGTTGCCACATTACTTGAATTCGTCGCGATGTTACCCGAATTCGTACCAATGTTACCCGAGTTAGTTGCAACATTGCCTGAGTTCGTCGCTACATTACTTGAGTTGGTGGCCACATTGCCTGAATTGGTTGCCACATTACTTGAATTCGTGGCGATGTTGCCCGAATTCGTGCCAATGTTACCCGAGTTAGTCGCAACATTACCCGAATTCGTCGCTACATTACTTGAGTTAGTGGCCACATTGCCTGAATTGGTTGCCACATTACTTGAATTCGTCGCGATGTTGCCCGAATTCGTGCCAATGTTACCCGAGTTAGTCGCAACATTACCCGAATTCGTCGCTACATTACTTGAGTTAGTGGCCACATTGCCTGAATTGGTTGCCACATTACTTGAATTCGTCGCGATGTTACCCGAATTCGTGCCAATGTTACCCGAGTTAGTTGCAACATTACCTGAGTTGGTCGCTACATTACTTGAGTTGGTGGCCACATTACCTGAGTTGGTGGCTACATTACTTGAATTCGTGGCGATGTTGCCCGAATTCGTGCCAATGTTACCCGAGTTAGTCGCAACATTACCTGAGTTAGTCGCAACATTACTTGAGTTAGTCGCAACATTACCCGAGTTAGTCGCAACATTACTCGAATTCGTCGCGATGTTACCTGAATTTGTACCGATATTGCCTGAGTTGGCTGCAACGTTTGCCGAGTTGGTAGCTACATTGCCTGAATTGGTGGCTACGTTACCTGAGTTAGTCGCCACGTTACCTGAATTCGTCGCGATGTTACCTGAATTTGTACCGATATTGCCTGAGTTGGCTGCAACGTTTGCCGAGTTGGTGGCTACATTGCCTGAATTGGTGGCTACGTTACCTGAGTTAGTCGCCACGTTACCTGAATTCGTCGCGATGTTACCTGAATTTGTACCGATATTGCCTGAGTTGGCTGCAACGTTTGCCGAGTTGGTGGCTACATTGCCTGAGTTCGTTGCTACATTACCTGAGTTAGTCGCCACGTTGCCTGAATTCGTTGCAATATTACCTGAATTCGTACCGATGTTGCCTGAATTGGCCGTAACATTGGCGGAATTGGTAGCCACATTGCCCGAGTTCGTTGCTACATTGCCTGAATTCGTTGCGATATTGCCTGAATTGGTGCCGATGTTGCCTGAATTGGTGCCGATGTTGCCTGAATTGGCCGTAACATTAGCAGAATTGGTAGCCACATTGCCCGAGTTCGTTGCTACATTGCCTGAATTTGTACCGATGTTGCCCGAATTCGTACCGATGTTGCCTGAATTCGTGCCGATGTTGCCCGAATTCGTCGCTACATTAGAACTGTTCGTATTAACACCTCCAACTACAATCGCAAATTCGTCATCGAGGTCTTCCTCGTTGCAATTGTTATTGTTGGTATTACCATTAGTAGGGTTGCCGCACTCAACGTCAATTGGGCCTATCTGCGCTATTGCATTCGGGGTATAAAGTGCGACGCCGGCAGCCAAACCCAATGCGAGCAAGGACGCCATTAACGGCGATAACGTTGGCTCAATTGGTTCAGAGTCTTTTATAGATTCTTCAGCACTGTAACCATAGCCATCTAATCGGCCAATTGCTCCTTTGTAGTACTGTTTTGAACCTTGCACGCGAACAGCGCGCTGCGTTTTATTCTTAGAATTAAATATTTTCATTATACCCCATACAATCGACCAGACAGCCGAATAGCATCTCTAATTAGTATGTATATCGTAAATGTTTACCCTACATGCATTGATCGCGACCGCGATCCTTATGCACAACTTTATTATTTGATCTTTCATCATCCCAAGATCAATTATTAGGCCCGCAGTTTACCGTCTACGAACCTGCATGTAAAATAGTCCAAACAGACTATCGTTACTACAGACTAAAGTCCCGATATGTAAAAAATTGTAAAATTCGCATGGTTTTCAACTGTTTACTTAAGGGGAACAATAGGAATTAAATTTTTCTTCGGCGTCACCACGATCAGACCAGCTCTCACAACGACGCTGCCTTGTTTCATTGAGATCTCTGACCACAGCACCGTTCAATCCAAGCCCTCTTATCGCTGATACGGCAGCTTGCTGACTCGCAAATTTACCAACATAAAAATAGTAAAATTCGGGGTCACTCTGATCAAATAGGTGCACCACTTGATTGCTAAATTGTCGTTTATAGTCTTCCATTACCGCCAACAATCTCTGCTCTTGACTTACGGTAGCCACTTGGAGGCTATAAGAATTTTCATTTGAAGGGTCAAACAACCATTGATTTGCTGCTGAGAACAGCGCTGTAATTGGATCAACTTGCTCATCACTCGGCGCTACAGCGTTAGCGCCGACACTAGGCTCGGCCGCGATAGGAGGGTTATCAACGGGCTCGTCTTCGTAACCTGCCTCAGCAGGAAGCGTGGCCGGGACCTCATCAGAGGCAACCGAAGCCTGAACTTCGTCGATACTGGCTCGAACAAATACTGGTCTCTTCTTGGCAGGTTTATCTAATACTTCAGCCTGGACTCGAGCAAATTGGCGAGCTCGAGGCCGTAAACGGCTTAGACTCTCAGGCAAATTTGAGATAACCTGATTGGCCTCTTCTAGCGAAGTAAAAATACCCGCAATCAGAACTGAGTCAGCAAACACCGAACGGTAAATCACAGAATTACTCAATCCGGCTTCAGCAACCAGATCGTAGATATTGATATCGGCATTTGCGCGGTATAGCTCAACAGTATAATTAGACGGATTACGTTGTTTTACCCAATCACCACCGAGGTTTTCAACTGGCTCAACCAGTTCGTGATGAATAACTTCGAGGCGCCTCGGTTTTGGTCTCAGCGCTCTCAGTTCTTGATCCAAGGTCAGAATTCCGGCGTAGGCATCTGGAATCGACGCATAATCACCAATAGTAACATCAAACTCGCTATAGACAGATCGATGAATACGGGCATTCTGAATCCCTTTCTCGATCAGGAATGCCCATGCAGAATCAAAGTCAACAAATGATGCCAGTGACAACGTGTAGTGATCGGGAGGAATCGAAAAAAGCTTATATACACCGGAAATTTGTAACGACTCTATCTGCCGATCAATGTCTTTAAGTAATAAAAACCCGGCCGAATCACCTTTAAGCGCTGCTGCGCGAGAATACTTTAGGGCCAAGGGTAGATTCTTTTCTTCACCCGATATATAAAGTTGGGCCAACTCCAATTGCGATGGCACATAACCTCTGTCGGCCGCCTTACCCCACCACAACTCAGCAGCGCGAGTGCTCCTTACTGTTTCATCGCCATCTCGATGATGCAATACGCCAAGGTCATGCATAGCAGGTAAATAACCTTTTTCTGCGGACAGTCGATACCAAGAGGCCGCCTGACCGTGATGCTTCTCGTACCCCAGGCCGTCTTTGTACAACTCGGCTAATCTGTAGTAAGCGCTGCCATCGTTAGACCTCGACTGTCCAAGTTTGCGCCATATTTTCCCAGCGGCTTTATAGCGGCCTTTATCATAGAGCGCAAAGGCTTTATCTGATTGATCAGAATAGGCATTGGAAATGCTTAGACAGTACGCAATGAGTAACACACAAAAGCAAGCTAGCTTTTTACTTCTGTACTGCCATTGCCAATCGCTCGTCATTATTTAAATACTCTTATTACTCATCGGTATTATTGGGAGTTTAAAAGAAAACGTACCGCACTAAGAGCGCCCGTAGTTATCTTCAAAACGAACTATATCATCTTCGCCAAGATACGAACCCGACTGAACCTCGACGATCTCCAACGCGTGTTCTTCGCTCGGATTGTATAAAGAGTGAATAGAACCGATCGGAATATAAGTAGATTCGTTCTCGTTCAGAATTAATGTGTCTTCCCCGTTCAGTACTTCGGCTGTTCCCTTGACCACAACCCAATGCTCTGCACGATGATGATGCTTCTGCACAGACAACCGCGCGCCTGGCTTAACCTGTATGCGCTTAACTTGAAAACGCTCTCCGGCATCAACCGAATCATACCAGCCCCATGGCCGATAAACTTTACGGTGATGGCTCACTTGACTGCGCTGCTCCTGCTTGAGACGCTCAACTATTTTCTTAACGTCTTGCGCATATTCGCGACTCGCAACCATTGTCGCATCGTCGGTGTCGACGATAACCAGATTCTCTACGCCAATCGCAGCGACCAACTTATTTTCAGAATAAATATAAGAACCCTTTGTATTTTCAAGCAGAACATCACCATTAATAGCATTGCCGGTAGAATCCTTTTCAGACACATCCCACAAGGCGGACCAAGAGCCGACATCGTTCCAGCCCGCGTTCAGGGGAACCACTTTAGCCTTTGCGGTGTTTTCCATCACCGCATAATCAATCGATATTGACGGACTGTTGGCAAACGCCTCTTTATCCACTCTTAAGAAATCGAGGTCAGCCGCCGCCGATTTCATTGCTTGCTGGCAAGCAAGATAAACCTCGGGCGCAAATTTTTCTAGTTCTGTTAGATAAGTCGATGCGGTAAATGCAAATATGCCGCCATTCCAATAATAGCCACCGTCTTCGAGATATTGTTGCGCAACATCAGCCGCGGGCTTTTCTTTGAATTCGGCAACGCAATAACCGCCGTCAACGCCTGCCCCAGCTTTAATATAGCCATAGCCAGTTTCAGGGCTGGTTGGAACCACCCCAAACGTAACGAGATCACCTTGCTTAGCCAAGTTGTTGGCGATGTTAATAGCGGCTTGAAATGAGGCAATATCTTCAATCGCGTGATCGGCGGGCATCACCACCATCACTTCGTCGGGGTCGGCATGGAATGCCGCCAACGCAATCGCGGGGGCTGTATTTCTGCCTTCAGGTTCAAGTAAGATTGTGGCGTCTTTAATCGATTGTGATAATAGCTGCTCACCAACCATGAATCGATGTTCTTCATTACAAACAATTACGGGCGCTGACACCTCTGGCAAACCGTTTAAACGGCCAAGCGTCTGCTGTAACATCGACGCCTCTGGGTCTACCAAATTAAGTAATTGCTTTGGATACATTCCTCTGGACAACGGCCATAAGCGTGACCCTACGCCACCCGACAAAACTACTGGTATCATAACGTTTCCCTCTGATCTTGTTGGCCTCTAAGCTCCGCATGATGCTCCAAAAACCAATCATAGGTTGCACTTAAACCGTCACGTAATGCGATCGTTGATTGCCAACCAAGTGATGTTAGCCGTTGCACATCGAGTAACTTTCTAGGTGCCCCATCAGGCTTAGACGTATCAAATATTAAATTACCGCTATATCCCACAACATCTCGCATAGTTTCTGCGAGTTCTCGAATGGTACAGTCGGTGCCGGTACCCACATTAATATGCGATAGCCTCGGGTCGGTTGCTTGCTCGTACTGTTGTTTTGGCAAATTCATTACATGAATCGATGCCGCAGCCATATCATCAACATGTAAAAATTCACGCATTGGTGAACCAGAACCCCACACTACAACCTCAGGCAGATTCTCCAATTTCGCTTTATGAAATCGTTGCATCATCGCCGGAATAACATGACTATTCTGCGGATGAAAATTATCGTTCTGACCATAGAGATTGGTCGGCATGACGCTACGGTAATCCAGGCCGTGCTGGCGGCTGTAGGACTCGCACAACTTAATACCGGCAATCTTGGCGATCGCGTAGGGTTCATTTGTTGGCTCAAGTTCACCCGTCAACAATTCAGATTCACGCATTGGCTGTGAAGCCATTCTCGGGTAAATGCAAGAGGAGCCCAGCAAGAGCAATTTTTCAACATCCGACTTATATGCCGAGTGAATAACGTTACATTCGATCATCAAATTATCGTAAATAAAATCGGCAGGATACTCGTTATTAGCATGAATACCCCCTACTCTAGCCGCCGCGAGATAGACTTCGTCTATCTGATTATCGTTAAAGAAATCTACCACCGCCGCTTGATCAACCAAATCCAGTTCATCATGCGTGCGAGTGATCACTTCGACGTTTGAAGCAAGTTGCCGCTGTAACGCGGAACCGACCATGCCGTTATGTCCGGCAACATAGACACGCTTACTCATGAACTGTAGGGATATCGTATCCGTGTTTTTTAAGTAATGAATCTCTCTGAGCGGCAGCAACATCATTCGCTACCATTTCGGCGCATAGTTCCTCAACGCTAATCTCCGGGCGCCAAGACAATTTCTCTTGCGCTTTACTCGGGTCGCCCAGCAAGGTTTCTACTTCAGCTGGCCTGAAATAGCGTGGGTCTACCCGGATAATAGTTTGGCCCTTTTTTATTTCCGGAGCTTTATCAGGATCGACTGATGTGACAATACCAACCTCTTCGACACCATCGCCTTCAAAACGAAGTTCGACACCAACTTCACGTGCTGCCAAAGTCACAAAGTCCCGCACGGATATTTGATTGCCAGTCGCGATCACAAAATCATCAGCTTGTTCCTGCTGCAACATTAACCATTGCATTCGCACATAATCCTTAGCATGCCCCCAATCTCGCAGTGCATCCATATTGCCCAAATACAGTGTCGGTTCTAGACCATGTGCGATATTCGCCAGCGCACGTGTGATTTTACGAGTAACAAATGTTTCTCCGCGACGTGGGGACTCATGGTTAAACAAAATACCATTACAAGCATACATACCATAGGATTCGCGATAATTTACGGTGATCCAATAGGCGTAAAGCTTGGCGACGGCATAGGGCGATCGCGGATAAAATGGAGTAGATTCTCTTTGCGGGGTCTCTTGCACTAAACCATAAAGTTCCGAGGTCGCCGCCTGATAGAATTTGGTGGTTTTCTCAAGCCCTAGGAAGCGAATCGCTTCAAGCAATCTTAGGGTACCTAAGGCATCGACATCGGCCGTGTACTCAGGCACTTCAAATGATACGGCCACATGGCTTTGTGCTGCCAGATTATATACCTCATCAGGCTGTACCTCGCGAATGATTCGCGTCAAATTCGATGTGTCACTCAAATCACCGTAATGCAAAAACAATTTCGGATCTTGTGCATGAGGGTCTTCATAAAGATGATCGATTCGCTCCGTATTAAACGACGAGGCTCGGCGTTTGATACCATGAACTTCATAGCCCTTCTCAAGTAAAAATTCAGCAAGATACGATCCATCTTGCCCCGTGATGCCGGTTATTAAGGCCTTCTTCATTTATCGGTTTATTCCTTAGATTCAAACACTATTTAAAGCAACCACAACTGATGCTTAACTATGGCTCGTAGTGTATCGAAATGGAGTTTAAAAACAAAGGTGTAAGACAAACTGGCAATATTATTAAAAATACGCCCAAATTGCGTATTTTTATCAATAAATGAGACTAATATATTCAAAAATAATAACAATTGGTTGATATCACAAAGCTTGATTGATAATCTAAAGTTCCTCAATGATGGTGATCGAAGCGATCCATCTATTTAACGATTTTCTTAATCTATTTAGTTTCTTTGAAACAGGAAGGTAACTATGGCTCGCATGACTCCAAGTGAAGCATTCGTAGAAACAATGGTGGCTAATGAGGTGACCGATATATTCGGCATCATGGGTTCAGCTTTTATGGATGCGATGGATATTTTCGCTCCTGCGGGCATTCGCCTAATTCCGGTAGTACATGAACAAGGTGCTGCTCATATGGCTGACGGTTTTGCCCGAGCAACGGGTCGCCATGGTGTGGTGATTGGCCAAAACGGTCCAGGCATATCCAATTGCGTGACAGCCATTGCCGCGGCCTATTGGGCCCATAGCCCGGTTGTGATGATCACTCCTGAAACTGGCACAGTAACCCAGGGTCTAGGAGGCTTCCAAGAAGCTCACCAATTACCCATGTTTCAGGAATTCGTAAAATACCAAGGGCACGTAAATCACCCCGCTCGAATGGCCGAATATACGGGGCGCTGTTTTGACCGGGCTCATTCCGAGATTGGTCCAACACAATTAAATATCCCTCGCGACTATTTTTACGGCGATATCGATGTTGAAATTCCACAACCGCAACGCTTAGATCGCGGGCCTGGTGGAGAAAAAACTCTGCAAGAAGCGGCAGATTTGCTCGCAGAAGCAACGTTCCCTGTTATTGTCTCTGGCGGCGGCGTTGTTATGGCCGATGGCATGGACGAATGTGTCACACTGGCTGAGCGACTGGGTGCAGCCGTGGTTAACAGCTACCAGCATAATGACTCGTTCCCGGCTAGTCATCCTCTTTGGTGCGGTCCGCTTGGCTATCAAGGCTCAAAAGCTGGCATGAAACTTATTTCAAAAGCCGACGTAGTCGTTGCCCTCGGCTCACGTCTAGGCCCATTTGGCACCTTGCCACAGCACGGTATGGATTATTGGCCAAAAGACGCAAAAATAATTCAAATCGATGCTGACCACAAAATGCTTGGCTTGGTTAAAAAGATTTCGGTCGGCATTTGCGGGGACGCAAAAGCGGCGGCAATCGCCTTGACTCGATTACTTGATGGCAAAGAGCTCGCCTGTGATGCGACCAAAGCCGATCGAGCAACCGAAATAGCCGCAGAAAAAGCCGCTTGGGAAGAAGAACTCGACGGTTGGATTCATGAAAAGGATGACTACAGCCTTGACATGATTGCCGAAGCCGAAGCCGAAGATGGAAACTGGTTGCACCCGCGTCAGGTACTGCGAGAGCTCGAAAAGGCGATGCCTGCGGATGTAATGGTGTCTACTGATATTGGAAACATCAACTCAGTAGCGCACAGTTATCTTCGCTTTGAACGGCCGCGTTCATTTTTCGCGCCAATGAGTTTTGGCAACTGTGGCTATGCCCTGCCAACGATGATTGGCGCAAAAACGGCCGCACCCGAGCGCCCTGGCATTGCCTATGCTGGCGATGGAGCTTGGGCGATGAGCATGACTGAAATCATGACCTGTGTTCGGCATGATATCCCGGTAACTGCGGTGGTTTTTCATAACCGCCAATGGGGTGCAGAGAAGAAGAACCAGGTTGATTTCTATAACCGACGCTTTGTTGCCGGTGAACTGGAAAGCGAAAGCTTTGCCCAAATCGCGATCGCAATGGGTGCCGAAGGTATTGTCGTAGACAAGCTTGAAGACGTCGGCCCAGCGCTGAAAAAAGCGGTGGATATGCAGATGAATGAAGGTAAAACCTGCGTTATCGAAATCATGTGCACCCGCGAGCTCGGCGACCCGTTCCGTAAGGATGCGCTGGCTAAACCAACACGTTATTTGGAAAAGTACAAAGACTACGTATAAATACGCTCGCACAAGGTCGCTTTTATTCAATGCTTCGTTAAAAGCACAGTCGATTCATCACCTGCTTGGTGTGCTCTTAATCGATGTGTGCTTTCGCCTCGCTTTGAAAGAAAGTTGACTCTCGCGCAAGCCCATTACAGTTTTTGCAATAACGTACTAGAATCAATAGATGCCAGGATAACTTGGCGTCTATTTTTTTGTATACAGGAAACTTAATCATATGGCTGACACTTTTCTTTGCTCTACTTCGGTAGAGTGCCCACCTTCATTATTAACTCGAGCCGCCCCACTTCCTCGTGCGTCCACTGCGATTGTCAATGCAGGATCTCCTGTAGTGATGAAAAGCGTCAAAATGGCGGTCGACGAAAACCTTATTTCCCCAATCTTGGTTGGCGACGTTAACAATATTAAAGCCGCCGCCAAGGAGCTAAACTGGGATATATCTGGTTTTAGGATTGTTGATGCTAAAGACGAGAGTGCCTCTGCTCGCACAGCCGTGGCGCTCGCTAAAGGCAATGAAGCAGCTTCCTTAATGAAAGGAAATATTCATACAGACCACCTCTTAAGGGCCGTCATCGATAAGCAAGACGGACTTCGAACGGGCACACGCTTAAGTCACGTATTTCATATGAGCGTCGCTGACTCAGACGCAAGTATTTGTATTACCGATGCGGCGATTAATGTACAACCCACAGTGGCCATAAAATTGGACATCGCTCGCAATGTAACTAAGTTAATGCATGCCATTGGTTACGAACAACCAAAAATCGCCGTCATGTCCGCAACTGAAGTGGCTTCTCCGGCCATACCATCAAGCATGGAAGCCGCGGAAGTCGTTGCTGCTGCAGACGCTGGTGAAGTAGAAGGCGCGATTGTAGGTGGGCCATTTGCATTCGACAACGCAGTCTCGCCAGCCGCGGCAAAACTTAAGAAAATCACTCATCCCGTTGCCGGCAATGCCGATGTGCTCCTCGTCCCCAATATAGAAACCGGTAACGCCTTGTTTAAACAAATGGTTTATTTTATGGGCGCGGCGGCGGCAGGGGTCGTCTTAGGCGCTAAAGTACCCATTATTTTAACCTCACGTGCCGACCCAGCTGCTGCACGCCTTGCTGCTACTGCGCTTGCCTCAATTTACGCTAACGCCGAATAAGGTTCCTAACTTATGACTGACCTAACCCAACTCACTCCCAGTGAGAGGAAAAACGCTAACGATTTATTTGGTATCGATTCTCAATTAAACGTTCCCTGCTTTGCAGAACGAGACGAGCACGTGCCTGACATAGATGACGCCTACCGATTTAACGCGGACGTCACTCAAGCCATTCTTTCGGGCTTTATCCATAATCGACGCGTAATGGTGCAAGGCATGCATGGGACGGGTAAGTCTACCCATATCGAGCAAATTGCTGCGCGACTCAATTGGCCGTGTGTTCGCATCAATTTAGACGGTCATATAAGCCGACTAGACCTAATCGGCAAAGACGCCGTTGTATTGAAAGAGAATAAGCAAGTTACCGAGTTTCAAGAAGGAATTTTGCCTTGGGCAATTCAGCGCCCCATTGCATTGATCTTTGACGAGCTCGACGCTGCCCGACCTGAAGTAATGTTTGTGATTCAACGGATTCTCGAGCGCGAGGGAAAGTTCACTCTGCTCGATCAAAATAGAGTGCTAACACCCAATCCCCACTTTAGACTTTTCGCCACAGCTAATACAGTCGGTCTTGGTAACTTAACGGGTCTATACCATGGCACGTCGATGATGAATCAGGCACAAATCGATCGCTGGAATATTGTTGCGCAACTCAACTATTTATCAGCCGAAGAGGAAGCACGAATTGTATTGAGCCGCGTGCCTGCACTTGATACTAACGATGGTCGCAAGACGGTCGCCTCGATGATTGCGCTTGCTAACCTAACGCGAAAGGGATTCAATGCGGGCGATATCTCAACCTTAATGTCGCCGCGAACCGTGATTTTTTGGGCTGAGAATATGCAAATTTTCCATGATCCAGCTGCGTCATTCAGATTATCCTTTTTGAACAAATGCGATGAGGCTGAATACTCAACAATAGCCGAATATTATCAGCGTGCTTTTGATATAGAACTACCTGAAAGCCAATCGATAAGCGCGTGGTTTGAATAATTAACCGGCGCTATGGAACGTCACGAAGTATTACAACAAAAACTCGAACATTGGTGCGCCGCATCTGTGAGAGCATTGGCTGGTGAGCCTAGCGCGCATTTCCGTGGGCATCATCTGGTAATAAAGAACCAACCATTCATACTCCAAGCGCCCTATCTTCAACTTGATTTTTCGACACAGGAAAATTCGAAGTTAAGGGGTGTTGCAGACAGCATAGCACTGCGCCTATTACACAGTGAATTAGAGCAACATCAAGCTCGAATGCCAGAGAGCATAGTTGAGAAAATTGTGTATGAACAGCTGGAACAATTGCGCTGCGAAGCGCTTTCACCTAAATCTCTTCCCGGTATCCGTTCAAACCTGCGCACACGTTTTTTATTCTGGGCACACCAAGCAGCGGCATCATCACTGGTTGAAAACAGCATTGGACTTCTCCTGTATACCGTCAATATTGTGTGCTGGTCACGCATACACGCTCAGGCGATTCCTGAACAGATAGAAGAACTGATTGAGGCAACACGATGGGGATTTAATGATGTGCTCAAGCATCATTTGTATCAACTCAATAAGTATCGCGACCAGCAAACGGAATTCGCTGTGCACGCATTGGCAATCGCCAAACAAATATCAACCATGATCGAGAGCTCTCAGTCTGGTAAGGACGAACAGGATGGTCTAGCGAGCACGGTACGCGAGCTCGCCAAAAGCAAAAACATTAACATTCAATGGCTCGATATTGATAGTTCAAGCTTAGAACAAAATTATGGTGTATCTCGGCCCGATGAAATTATAAACGCTGAGGTCAATAACAATTATAAGATCTACAACGCAGCCCATGACAAGGTAATCAAGATTGGTAAACAAATTCGGGCCGCTGAGTTGGCAAAACTGCGTGCTAAGCTGGATAAACGGATTCGGAAACAAAGCGTCAATGCGCATCGAGTTGCCCGATACCTGAAACAATTGATTTCAAGCCCAGATCGTGCTGGCTGGGAATTTGGCCTTGAAGAAGGTCACTTGGATGCATCTAAATTAGCCACCTTAGTGACCTCTCCGAATGAACGTCGTTTGTTCAAACGAGAACAAATAAGAGCAGCCAGCGACTGCGTTGTGAGTATTGTGGTTGATAATTCCGGGTCAATGAATCACCACAATGACGTTGTTGCAGCAATGGTTGATACGCTCGCCAGGGCACTGGAATTGGCTGAAATTAAAACTGAGGTACTTGGCTTCACCACCACCGAGTGGAATGGTGGTCGCGTATTGAAAGAGTGGAACAAAGCAGGTAAGCCCGATAACCCTGGGCGATTGACATCAATCTGCCATAATATTTATAAGGCTGCGGAAACACCCTGGCGTCGTTCAAGACCAGCAATAGCCGCAATGCTTAAAACCGATTTATTTCGTGAAGGTGTCGACGGTGAAGCCTTACAATGGGCGGTGAAGCGAATAGAAACGCGCCCTGAGAAAAACAAGATTATCATCATGGTTTCTGATGGATCACCTATGGATACAGCAACCCACGCGGCCAACTCAGACAGGTATCTTGATCAACACCTTAGCTTTGTTACAAATAGTGTTGAACAGCGTCCCGATATCGGCTTATGTGCATTGGGTGTCGGTTTGGATTTAAGTGCCTACTATCGAGAAAGCATGTCGATTAGTTTAAACCACGAACTCAGCACACATGACTTTATGGCGATCGCAGACTTACTTTCACGCGCCACCTAATTTGTTGATACGATAAATTTACGGAGAATTAACAATGGCTTTGAAACGATATTTAACTGAAATGGGAATGGGCGTAGACGTTCACGGTGGCGATTATACGAAAGCGGCAAAACGCGCCGTATCGGACGCAATACGACATTCGAGCATTAATTTCTTTCCGCACATTGAATACACACGCGATGATATGCAGCTAAAAGTTATAATTGGTGCACAAAAACCTGAAGAGATTGATCTTAGTGCGGTGGCTGCCGAGTTTCCGTATGGCAATGTTGAAGTCACACCTGAGATCGGGGGGTTGGATGTAATGGCCGAAAACGGCAAAGACTTAATGGTTGTGGTTAACTGTGTGGTATTGGTGTGTTTTGAAAAATAAAATAGGGTGACATATCCCCCTATTCGTTCAGGTTTTGCCCGCTAAGATACTTTGATTTCGGCGTGTAGTTAATCCAATCTTCCTGCGCTTCGATCTTACCTTGTGAATTGAAGCGCTGATAAATCACAAATCTCCATGGTCCCAGTTCCTCTCCGAAATAGGTAAAGCGTTTAAACGTACCTTTTGTGACCACTTCAAGATCTGAAACAAGCTGCGCTTCAATCTGCAAAATATCGCCTTTTTCCGCAGCCGAAAAATCGCCTTTATTCCAGTCGAAAAATGCGGCAATCTGTTCTTTACCAACCGCGATATGACCATAAACTAAATCTTCGACTACGGCATCTTCTGAGTAAAAAGATATGAATTGTTCGAAGTTTTTACGTTGCTTATAAACTTCAAAATAACCAACGGCCTGAGCGCTCACCTTATGCTCCGTTTCAGCTCCAGTTGACGATGTCACTAGAAACAGAACCGCACATAAAAGGTATTCACCGATATATTTATTCATAGTTTGAGTTTGCCATATAAACAGTTATGAGAATGTACTAATTTTTTCCGAACATACGTGATACCAATCAAGCTCATACTGTTGAGATCTTTAAACTTCGCGCGTAATGACAGAGTGAAATACTTGATAACGCGTTCGATAAAAAAGGCGTATACAGCAACGCTGAATACGCCCTGTTAAGAACTGCTTTAACGCTGACTAGGACAACAATTTTTTCTCAGCAGCGTCTACGCTTTGATAGATCAAGGTATTAATGGTCATCGGTCCAACACCACCGGGAACAGGCGTAATTGCACTCGCTTTTTCCTTTAGAGGTTCAAGTTCAATATCACCAATGCCACCTGGATGATAACCAGCGTCAACAACAACCGCACCTTCTTTGATCCAATCGGCTTTAATCAATTCAGGTACACCTACCGCACCAACAATAACGTCCGCTTGGGCCACAAACTCCTGCAAATTCTGAGTGCGCGAATGACAGATTGTGACCGTTGCATTTGCATTTAAAAGCATTAAGGCCATTGGTTTACCAAGAATTGGACTGCGCCCTACCACCACTGCATGCTTACCTTGTAACTCAATGTCATAGGCTTCAAGCAGGCGCATAATTCCTTGTGGAGTCGCACTGCCGTAGGCCTCCTCCTGCATAGCCATGCGACCAAAGCCAAGACAGGTAACTCCATCAACATCCTTAGTTAGATCAATCGCATCAAAACAAGCTCGTTCATCAATTTGGCCGGGAACCGGGTGTTGCAACAATATGCCGTGCACGTCCGGGTTTTCATTCAGTTCACTAATTTTAGCCAATAGCTCTTCGGTAGTGGTCTCTTCTGGCATTTCAACACGAATCGAGTCCATGCCGATCCGCGCACATGCATTGCCCTTCATTTTTACGTAGGTTGCCGACGCCGGGTCTCCTCCCACCAAAATGGTTGCCAGGATAGGTGTCGCACCATTAGCCGCCTCTTTGAGTTTGGCAACTCGGATCGAAAGTTCTTCTTCAGTTTTCTTGGCAACGGCTTTGCCATCTAAAATAAGTGCTGTCATATTTTTTTATGGTTAGTAGTGTCAAAATTAAAGTGATTTACATGAGCTATGCTCGCTGATCTCCATGATACAAACGCACAACGTGCCTCGCCTCAGCAAAAAACAACCAGCGTTCAATAAAAAGCCCTACGTACAGAGAAATCATAGCAACATAAGCCGCCGGTGCGATATTTAAATAAAACGCGGTGACAATTAATGCAAGAGGAAGAACGAAGGCGAGAATGATCATCAAATGTCTTGTCCGCACTAGCTTAACGGCACCCACATCAAACACAAACTCCTTTGTTAGAAAAGTATCGGCATTGTGGCCTGCATCGAGTAAACGAACCTGAGCTTGGCTAAAGCCAGTGGCACTGCTAATTGTAGAACCTTCCGGTTTGCCGATCGATTTAAAATAAAGCATTTTTACAACGAACGCGATTATCAGTAGCACTAGAAACGCGCGCGTAACCAATACCGATAATTGGCCATCCAGCACAAGACTTAACACGCTATATGCTAAGGCACCACTCATTAAGCTGAACAACACGTACAGAGGCGTCACCAGTGGATTGTGCCATTGACGAATTGGTTTAAGACTCGCGTAAATCATACCCGTACAAATAACCGTGATTAGTGCGATCAGCATTGAGATTAGGCCAATCATTGTTACTGTCAGAGTTAACTGACCACCCGAACGATACAGTAAATATGCGTAAACCAATATTATTGGATAGTACAGAACTGCAAAAACGCCTTCGCGCGACAACCACGAAGTACGAAAGCGATTGAATGCTCGCCATGCATTCTTAGGATTAGCCAAGTGCAGGCTTGACGAGAGTAAACCTAATGTGGCCAAGGTCAAACCGGTAAAACCGATAGTAAAAAAATTATTCAGGTTGTCGACCTGACCGCTTAATAGTTGCATCACCACCAACCACATCATTAAGCCGTAACCGATGCCGGATGTAACGGTGAAAAATAGTACTGAAAATGCTGGCTTCATTGTGCTTCTTCTGTTCGATTCTGTTTCAAGTGTTAGGCACTAACGAGCAATAACTCGATTAGCCCACTTCTTTAACTTGGATAGTGCCGGCTCGCTAGTTTTCACCATCGCGGCTACCTGCTCCTTCTTTCTGGGAGGCAGATAGCGATTCGTAGGATTGTAGCCAAGTTCCGGCAGGAGCCCCTTACCTCCGCGCTCAACTGTCAAGCGACTTACATCAGAATTTGGATCGTCGAAATCACCAAACACTCGTGAGCTGGTTGGACAGCTTAAAACGCAAGCTGGTTTTCGCTCGGATTCAGGAAGGTTCTGATCGTAAATACGGTCTACACACAGAGTACATTTCTTCATGACTCCTTGCTCTTCGTCCAGCTCGCGAGCACCATAAGGACAGGCCCACGAACACAAATTACAGCCCATGCACTTGTCTTGATCAACCAAGACGATGCCATCTTCCGCACGTTTATAGGAAGCACCCGTCGGGCAAACAGTGACACAATCTGCATCTTCGCATTGCATGCACGACATTGGCATATGCACTGTTTTACTAGCGGGTGCACCAGTCGCCGAGTTAGTGCCGGAGTAACTGAGAACTGATTCACCCTGCGTGGCAAGCGCATGAAGGTCAAACTCTTGCGAGCCACAGCCTTGTTCGTTGCTTGCGCTTTCCTTCACCTCATAAGTTCGAATACGATTTAACCAAGAGCCATTTGGGTCTTTACCATAAGGCTCTTGATCAGACAGTGGGCCGATGGTGCCCGACGTATTCCATTGCTTACAAGCCGTTGCACATGCGTGGCAACCTACGCACGTATCGAGGTCAATAACTAAGCCAAGTTTCATTATTTTTTGCCTCGAGTCAATATGTCTTTGAGTGAGCGTTTTAAGTTCACATTCTCGTGCGTCGCATAGCTAATCTCTTTAGGTGACGGTGCTTGATTCGGCAGTGACTTTACTTGCTCAAACTGCGGCCACGCACCAGTTTCCCCCGCTGGCGCGGGAGTAATTTTCACGCATAAATCGTACCAAGCCGCTTGCCCCGTCACTGGGTCTGAATTAGTAATGTCAGCAAAACTCTGCTTCGGCGGTAATAATTCTGAAATCAGGTGGTTTAAAAGGAAGGCGTCTTTACTTTCGTTAGCATCGTTTTCTAAACCCCATGCTCCAGGCGCCTTCGCAATTGCATTCCATGTCCAGACGGTATTGGCCTCAACGCCATCCATATGTTTAACTTGCGCGCGAATTTTACCATTATGCGACTCAACCCAAACCCAACTCTCATCGTCTATACCCATACGGCTGCATTCTTCACGATTCATGTATAAGTAGTTTTGCGAGGTGATTTGCCTTAGCCACGCATTTTGCGAATCCCATGAGTGATACATGAACATCGGTCGTTGAGTTACCGCGTGAAATCGATATTCTTCTTTATCTATTCGCTGTTGTTCCAGCGGCATGTAAAAGTAAGGTAATGGGTCGAAGTGCTCACTAAGGCGTTGTTTATGTTGTTCGTCAGTCGGCATCGGTCCATCATATAAACCCTGGCCCGCCAAGCGAAACCGTTGCAGTGGCTCAGAATACACTTCGATTAGAATTTGTTCTGTCGAACCAACCCAACCTGCCTTTTGGGCCAATTCGAGATAGTCTTTATTGGCGTGACGATAGTATCGTTGTCCGTCATCGAGCTCGTACTTAAAGAAACACTCGTTATCGACGTAAGCTTCCCACTGTTTCGGGTTCGGCTCACCACACAAATGTTGATCGCCATCTTTGCCTCGCCAACCCGCTAAGAAACCAATACCGGGTGCTCGCTCATAGTTAATGATGAAATCTTTATAGTCTTGATATTTGTTGCCGCCCTGCTCGTCCTTAAATGCAGGAAAATCTAAGCGGCCTGCAAGATCGACCAATACCTCTTGCCATGAGCGTACGTCTCGATCAATTTCTATAATCGGTTGCCGAATGGAATCGCATGCGGCATCGGGTTCGGAGATTGGACGGTCTAACATCGAAATGGTGTCATAACGCTCTAAAAAGGTGGTATCAGGTAACACCAGATCGGAATAATTTACCATCTCGGAATGGAATGCATCGGAGTTCACAATAAACGGAATCTTGTATTCGCCGTTCTCTTTTTTCTCCTTTAGCATCGCCATGGTATTGGCGGTATTCATACTTGAGTTCCATGCCATATTGGCCATGAACAACATCAATGTATCGATTTCATACGGGTCGCCTTTGACTGCATTACTAATCACCATGTGCATTAAGCCATGCGCAGCAATCGGTGCATCCCACGAATAAGCTTTATCTATTCGTAAGGGTTCGCCATCTCCATCGATACACAGATCTTCAGGCGCGGTAGGAAAACCCAGTGGCGCAGAGGTCAATGGCGTGTTGGGCGCCATATCTTTCGCAGGTTTAAGGTTAGGTGGTATGTGCTTAGGAAATGGCGGTTTAGCCAAGTGCCCGCCAGGGCAATCGATCGTACCAAGCAATACCTGCAAAAGATGAATCGCGCGACAAGTTTGAAAACCATTAGAATGCGCAGAGATCCCTCGCATCGCATGCATCGATACTGGACGGCCAATAAATTGTGTTTGTTTTCTGCCTGCCCAGTCGGTCCATTCACAATCAATAGTAATGCTTTCTTTAAACGCTACATGCGCAATTTCGAGCGCCAAACGCTCAATTGTCTCGGCAGGTACCCCACACACCTTTGCAGCTTCGGCTGGTGAGTATTCATCGACCAAATATTTGTCCACCAACATGCTCATCACGGTCCGAACTGGACGACCATCAGGCGCGGTATACTCTCCAAATAGCGCCGGGCTAATATCGACACGATTGCCGTCGACAAACGCATCAGTTTGCTGGTCATACACTAACGCCTCACCTTCAGCGTTACGTAAAAATAATCCATCACCAACTTGTCCTGGCGTATTAACTACTAACCTTGGTGAGTTGGTGTAGCGCACTAAGAATTCATCATCAAACAAATCATGTTGTAGCAACACATGAACCATGGCCAACGCCAACATGCCGTCAGTGCCTGGTCGAACTGCAATCCATTCATCAGCGATTGCTTGATAACCCGTTCTAACGGGATTAACCGCAACAAACTTAGCCCCGCGCTCCTTCAATTTTTTAAGACCAATTTTAATAGGGTTTGAGGCATGATCCTCTGCAACGCCCCACATCATGAAGTACTTGGTCAGATCCCAGTCAGGATCACCGAACTCCCAGAATGCGTGACCTGTCGTATAAAGTCCGGCGGCGGCCATATTTACCGAACAAAATCCCCCGTGCGCAGCCCAATTGATGGTGCCAAATTGGCTCGCCCAAAAACCAGTTAATGCCTGCATCTGATCGCGGCCCGTAAAAAAGGCGAGTTTTTTCGGATCAGTCTCGCGGATATTTTTTAATCTAGTGGTCAAGAGTTCGAGTGCCTCATCCCATCCGATCTCTTCAAATTCTCCCGCACCCCGTTCGGTACCTGGCTTTCTTAGCAATGGCGCTCGCAACTTCGCTGGCGAACTCTGTTTCATAATGCCTGAGTTTCCCTTGGCACACAGTACGCCTTTATTTATTGGATGATTTGGGTTGCCTTGAATAAAACGGACGTCATTTCCTTCAGTGGTTACCTTAATTCCACAGCGGCAAGCGCACATATAACACGTGGTAAACTTAGTCTCTTGTTCCGCGTGATTTTCAAATTCAGGAAGCGAATCTACTTGATGGTTCATGCTGGCACCGATGGAAATTTTATGTCGATAGTGTTAACCCAAGCTCAGGCTGTATTCAATGATCAAAAACAACCATTTTTTGAGACTTTATGTATCATAATTTATCATACATAAAACTAATTAGCTCATAAGAATTTATTATAAGCCACATTTTTCAAAGAAAACTCACTGAATTTATTAACTACCCGCAAATCCTAAGCACAAAAAAAGCCCATCAGTTTCCTGATGGGCTTCTTACTGAAATATAGACTTTTGTTCGTTTAGTTGTCTCTACTCCGACCTAAACAAAAACCGAGCGCGAATTAGCTCACTAACCAGCCAATCCAGCAAAATCAAAATTGCTTGTCTCTGATTTGGTTTTGCATCGGCGGGTCGCTAGCTCGGGTACTGGCTTCACGGCAACTGATTTGAGAATTGGTTTTCCATTAACCAGCTCGATTCTCTTTTCTTCATTAGCCGTTTTTGTGTTGTATGCGCTTAGTTTGTTCGCTTGCATGACTATAACCTCGTTAAGTGAATTAAGTATAGGCTTAAGCTGCCTGAAGAGGGAAAGAACACTTTTCACTATGAATAGTCGAACAAGTTATATAAACGGTGCTTGAAATAATTTAGAATTATACAAAATCGCGAAAAATGAGACTAATACCCCATTATGCCTAACACATCTGACAAATCTGAAAAATCTTCGGCCGCTTTGCGCGTTTTGAGTATTCTGGAAACCGTTGCAAGTTCATCCACACCGATGACTGCAACCGAAATCAATGCAGAGCTTAAGCTACCAAAACCAACGATTCACAGACTATGCACAATGTTGGAAAACGAGGGGTATCTGCAACCTCGATTAGATGGCCGAGGCTATTTACCCGGTCGTCGGCTATCGAGTATGGCTATGGGGATATTTAGCAATAATGATCACTGGCGCACTGAACGCCACGGCATATTACAACGCCTGTCTGAAGAGGTTGGCGAGACCTGTAATATCTCTGTGCCAGATGGCTCGCAAATGGTGTACTTTGATCGCGTGGAGACTCATTGGCCATTGAGAATACAGTTGAAGAAAAACGACCGTGTTCCGATCTATTGTACGGCTAGCGGTAAATTGTTTTTGAACAATCTTCCGAGTACCAAACGATCTCGACTACTGGCCAAAATCCATTTTGAACAATATACCGACAACACATTAACCGACGTTGATAAACTGAAAGACGAACTTAAACGCCTTTCTCAACAAGATATTGGCGTTGACAATGAAGAATTTATGCAAGGCATGGTTGCCGTCGCAGTGCCATTGCGAAGCGAAGAAGGCGCGTTTTACGGCGCACTAGCAATGCATGCCCCGAGCGCTCGAATGAGTATGGAGGAAGCAATCAGTCACCTTCCTAAATTAAAAATGGCAGCTGTGGAACTGGTCGAATTAATCAACGAATAGTCGTTGGTGTCAAAGTACCTGAAAGTAATCAGCTGATTCCAATTCAATCAACACGTCGAATTTGAATTCTCCATGTTTCGAAGCCCCCAAGCTTGGGTGCCTTGATCGCCACGACCTTGGCTGGCAATAGCTTAATATCGACTTGTGCATTCATCGCTAAGGTCTTACTCAACACTTCTAATCGGCGCTGCATTATTCTTCTGCTTGATTGCTCAGACCCCGCAATGGTAGGTGTCAACTGCAGAGAAGAGTCCTCGCTCAGATATTTAAAAGACTCGAGCAAAGTGTTCAACATTAGATTACCTTCGGCTGTCATTGAGGCCGAGTTAGGAGCATAGGCCAAATCAATATTCAGCGTTGGCTGCCCCAGAGAAGCCAGCAGCGACGTAAGATTAAAGGGGTTGGTCGTTGATTTTGCCGTATAGCTTCCGTCGGTTTGTCGAACTATTGTGGGGTCGTTATCGTCGTGCCATGCGACTTCGCTTTTTTGACTAAAAGTGTTGTCCGAATTCCTAATCCCAAATACCGTCATCGGCGGCAAAACCGCACCAGATTGCTGCTCGGCGAGAACGTTTTCATAAGGCAGCCAGAACAGCACCATAACATAGGTTAGAACAGTAACTAGGGCGTTGTTAAACGTGTGTAGGGGCACGAAACTTCTCTCTAACGGGTAAATGAATAGGTCTAATAATTGACAAGTTGACCTGATTCTAAAAATAACGGCCGCGCATCCTATCACAAGCTGTTATTTAACGTTTGTAAAATTGTTTACAAACTGTGCTCAATTAATAGAAATTCACATTTCTAGTAGTTTGGCGGACAAATTACCCAAACGATGACGGCCTCTTCTTTGCTTGAAGGGTTCTTAATTAAATAGAGATCATCTTTGCCAATCGTAAAACTATCCCCTGCCGATAGCTCAAAAGAATCATCACCCAAACTCAACGTTAGGCGACCAGATTTAATATAGCCACCCTCTTCTCCTCGTCGTTTACGTTGCTGAGCAGAACTTTCAGCGTCGGGCGAAAATGTCGTAAGTATCATCAACATTTCACCGCTCAAGTTAGGTGATAATAATTCTTCGCGAATTCCGGTGCCGGCAAAATTCAGATGGCGACGGGCATTAGACCTGACAACGTGGCCAAGTTCCTCGATTGGCTGCTCGGTTTCGGTATGAAAAAACCAAGTCACTTGTACTTCAAGCAACTCACATATTGATTGTAATACCGGTATCGGTAAAACCGACACGCCGCGTTCCACTTGGCTAATGTAACCAACAGATCGGCCAATCTTATCGGCCATGGTTTGCAAGGTAACGCCTTTCGCTTTGCGCAAATCTCGAATTTGTCGACCTATTCGAATTCCTTCGCTATCGATCTTTTCATCTTCGAGTGGTTCATTTTCTAGATCACTCATAATTTAATACGTTCCATTTTTGGGTCATAAAACGGTCTTAATGATGGTGTTACTTTATAGCGTTCACATTCAACTTCAATCTCAAAATTGGTACTCTCTAACCAATCTTTGCTGACGCCATCAGGATTCTCAACATACCCCATCGCAATCGTTGCACCAACAGTATGGCCAAACATCGCCGAAGTTACGCGACCAACCACCTTGCCATCCGCACAGATAGGTTCTTCGTGATAACAAAGCGGCTCGGGGTTTTCAAATAAAAATGCCACAAAACGCTTTTTCAAGGTACCTTGTTCTTTTTGGGCCAATAACGCCTCTTTTCCTGTAAAGCCATTTGGCTTATTGAAATTTGAAGCGAAACCCAGCCCCGCTTCAAGAGCACTGTCTTCGTCTGTTATATCATGACCCCAGTGACGGTAGCATTTCTCAATACGCAGCGAATTCATAGTGTGATAGCCGTAAGGCTTAATACCGAACTCTTGTCCTGCTTCAAGTACCGCCTCGTATACACTCGGCGCGTATTCGGTTGGGATATACAACTCCCAGCCCAGTTCACCAACATACGTGATTCGTGACGCTCGCACGATTGCGTAATGCATGTCTATTTCGCGCGATGTGGCAAACGGAAACCCTTCATGACTGATGTCAGCTTGTGTCAACTTACTCAAGGTAGCGCGAGATTTTGGTCCCATCACCGTCACTACGGCGTAGGCCGACGTGATGTCATTGATCATCACTACCTCATCATCTCCTTTGTTGCGACGCAACCAGTTCATATCTCGAGTTTGACATGCGACGCCTGAGACTATCATATATTTATCGTCCGCGATCCGAGTGACCGTGACATCCGCTTCGATACCACCACGCGCATTCAGAAACTGGGTATAAACCATTTTACCGATCGGAACCGCAACGTCATTTGAACAAACGCGATTCAAGAATGACTCTGCATCAGGACCTTCAACCTGGTATTTGGAAAAAGAGCTTTGGTCGATCACGCCAACTGCATTACGCACCGCTTGATGCTCAGCGCGGTTATTCCCAAACCAGTTTTGACGTCCGTATGAAAGTTCGTATTCAGGAACTTGTCCTTCGTTGGCAAACCAATTGGCGCGCTCCCACCCGTTATCGGAACCAAACACCGCTCCCATCGATGCTAATTTATCATGCAATACAGAGCGTCGAACTCCGCGCGCAGTCTTGTATTGCTTAAATGGAAAATGCGTCTCGTACAGCAGGCCAAGTGATTCGGTGGTACGTTCTTCAAGGTAACGCTGATTGCTTTGAAACGGCATGTTTCTCAGGATATCAACACTCCATAAATCCTGAGGTGCATAGCCATTTTTAATCCAATCAGCCAGCACTTTACCAGCACCACCAGCTGATTGAATTCCAACCGAGTTGAAACCCGCAGCAACGAAGTAATTCTTACATTCAGGTGCTTCTCCTAGATGATATGCATCATCCGGTGTAAATGACTCTGGACCATTAAAAAATACCTGCAACCCAGTTTCGGCCATTTGTGGCACTCGGTGCATCGCCATTTCAAGATACGGCATTAAGTGATCAAAATCTTCGGGCAATTCATCAAAGCAAAAGTCCTCAGGTATACCATCCATTCCCCACGGCTTTGCGTTCGGCTCGAACATCCCAACCAACAGTTTGCCAGTATCTTCCTTAAAGTAACTATAGGCATCCATATCACGCAACGTAGGGAGGCCATGCTCTAAGCCCTGGATTGGTTCGGTGACTACGTAGAAATGTTCCGCCGCGTGTAGCGGCACACTAACGCCAGCTTTTTTACCAAACTCGCGCGCCCACATGCCGGCACAGTTAACGACATACTCGGCATCAATATCACCTTTCTCTGTAATAACGCCAGCGACCTGGCCCGCTTTTATCTTCATGTCGAGAACTTTGGTATTCTCGAAAATCTGCGCGCCGCCTTTGCGTGCACCAATAGCCAGTGCCTGAGTTACATCAACCGGGCTCGTCATGCCGTCATTCGGTAAATGAACCGCGCCAATTACATCATCGATGTTTAATAGTGGCCATAGTTCTCGCGCCTGATCGGGATCAATAACATCGCATGGAAAACCTGCGACTTTAGCCATTGAGGCACCTCGTTTCAATTCCGACAGACGTTCTTTATTTGTCGCAACTGTTAACGAACCGTTACGCACATACCCTGTTGCCTGTCCCGTTTCCGCTTCTAAGGTTTCATATAAACTGGCGCTGTAATTCGCCAACATAGACATGCTGTAATTTGCCCGCAAGGTAGGAACCAAGCCTGCTGCGTGCCAAGTGGTGCCGCAGGTTAGTTGTTTGCGCTCAAGTAATACCACATCGGTCATTCCAAGTTTGGTTAAATGATACGCAATACTGCAGCCGATAACGCCGCCGCCAACGATGACAACCTGCGCTGATGATGGAATTTGTTTAGACATCACTGAATCTCCTCAGTTTAATATTCTTATAAGGCTGACAAACGATTTATCTAATATCCTTTACCGACCTTGCTCATCTTAGGTATGTATTAATCAAACACCACAGTGCTATTACCGTGCACCATTACTCTGTCTTCCAAATGCGCTCGCAAACCTTTGGCTAAAACGGTCTTCTCGACATCTCGACCTAGACGCACTAAATCATCGACAGAGTTGGAATGACTAACACGCTGAACACCCTGTTCGATTATTGGGCCTTCATCAAGCTGCTGGGTTACATAATGACAAGTGGCACCGATAAGTTTTACACCACGTTGGTGGGCCTGATGATAAGGCTTGGCGCCTATGAATGATGGTAAAAAGCTGTGATGAATATTGATAATTTGATACTGATATTTGTCGCATAGCGCAGGCGGTACAATTTGCATGTAGCGTGCCAATACAATTGTGTCGGCATTATATTCATCAACCACACGCTCTACTTCCGCAAAGCCTTCACCTTTATTATCTTTGTCGATGGGCACATGGTGGTAGTCGTATCCATAAAACTCAGATATACCACGCATATCATCGTGGTTAGAAATTACACAGGCAATTTCACAATTTAGCTCCTTGTAACGCATACGGTCAAAAAGGTCTGTCAAGCAATGCGACCCTTTACTCGCCATAATGACCACGCGCTTTGGAACATTACTATCGACAACTTTCCAATTCATTTCTAGCTCTTGCGCAATTGGGGTAAATTTTTCACGTAACTCATCTAGGCCAAATGCCAGAGAATCGGCCTTGACGACAACTCTGGAAAAAAAACGGTTTGTGTCGGTGTCAGAGTGATGACGAGCATCACAAATCCAGCCTCCGTTTTGAGCGATGAAATCGCCAACTCGCGTCACAATGCCGACTCGGTCTGGGCAGTCAAAAACTATTCGATAGGTATGTTTCATAGTGTTATCTAGTGGCCTTAAGGAGGCGATTCTAAAACCGCAATATCATCGTTCTTCAAGAGAATAAACTTTAGCCTAATTTCTCCAAAAATGAAAATATTTTGTATTTTTTCATATGTGGCGATATATTGATTTCAAACCGAACAGTTGTCAACTGATTTTGAAGATTGATGTCACACTAAACAGAGCCTGTTTAGTGTGTTACGGTGTTTAACAGCAAATGCCCGAGTTGCAAACATAGCCAAATATAATTAAGGCGACTTACCAATAAACATTAGTACTAATAATAATAGGAAACCACTATGCAAATTGCTCCGAGCACTGGCTCTAACAAATACCATGTTAGGAAGCGCTGCCTTATTATCGCCTCGCTGTTAAGCTTTTTGTTTAGCCCACAATTGCTGGCCGCGGGTATTGACCAAATAATTGACGAAAGTTTCAGACCATTCGCCAGCGCTCTCTCCCAAATAGTGTTTTATTCGGTGCCTCTTGCGGGTACAGAAGTTCCGATCGTGGTCGCGCTGCTCGTTAGTTGTGGTTTGTTCTTCACTCTCTACCTCGGCTTTATAAATCTAAGAGGGTTTAAACATGCCGTTAAAATAGTAAAGGGAGATTATGATGATCCCAATGACCCTGGTGAAGTGTCTCATTTCCAAGCGTTAACAACCGCGGTTTCAGGAACGGTGGGAGTAGGTAATGTGGCTCACGTGGCCATATTAATATCAATCAGTGGACCCGGTGCGGCTTTTTGGATGATCGTAGCGGGCTTCTTAGGCATGTCTTCCAAGTTTGCTGAATGCACTCTCGGGGTAAAATATCGGCGCGAAAGCCCAGATGGCACAGTGTTTGGTGGCCCAATGCATTATCTTGAACGAGGGTTTGCTGAACTAAAAATGCCACGTCTGGGTAAAAGCTTTGCTTACTACTACGCAGCCTGCATCATCATCGCTACCCTGGGAGTGGGTTGCATGTTTCAATCGAACCAGGCCTACGCGCAATTTGTTAGCATTACCGGCGCAGAGAGCAGTTATTTTTCTGATAAGGCCTGGTTAATAGGCTCGGTATTAGCCGTGCTCACAGCAATCGTGATCGTTGGCGGTATAAAATCAATCGCCAGAGTTACCAGTAAGTTAGTGCCGTTTATGGCGCTGTTATACCTCACCACAGCACTCATTGTGATCGCAGCCAATTTCGACAAAGTTCCTTATGCATTCAAAACCATTTTCACAGAAGCGTTTAGCCCAACTGGGGTTGCCGGCGGTATGATCGGGGTGTTGATTTTAGGTTTCAGGCGCGCCGCGTTCTCTAATGAAGCTGGTATAGGCTCGGCCTCTATTGCCCACTCTGCGGTGAAAACCAAAGAGCCAGTTACCGAGGGCTACGTGGCCATGTTGGAACCGTTTATCGATACCGTTGTAATCTGCACCATTACTGCTTTGGTTATTCTAGTAACGGTTTATGAACCTGGTGTGACTAACACGGGTAACGTCACCGGCGTTGAACTTACCTCATCAGCATTTGCCAGTGTGATTCCATGGTTTCCATACGTGCTAACTGTGGTAATCATCTTATTCGCCTATTCGACCATGGTGTCATGGTCCTATTATGGTCTTGCCGGTTGGGTGTATTTATTTGGTGACAAAACCAGTACAAAAATGATCTACAACCTCATTTTTTGTGTATTTGTGGTTATCGGCTGTGCCGTTAAGCTTGATGCAGTTCTGGATTTTTCAGACGCAATGCTTTTCGCAATGGGATTAGCCAATATCATTGGCATTGTTTGGATGGCACCGATTGTCAAACGTGAGATAAAAGAATACTGGCAACGTTTGGAGGCAAGGGAACAAATGGTTCACTAGCACAATTGATCAATCAAGCTGGACAATAGCCGAATTCCAGGATCAATTTTGTGGCTTTTAATCGACGAGTAGCCCAAGCGAAAATAGTTTTGCGGCCGCTCTTCACCAGAAAAATGAATATCGCCTGGTTCTAATATCAAACTGTTTTGTTTAGCTAATCGCTGCAGTTGACAGGCATCGAGGTTACTCGGCCCTTTTACCCAATAGCTGGAGCCGCCAAAGCTGGGTGGTGTAGACGATCGAGGTAAGTGTTTTTCTAGGGCGCTGGCCATCAATTGCCAGCGCCGCTCGTAGGTTTTTAGTACTTTTGCGGCCAGGGCATCGTAGTAGCCTCGTGAGATAAATAACGCCACTGAGCGTTGATTATTGGCCGAGGGATGCCGCACCATCAGACGGCGCAGAGCGATGGCTTCTTTAATTATTTCTTTGGATGCAACAATGTAACCAACGCGTAGGCCTGGAGCCAGAATTTTCGAAAAACTGCCAGCATAAATCACACGGCCATCGGTATCTAAACTCTTTAATGCAGGGGTATGCTCGGTAGAAAAACTGGTTTCAGATTCATAATCATCTTCAATGATCACAAAATTATCTCTCGCCGCCATGTCCAGTAGTTCGCGACGCCGATCAAGTGGCAGCGTCACTGTTGTGGGCGATTGGTGGCTGGGCGTGACGTAAACACAATCGCATTGAGCAAGTTTGTCGTCAATGATTAAGCCGTTTTCGTCAACGTCAAGCGGCAATACTTTGGCTTGATTAAGCTCAGCTATATTGCGCACATCGGTATAACCAGGATCTTCCACTCCCATCACACTTTTATGGTCGAGTAGCATTTTGGTCAATATGTATAAACCTTGCTGAGTACCAACGGTAATCATGATTTGATCTTCATCAACCCAGATTCCACGACGTGGCAGAATACGCGTACGAATTTCTCCGATCAACATAGGATCATCAAGAACATAGTGGTCTGATGCCCAATCTCTGATATCGCTGTCGCTGATCGAGTCTCGACAGCACTCTCGCCAATTTATAGTTGGGAAAAGATCAGTATCGATTTGTCCGTAGATAAATGGGTAATCGTAGCGTTGCCAGTTTTTCGGCTTTTCAATATTTCGTTGCTCACTCTGCTTAGACTTAATTATGTTCTTCCAATCAGGTTCCAAGCCACTGCGTTTTGCAGCTGCTTGTTCACGTTGCTCTTCAAACTGCGTCCTTCCCTTGAGTATTTCGGGGTTAACAAAAAAACCACGACGTTCTTTTGCCTCTAAATAGCCGTCGTCTTCTAAATGCTCATAAGCCAGAACAACGGTATTACGGGCGACATGGAGTTGTTTAGAAAGTTTACGGCTAGATGGCAGCGGTTGATCAGCAGGAAACATGCCACGCATAATTGCTTCTGCAATTTTTTGGCGCAGCTGAACCTGCAGGCTCACATCACTGTGATGCTCCAGCTTCAACAACTGCTCTAGCATTGCATTACTCATGACTTGATTATAACCGGAATATGAGAATCACAGGCTCAAAAATTTGATACAGCAATCGCCCATACTCCTCGCAGGGCAGTAATCTAAATTACTAAGCGTCAGGGTTTCCCATTAACGATTGATGTACCACATTAAGCATCGCTTGATTCTCTCTTACTTTCTGAATCACCTGCCAATAGGACAATAATTCCATCGGTTGATGACGTTGCTCTCTGGCAATTTGAGCCAAATATTTCCCATGCTCAAAAAATATTTTATACGCTTGCCAAACTGAGAATTTAGGATCGAACATATGTGTTGGTAGAGAGGCAACACCATTGACTTCGATTACCACAAATTCGCCGCGCATGAAGGCTGCCTCGTCATCGGCCTTTACATCAACTCGACCAAAGTTAAAGCCAGGCTGAGACTCAAACACCTCGAAGATTGCGTTCTCTAACTCAGGCGTGTGCAAATGACCATCGTCAGTAAATTTGCAACCTAAGGTATGAGAACCAATAAATGATAGTCGTTTCTCAACCCCGCTTTCGAGTACCTCACTGGTATCAATGTCCTGCAAAAAAGAATTCCAGTGTTTGGTATAGCGGTGATGGTTTCTCGCCAATACTAATAAATCATCTCGACCATTACCTACCACGCTCGGGAAGTGTTTCTTGTTAATACCGGTAATCATTGGCTTGCCGTTTCTGCGTATATAAAAAACACCGCACTCGTAAGCCTTGGAGGTATATTTTTGCAGAATGTAACCACCAATTAATCGTGGCGTATGTCGATCTATATCATCACTCGAAGTTACTTTAACAATCCCCTTACCCACACTGCCAACATTTGATTTCAGAACCACTGGAAAACCATGTTCTTCTACAAAGGCATGAATAGCCTGTTTTTTTTGTTCAATACTTAATGCATCTTCAATTAATGTAGTTGGCAAGAAAAACCGTTGGTCGAATGCTAATTGACTGTCAAATTTTGAGCCCAAGCCTATTTCACCATGATCAAGTCCGTAGTTTGCTTTTGCCAAGCCCTTTATGCCCACTCGGTTAATCAAACACTGTAAGCCAAGATAAATATAAAATGGTAATTCAAATAACCGTGGGTTCCAAAATTCGTATTTCTTAATCAAAATCAAACGTCTCAAGTGTGAGGTATATTTTCTGTCAGACTATCGAGTAGTCGGAAAGAGTCTAAGGGGGTAATTGTAAGTCGCAAAAATGCAAAAGAATAGCGTATTTACAACGCGATTCTGGAGGTATTCGAATTATTAATCTGGCCCTATTGCCGCTTACATATTTCTATTAATCTGGAACAATGTAAGGCTGCGCAATTATATTTTTCTGGTTCGCTGACCTTTTGACCTGAGATTGCCCGGTGTTATTACTCATCGGCAAGCTATTTTGGAGTGAGTTATGACTAAGCAAACTACATTTACTGACAAAGATTTGGCCCTCGCGGCCGACCAAAAAAATGTTTGGCACCATTTAAGCAATCATAAACCGTATGAAACCACCACCCCGATGATGATGGTTGAAGGCCAAGGAATGCGCGTACGCGATGCCAAGGGTAACGAGTACTTAGACGCAGCCTCAGGAGGCTTATGGACCGTGAACGTTGGCTATGGCAGGAAAAGCATTGCTCAAGCAGTATACGATCAGCTGGTGAAAATGAATTTTTACTCTCAAACCGCTGGCAATGAACCAGCGGCCTTATTTGCGGAGAAACTGCTCTCAAAAATGCCCGGCATGGGCCGTGTTTACTATTCAAATTCTGGGTCTGAAGCTAATGAGAAAGCGTATAAGATCGTCCGCCAAATTGCTGAAAAAAAATACGGTGGTAAAAAGCATAAGATACTGTTTCGCGAGCGTGACTATCATGGCACAACAATCACCGCATTAAGTTCTACCGGGCAATTTGAGCGCAAAAACCAATACGGGCCATTTACTCCAGGGTTTGTCGAATTTCCTCATTGTTCTGAGTACCGCTCTCAGTGGGGAGACGTACCGGATTATGGCGTTAGAGCAGCACTGGAACTGGAGCGTGTGATTTTAGAAGAAGATCCTGATACGGTCGGCGCTGTTGTTCTAGAACCGATCACAGCCGGCGGTGGAGTCATCACTCCCCCTGAAGGTTACTGGGAAAAAATTCAAGAGATCTGCAAAAAGTACGATGTATTGATTCATATCGACGAAGTAGTCTGTGGATTAGGTCGCACTGGCAAATGGTTCGGCTACCAACACTATGGAATCAAGCCAGATATTGTGACGATGGCAAAAGGCGTGGCCTCAGGCTATGCAGCAATATCATGTACGGTTACAACTGAGGAGATATTTGATTGCTTCAAGACCGATCCGACTGATCGAGATGGTTATTTCAGAGATGTATCAACCTTTGGAGGGTGTGCAGCGGGCCCTGCCGCTGCATTAGAGAACATTCGAATTATTGAAGACGAAAACTTACTTGAAAATGTTAACGTCCAAGGTGAATACATCAAAGCAAAACTCATGGAATTGAAAGACAAGCACCCTATTATTGGTGACGTTCGTGGTAAAGGCTTATTTGTCGGGATGGAACTGGTTAAAGACCGCAACACTAAAGAGCCTGTGGAAGAAGGCCTGGTAATGCAAATTGCCGCTCATTGCCAGAACGAGAGCGGCGTCTTGATAGGTCGTACTAATCGCAGTTTTCGTGAATACAATAATACCATCGCCTTGAGCCCGGCATTGATAGCTACCCAGCACGATATTGACGAAATCATCCGTGCTTTAGATAACGCATTTACAGCGATTACCGGCTAAGTTACCGATCAAAAACCAATATAGAGACAATGGCGTTGTGAGACGAACGCAATTGCCTATAAACTAACAAAGGCGAGCCATGGTTGATTCAACATTCAACCTAGTTCGCCTTTTTATTTGCACAAGCCTTCTTTCCAATTGTTTAGCGATTTTCTCGAGCTCGAACGAAAGATCGCCAGAAGACTATCCAAGTCTAGCTATCCAAGTCTAGATAGATATTGGTGTTTAGTTAGCCGAATGACAAAGCAAACGAGCTAAGAACTATGTCCTAGCTCGCCCAATTATAAAAACGCTTCTTAAGATCAAACGCGTATGACAAACAAATCAAGTCAGCTAACAGCGAAGCAGTTCATTTTTGGGATCGTATACCGCGTCCATTTCAACATGCGCTTTACGCATGCCCAGTGTGGTTAACACGTCAAGTTCTTGGCCTTGTACAACGAGTTCAGGCGGCACATACGCAAAGGCGAGACTGTAGCCAACACGATGCCCAAACGCACCGCTTGTGGTCAATCCCACCACTTCGCCATTATAGTAGACCGCCTCATTTCCGTAGCACTCACATTCAATTTCATCATCAAACGCCAAGTAAGCCAACAATGTATCAGTACCATTTTCTTCACGCTTGCGTATTTCCTCCACACCAATAAAGTCACGACTGGTATCTAGAAAGCGACCAACCATACCGGCTTCAACGGTTGTGAATTCTTCAGTGAATTCATGCCCCCATGCGCGGTACATTTTTTCCATACGCATTGAATTGAAGGCAAACGTTCCGAAGTCTCGCAAGCCCATTTCCTGACCCACGCGAAACAACGATTCATAAATGCTGGGCAGTTGATAAGTCGGCATATACAACTCATAGCCGAGTTCGCCCGCGTAACTTACTCGAATGGCACGTACTTCAGCGGCATCACACATAATCATCTGTGTACTCAGCCAAGGGAAGGCCTTGTGCGATAAATCGGATGTGCTTATCGCTTGTAGAATGTCACGCGCTTTCGGGCCCGTCAGCAACACGGAACCAAGTACATCGGTCAAATTAGTGATTTCGACATCGTATCCATCTTGATGCAATTGTAACCAATGAAGGTCACGCTCTTCACCCGCCATTGGGCCAATCAGAAAAAACTCGTTTTCACTGATTCGTGTCAGCGAGGCCTCGGTCATGATGCCACCATTTGGCCCATGGAATAAGGTTAAACCTAAACGACCGTCCTTAGCAGGCAGTTTGTTCGAACTAAGATGATCCAAAAATGCGAAAGCATCAGGTCCTTTCACCAGATATTTGGCAACACCAGACAGATCAGTGATGCCCGCTGCATCGCGCACCGCTGCGCACTCTTGCGCTACAACGTCGTGAGTCTCATTACGACTCCATGTTGGCGTTTCAGTACGAACTTCATTCGTCGAAAACCACTGAGGTTTCTCGTAACCTTGAACCACACCGAAATGCGCGCCTTTTTGCTGTAAAATCGCATGCAATGGACTCATACGCTTATTACGTGCAATTGGTAAATGCTCTGTCGCCCCCAAGGCCAGATACATAACCTCATAGCTCTCAATGGCTTTGGTTATACAGTAGTCTCGGTCAGCCCAGTCGCCAAATCGACGGCTGTCTAAATGCCGCATGTCAATTTCAGTCTCACCATACACCATCCATTGCGCCATGAACTTACCTACCGCTCCTTGGGCTATCCCAATACTGGCGCCGCAGAGATTCCAAAAATTTCTGAGTCCAGCTTGCGGGCCAACCAGCATATTATCATCAGGTGTGTGCGTGATCGGACCATTAATAATGGTCGAAACGCCCACTTCGCTAAATGCCGGAACAATCTCCATACAACGATCTAAAAACGGCATTAGACGCTCTAAATCACCTTCAAATAATTCGCGATCAAAGTTCCAATCCATGCCATCCAGTGCCCAAGGCTTGGCACCAAAGGTTTCATAAGGCCCGACAAGAAAACCATCGCCCTCTTGGCGAATATAGGAATTAGTATACGAATCGCGGCACACAGGCATTTCTTTACTCAGCGCTTTGACCGCTTCGTGTCCATCGGTAATCAGATACTGATGCTCAAGATTAATGATGGGTAAGCTCTTGCCCACCATCGCCGCAACTTCTGGCGCGAAACAACCGGCAGCGTTAACAACATGCTCGGCTATGACTGTGCCTTTTTCTGTTATCACCTGCCATTCGCCCGAAGGCAACTGTTCAATATCAGTAACACGATTAAAACGGCTTATGGTTGCACCATTAGCACGGGCCGCTTGCGACAATGGCATAACGACCGAGGTCGGGTCAACGTGACCGTCGTTAGGCGTGCTCATAATGCAACGGGCTTTACTGAAGTCCATCAGTGGACAAAGCTCTTCCGCTTTCGATTTTGAAATGAATTCAAATTCATAGCCAATATTTTTGGCGCGGCTCTCCACGTTCTTGAACCATTGTTCTTCGATTTCGGTAAACCCCATACGCAAACTACCAGTTGTATGAAACGGCGTTTCCAGCCCAGTTAGCTCGGGGATTTCCTTGGTGTATAAGTCGATAGATGCTTGGTGAATCTTTGAAACCGTCATATTCCCATTAAAGTTGGGAATCAAACCGGCGGCATGCCAAGTCGAACCACTAGTCAATTCTCCCTTTTCGATAAGAAGAATGTCGGTCCAACCTTCTTTAGTCAAATGATACAACAGGCTTACGCCCAGCGAACCGCCGCCGATAATGACGACACGTGCATGATCAAGCATGATTTCCTCTACCTAGATGGCTAACTTATTATGAAATTTATTCAAATCATAATCTCATAAATGAAATTATTGTCAATATTTTCATTGGCAAATAATGGACAAAAGGGTGTGATTTTTCCCTCTAAAAACAGGCAAATGCGACCATTTACCAAATTCATAAAGTGTTCTGATGTCGCAAAAAAAAGAGCTGAACAACCTATCGTCGCTCAGCTCTTTCATACTCATAGATTGAGTACTATATATTGCTCACTATCTGGATCGTTGCGAAGCTCCGATAATCGCAGGGATTAAGTCCAATAGAAAACCTTCGTCAGGGTCTCTTATGGTTAGAATTAACGAATCTGTATCGCCAACCGGCACATTGCCAACAGGATTAACCAGCGAGAAGCTCGCGGTTTCGCCATCGGGTTCTTCTATGTCGTCGTTGGTGATCGCTACCGTCACTGTTTTAACCCCGCCTTCGCGATCGGCCCAGCTTAAAGTCGTGTTCACCGCCTGATAATCAGCACCCGCATTCGCTGTTATATCTTGCGATTGAACAGTCACTGAAGCAACTCCAGCAATACCGCCTGTTCTGGCGACCCTTATGGTTACCTCTTCTCGATCTTCAAACGCGGTCAAAGTACTGGAAGTAAAGTTGAGCTCACCGGGACCACCTACCAGCTCCCAACCCACATCTTTCAGCAATTGCAGAGTAGAGCGTTCATCGGTCATCGGAGTGGCAAATGGCTCCATCAATTCATCTGGGCTCAACGCAGTATCCCAATGAGACACGGAAGACCCACCTTCAACAGGATTCGGCGCATACATACGAATTCGCCCATTTGTTCTGCTAATTGCACTTAGATGGTCGCTGTTGTTATTTGCATTATTACCGTTCCAAACCAAGTTGCCGGTATTGGTACTTGAAAAAGCACGTTGAGCACTTGTCATTTGCCCCCAAGTGAGTCCGAGGCTTTCATCTCTTAGGTTTACCGCATAAATAGGCGGTGTACTGCCCGTAAAAAAGTCACCTGGAACAATATTAAATTGAGGGATAGGAGCCAAAGCGACTAAACTCGACACACCCAGACCATGCGCTATTTCATGCAATACCGTATCGAAAAGACTGATCGTACCAGAGGGGGCGGGACTATTAATGCCTAACCACCAATTGATTCCGTTTAGACAAGCATTGTTATTATCGATGTTTACATTGAAGGTCGCGCCTATATCACTATTTGCAGGGTCCAGATCGACGCCGGCAAGACTATTAGCCGTCGCTATCACATAAGCCACATTAGGCAATGGTGCGTTTGTGAAATTTGAAGCCGCTTGGTTAGGCCCGGCAGCGCCCAAAACAGCACCGTTCGCGTTACAATCTAATGGGTCCATATTGATATCAACGGTGATATCGACTGGGCTAATTAATTGATCCTCCCAAAAATCAGCGGCCGCACGAAATACGTTTAGACGCTGCTGCCCCAGAGTCATACCGTTATTGCCAGTTTGATTTGCAAAAGGCGCACTATTGTCGTTAAAACCTTCACCAGGTCCATCCAGGTTGATCAAATTGATGGTGGCTCCTGTGGCCGCCGATATCGAAGCGAAGAAGAGCCCAGCGCTGGCGATCAATATCTGCAGCTTCTTACTAATAAATACTTTCCGTATATAAATCATTTTTCAGCTCCACAATCCGATTTCTGTGACGGTTCCTTCATCGTGTGTTCAGAAACAACCTTGCCATTACAATCAAGGGATACTCGATTCGAGGATCGCCCATGACCATTTAAGTTAAATTGAGTCATTCCATCGGAATGATTAATAACTTCGATAGGCTTAAGTGTGCGGGTATTCGATTGGAACGTTCGATTAGATTGAGCGGTAGCAGATGCAGGAGGTGTGGAAGTTAGCTCTCCTGTCACAGGATCAATATAGGCTTGACGTGAATTCTGCGACACATTAGCTTCAATCGATTCCGTTTGTTCCGACGTTGATTTTTCAATTGAAACCTTTTCGTCTTCTTGCGAAAAAGCAGCCGGCCCTGAAGAAAAAAGCGCCGCTATCACGCCTGTTTTTACTATCATTTTGATCATAATTATTATCCTTTTGAGTCTAATTCAAACAACTGATTGTTTAATACCTTGAAGTATCGCTTACTCTTACACCGAAGCCTAGTAGAAATGCCGGAATTAATACGCAAGTAATTAATGTTCGGTATTTAATAGTTTTTACCATTAGGCGCTGAAAGCCAATGCCGAATAATTCACCGCGACTTCTCGATAAGCAAAACCAGTTCTAATTGTCTAACTTTTGTTGTTCCGCGATTATTTTTTCCAGCATCGGCAACATGGTTATAAAATCCAATCCATATACGCCTTTTTGAGAAGCGATTTCGTTTAATGCTATCGCGGTTTTCTCACCTATTACCCCATCTATGTCGCCGATCTCGTATCCGATTATCGACAGCATTCGCTGAACACCCGCAACTCGAGTTCGATATGGGTTTGGATATCTTCGCTTTGGGTGATAAATGTTAACTTTATTAGAATTTCGCCAATTTTTATCAATTTGATTGAACGAAACAGACCCGTCATCTCCGCTGCATTGACTTTCATCAGGAAGTCTAAAGTCGGTAAATTTTACGCAGAGTGACTTCTCTTGTCCCCACGAAAAGGCATCGTCAGGCATGGTGGATCTTGGGTTAGATTCAGCATGAACAAAATAACTCCCTTTGAGTAATGACAGATCTACAGGAATTTCGCACACGCCCGGATAGATGCGCCACCAGCCTTCTGTTGCAGTTCGCTGATCAGTCGTATCGTAACCAACAGCCACCATTAATACTAGGTCGGTCAGGTTGCATACTTCTAGCCTCGCTTCGGCTCGGCCAGTACTCAGTAATAACAAATAACATGCAAGGAGTGACGCGAGACGCAGCATATTAGGACGGCACAATTCTAGCGAATTTACGCTTACCAACCTGTAACACAAACGGGGCTGATTCAACGATCAATTGTCTCGGGTCTTTGAGTTTTTCACCATTTATCTTTACAGCACCTTGTTTAACCATTCTTGCGCCTTCAGACGAGCTGGAACATAAATGGGCTTCTTTGGTTAAATTGCCGATCAACAACCCTTCTCCGAGGTTAATAGACACCTCAGGAATATCCTCTGGAATCGCATTCTTCTGGAACCGTTGAATGAAATCTTGCTTCGCTGATTCTGCGCACGACGCGCTATGGAAACGAGTGATAATCTCTTCGCACAATAAGAACTTTATGTCGCGCGGATTGGCACCATCGGCGATTTGTTGTTGGAAATCATCAATTTCAGACATAGGACGAAAACTGAGTAATTCGAAATAGCGCCACATTAGTTCATCCGATATAGACATTAACTTGCCAAACATGTCGTTAGGCTGATCGGTGATACCAATATAGTTGCCCAGCGATTTTGACATTTTCTGAACGCCATCCAAACCTTCTAAAATGGGCACTGTAAGGATTGCCTGCTGAGGCTTACCGTAGGCTTTTTGCATTTCCCGCCCAACCAACAAATTAAATTTTTGATCGGTGCCACCAAGCTCTATATCGGTGTTCATAGCAACCGAATCATACCCCTGAACAAGCGGGTATAAGAACTCATGGATTGCGATGGGTTGTTGCGCTGCATATCGTTTACTGAAATCGTCGCGCTCGAGCATACGAGCAACGGTGTATTGCGCCGTTAATCGAACCATATCGAACGAGCTCATTTTACTCATCCATTCTGAATTAAATCGGACCCGGGTTAATTCAGGATCAAGTATCTTAAATACCTGTTCTTTATACGTAATTGCGTTCTGTTGTATTTCTTCTTCTGTCAAGGCTGGGCGAGTAGCGCTCTTACCCGTTGGGTCGCCAATTAAACCGGTGAAGTCTCCGATTAAAAAACTGACATTGTGACCGAGCTGCTGGAATTGGCGTAGTTTATTGATCAACACAGTGTGACCAAGATGAAGGTCTGGTGCCGTAGGATCGAAACCGGCCTTAACCTCTAACGGTTTTCCAGTAGCGAGTTTGGCTTCTAATTCAGCTTGAGGAATAATCTCTTCGGCACCACGAAGTAGCTCTTTCATAACCGCTGATGGCTCTTTCATAACCGCTGATGGCTCTTTCATGACCGCTAACGGCTCTTTCACCTGGGCTAATGATTCTTTTTGCTCCGAGACAGCAGGCTGATTTGACGATTGTTCAGACAAAATACTCTCTTTACGACTTAAAATTTGTTCACACTCGAACGCAACGGCGCTCTGAGCCTTAAAGCCGCAAGACTAAACGCTCTACGCCCACATGACAAGCCCATAACCAAGCAATCTATCAGTCAATTTCGGCAAGTTTTTGCATGACTAGATTACAAATCCTATTTTTAGCCACTTTTTTGTTGTTAATCATTTGCTTAACAGTACTCAAACTAGCAAAATGTAGCGCTTATAAAGTGCTGTCAATTAATAGATGCACACACAATAGCAAGACCACAAAGATGGTTTACGATAACTTATATACCCCCCATATATATGCCGCACAGAATACAGACGTCTATGCTTGGTAGCCTTGTTGCCATATTAAGCACAAACCAAAGAAAACCTGCCAACTCAAATAAACCTCATTTGCGTAAGCGTCATTGGGTGTTAGGAACAATGGTTATCTTGGGAGGAAGTTGGATCACCCATACAACTACCGCTACGATTGCAACGCCGGAATCAAAGCATATCGAGCTTGCAGCAAAAGCTGTCTACACGCCTATTGAGAATAATGTTAGCGATTCGTCACAATTGATACCTCTGCCTACTCCAGCTACTGCGGTGAAGAAAGACTTACCGAAAGAAGTTTTTAACACCGTACGACACACGGTTAAAAAAGGCGAATCTCTCGGAACCATTTTTCGCAAACAGTCGTTAGACTTGTCTTTGCCCTACAAAATATCCAATCACGAAATTGCTAAGCAACTCGTATCGCTTTCTATAGGCAAAGACCTCGAATTGAATTTCGACCAGTCGAAACAGCTGCGCGAAATAGCCTACCCGGTTGGCGCACTCGAACGGTTATCAGTCAAAATAGAAGGTGGCGATATCGTTGATGCTAGTGTTGAACCGCTGCCTTTCACTACTCATCAGAAAACAGTATCCGCTGAAATCGATTCGTCACTGTACGTCTCGGCACTGGATTCGGGCCTCAGCAACAATATGATCATGGAGATGATTCGCATATTCGGTTGGGATATCGACTTTGTATTAGATATTCGTAAGGGTGATACATTCCACGTGATCTACACTGAATATCATTTAAATAACAAAAAGCTTTCTGATGGCGATATTTTGGCGGCTGAGTTCACTACTCAAGGACAAACATATCGAGCCATCCGCTTTGAAGACGGCGAAGGTAATGCCAGCTTTTACACGCCTGAAGGCGATAGTATGTTAGGTACTTTTTTACGTTCGCCGGTGGAGTTCAGTCGCATTTCATCTCGATTTGGAAAGCGTAAACACCCTATCTCGAAAAAATGGAAGGCACATAAAGGCGTCGATTATGCCGCCGCGAGAGGAACTCCTGTGCGGGCAACCGCAGACGGCAAGGTGACCTTGGCCGGCCGAAAAGGCGGTTATGGAAATACCGTTGTGCTTCGTCATGCAGGCCGATTCAGTACACTTTATGCCCATATGCATGGCTTTGCGAAAGGCGTGCGCAGCGGCACTCGAGTCAAACAAGGCCAAATTATTGGCTACGTTGGCTCAACAGGCTATTCAACCGGCCCCCATCTTCACTATGAGTTCAGAGTCGATGGCGTGCACCGAAATTCTTTGACATACAAGACACCTAAGGCGTCCTCAGTAAAAGAAGAATTTAAAGGCCAATTTTTACAGCTCGCAGGAAAGTGGTCTAACGAACTTGATAAAGTTCAAAAAGACTATCAATTAGCTAAACGATCAAACAACACAAGGTCGCTCTAGAGACTCGCTCAGGCTTCTCTGCTCACCAATCAACATGCATTCCAAAGAGTTGTTTATTGGTTTGATGTCGGGCACAAGCATTGACGGAATTGACGCCGCTCTGGTGTCCTTCGAGTCAGCCAATCAGTTAACGGTAATTGAAACACTATATACTGAGTACGAAAAAAGTACCCGAGACCAGATAAATTTTGTTGCTCAGAATAATAAAAATTTACGACGTAACGAAGACTCAGACTTACATCTAACGCTCGCACCGCTTTACGCATCAGCTTGTGAAAACTTGATGCGCAAGGCGAAGGTATCGTCAGCACTTGTGAGCGGTATTGCCAATCACGGTCAAACCGTTAAACACGAACCCAGGGCAACTCCACCCTATAGTCTCCAGTTAGGCGACGGTCAAACCTTAGCAAATTTGACTGGCATTAAGACGATCACTCAATTTAGACAGGCTGATCTTGCAGTTGGTGGTCAAGGTGCACCATTGATGCCAGCGTTCCACAATGCGGTTTTCTCTCAGCAACCCAATTCGATCATATTAAACATCGGTGGGATTGCAAATATTACGTGTTTAGGCACACCTGTAATTGGTTTCGATACCGGACCAGGAAATGTACTGCTCGATCAATGGGTAGAACAACATTTCGGCTTTAGTTACGATAAAAATGGCGCCTTAGCCAAACAAGGCAAGGTAAATCCAGGTCTTCTTGAAGCCTTACTCGAGGACCCTTATTTCTCGACTCCTCAACCAAAGAGTACTGGCACTGACCACTTTAACCTCGCCTGGGTCGCATCTAAATATCCCTCGATTAAACGGCTGTCAGTTGAAGATGTTCAAGCAACATTTCTCGAACTTAGCGTTAAGACAATTTGCGACGCTATCAAACAAATGGAGTACACGAATGGGGCGGTATTTGTTTGTGGAGGAGGCGCCAATAACCCGCTAATAATGGATGGTTTGAGTAAACACTTAGCGGATTTTGATATTGCGAAAACTGATGCTCTGGGAGTGCCAAGCGATTGGGTTGAAGCGGTCGGATTTGCTTGGTTAGGCTACTGCCACGTTCACGGAATAAATAGCAATATCCCGACCGTTACCGGTGCCAAAGAGGACGTCGTTCTGGGAGAAGCCTATCTCCCTCGATAAAGCTCCGAGCGAGAAAAACGTAAAGTATGCTCTTATTAAGTCTTAACTAATCTCTAAGGCTTCATCAGCGCCGACTAATAAAGGCTTTAGGCTGAGAAAGAGGAGCCGCAGCCACAAGTAGTGCTGGCATTAGGATTATTAATGATGAAGCGCGCACCATCTAAATCGTCTTTATAGTCAATCTTTGCACCAATAAGATACTGAAAACTCATTGGGTCAACTAATAAGCGAACACCATCGCGATCCACAGCCGTGTCATCTTCTTGTTGCTCTTCATCAAAGGTAAAACCATATTGAAAACCCGAACAGCCCCCTCCTTGAACATAGACTCGAAGTTTGAGCTCATCGTTTGCTTCTTCTTCAATCAACTCAGCTACTTTTGTCGCAGCCGCCGTTGTGAAGTCTAATGGAGATGCCGCCGTTGTTACTTGTTCAATTTCAATCATGGTTTCACCACTTAATCACTATCTACTTTAGATGAGTAAGATATTATGAGGCCAGTCAGGTAAATCTCAAGTGTAGAGACACCGAACCAGCTTTCTGTAGCTTTGCTACTTAGTTGATTCCTTCTTGTCAGAACCGCCTGCAATAACATCATAGACTGGTGTACTCACGTCGGATACCAAACTTCCATTAAGTACCGCTCCCAATTCCATTTCTACCGCCTTGTAATGAATATCGCCATTAATATTAGCGTTCGCTTGCAACTCCACATGACCGGTTGATGCGATATTGCCTTTAACGGTGCCGTTGATAACAACATGCGGCACATTAACATCACCCTCAATTACGCCCGACTCACTTAACACCAAAGTTCCATTGTTGCTGTCCTGCGCAGACACGTGACCCTTGATGTGCCCATCCACGCGCAAGCCACCCGTAAACTCCAGGTCTCCCTGCAAGATAGAACCTGCACCAATCAATGTGTCGATGGTTTCTACAGGTTTGCTTATTTTCTCTTTATTACGCTTCATCATTTTTAACCTTCAATGTTGTCTTAACTACGGAAACGAGCCAACGATTTGCTTGATGCCCAACTCAACCGGACGTTATTTTATCATTAATATTGTTCTGATCAGTGACAATTGACACATTAAACCAGCGCTCTAATACTGAACCGTCTTGCAGACTAAGTTCAACTTTCACTTTGGCATTATCAGCAACAACTGATTTTTCTATAGAGCCTGATACCTGTTCAAAATATTGATAACTTACGCTTCGATCACTCGACAGCGGCCACTTTGCGGTTGCCACATCATTTTCGAACAGTGTTACCTTAAGACTTCCACGAACTTGATGCTTATGCTTAATTGCCTGCACCAGAGTAATGTCGAAACTTAGTTTACCTTGCTCATATTCATGCGTTAACTCTTGAATCGCTGGCCCCGACTGACCATCCTCGGGCGAAATAATGCTTCGATAAAAATCAAGGCGCGAGCCTAATACACTGTTCTTTTGCTCTGAGTTAGCGTATGCCTTACTCATTTGTTTATAAGCTTCTTCTTGAATCTGCTGCTGCCTTTTAGAGAATATCAAGCCTTCTTGCGAAACTGACAGTTCCTTACGCAGATCAGCGATAGTTGCATTTAGCTGCGAAATCATTGCTTGATCTTGCTCATATCGATCATGTCCCGAGCGCATACCTTGACCATAGACAAAGTAAACCAATGCGCATAATACAAATATGCCGCCAATCAATAAGACCATCACAGTATTACGTGACAACTTCGGCTTTATGGACAGGTCGTTTGTCGATTTTCTGATCATATGAAATACATTATCTGTTCTACAAAATTGGAGGGATAAGTTTAGGGCTGAACGGCTGGGCTAGCGATGCCCATCGATTCCTCAATCCCGAACATGATATTCATATTTTGAATAGCCTGCCCTGCTGCCCCTTTGGTTAAGTTGTCGATCACCGACAATACGACTAATTTGCCAGAGCCTCCGGCCTTGTGCAATGCGATTCGACACATGTTAGACGTTTTAACCGAGCGGGTATCAGGGTGTGCCCCTAAGGGCATCACATCAACAAATGGTTCGTCTTTATAACGCGCCTCAAACACACCGTGAATTGTTTCCAAAGACTGCTGTGTATCAATCAAATCGGCATAGAGGGTTGCATGAATACCTCTGAGCATTGGAGTAAGGTGCGGCACAAAGGTTAGGTTTACTGATTTCGTTGCGACATCGGATAAATTCTGAGTAATTTCAGGGTGATGCCTATGCCCACCGACCGCATATGCTTTAAAACTGTCGCTAACCTCACTATATAGATTTGCTACGTTTGCACCTCTACCTGCGCCGGTGACGCCTGACTTGGTATCGGCCACTAAGTCATTAATATTGACCAGGCCAGCTTCGACTAAAGGCAGGAAACCTAACGTTGTCGCTGTGGGGTAACAACCCGGGTTGGCAACCAATTGAGCATTCATCAGCAATTGTCGATTAACTTCAGGCAAACCGTATACTGCCTGCTCTACCAGTTCTGGACAATCATGTGTCATCCCATACCATTGCTCCCAAACGGCCACATCCTTGATTCGAAAATCAGCGGCTAAATCCACTAGTTTTATGCCTTTATCAATTAAGCCTCGAGCATGTGTCATCGCAATGCCGTTAGGCGTGGCACTGAACACCAAATCACAATGATTAAACGAGGATGGTTCAGGTTTACTAAAACTCAGGTCGGTAAAACCGCGTAAACTGGGAAACAAGTCAGACACAGGGCGACCGGCCTCTGACCGTGAGGTAATAAGCACGACCTCGGCTTGTGGGTGTGTGACCAATAATCTCAAAAGCTCAACACCGGTATAGCCCGTGCCGCCAATAATACCAATTTTAATTTTGCTCAAAGCCGTAATAGATCGCGGTTTTTACTAGGGAAGCTAAGTGTAGATTGATTTAACGATCAGTCAATATAAAAAGACGACAAACATAAAAAAGCCGGCACAAGGCCGGCTTTTCCAAGCTCTGCATTGCAGAGCGCAAAACGAATCGAAGTCTTTTAACGTTTTGAAAACTATCGTTTCGAGAATTGCGGACGACGACGTGCGCCTTTAAGACCCACTTTCTTACGCTCAACTTCACGTGCATCACGAGTCACAAAGCCCGCTGCGCGCAATTGGCTGCGAAGCTCCTCATCGTATGACAATAAAGCACGTGTTATACCATGACGGATCGCACCAGCTTGGCCACTACCGCCACCACCTTGAACATTAACGTTGATATCGAATTTGCCTTCCATATCAAGTAATACTAATGGCTGACGCACAACCATACGCGCTGTTTCGCGACCAAAATACTCATCAAGAGGACGTTGGTTTACGGTAATTGAGCCAGAACCTGATTGAATTCGAACACGAGCAGTCGATGATTTACGACGCCCAGTACCTAGATAAACTTCTGAAGTTGCCATTGATTTCTCTCCTTAAACTTCAAGTACTTTAGGTTCTTGAGCTTGATGCTTATGCTCAGGACCTGCGTAGATGTGTAATTTCTTGAACATAGCGCGACCCAATGGGTTCTTAGGCAACATGCCACGCACTGCATTTTCAATGATTCGTTCAGGCGCATGTTCACGCAACTTACGAACATTGATGTCTTTAATGCCGCCTGGGAAACCAGTGTGACGGTAGTAAATTTTGCCTTCTTCCTTATTACCGGTAACGGCAATTTTCTCGGCATTGATGACAACGATATGATCGCCGGTATCAACATGGGGTGTGTACTCAGGCTTGTGTTTGCCGCGCAATCGAAGAGCGATCTCGGTCGCAACTCGGCCAAGCACCTTATCAGTGGCATCAATAACATACCACTCGCGCTTAACGTCTGCCGGCTTTGCAGAAAATGTTTTCATGATTATTTCTCATCTACGGTTAAATTCTTTGTTACCACCCGAGCTCTGTAACCAAGGGCCAATAACGGTTCCAAGCAGAGAAAGCTGCAAGGACGCGCGATTATGAGCGAGTAGAGAGACAGAAGCAAGCGCTGAGGTAGCTAAAAACAAGAAATATCAATATGGAATTCTGGTTTCTCCATACGAAATGCGAATGGTTGCGTGGGATAAGCCAGGTCAAACACGATCGAGACATCACCCTTATTAACGTAATAGAGGCAAATCGGGCGCCTCCATAGTGGATGGATGATCAAATTTCGCGGAGTGAGTATTAGATATACCAACGTGTCCAGTAGGCAAAAAAAAGGCGCGGACTTATGCCGCGCCCAAACCACCAAAGGAGGATGGAGGAGATGAACAAGTTGGTTTAAATATTTAAACCAACTGATAAACTGGTTAATCAGACTGGGCAAGCTGCCTAACTCATCTGATGGACACATTATCAACAAACCAAGCCATTTAGTCAAAGATTAAAAACACAACACTTTTACAGACAACAAACTCTAATTCATTGTTTTTAAAAACATATAATTAATCATTATCATAGTTATAACTATATTTCATGATCAAACCATTAAATATAACCTACTTTTCAAGCCTCTTGCTCATCGACCACTTTTTTGACAACAAGTAAGCGGTTATAGTTTGTTACTATCACTTACAAAGGCGGTTTCATATAGGTTCCTCGATGACCAAGCACAACCCTTCCACATTTATTGATCAATTCTTTAGCCACCTGGACCATGGCCTAAGAAGTACTTTTGTTCGCCCTCCGTCCAACAGAGAGTCTCCAGCTGATTCAATAGGCGATGACCCCATAGAGGGTCATGAAATGCTGCGCGATAAATCGGCTTCATTAATGCGAGTGAACCATGTGGGCGAAGTATGCGCCCAAGCCCTTTATCAGGGACAGGCCCTAACATCTCGATCGGCTGAAGTCAGAAACAAAATGAACGAGGCTGCAGAGGAAGAGATTGACCACCTTAATTGGTGTTATCAACGTATTGAACAACTCGATAGCCATACTAGCTATCTCAATCCACTATGGTACATAGGGTCTTTTACTCTTGGCCTTGGAGCAGGCCTTGCAGGCGATAAGTGGAGTTTAGGCTTCTTAGCCGAGACCGAGCGCCAAGTTGTGGCGCATTTAGAATCTCACCTAGAGAGATTGCCTGAAGAGGACACCATCAGTCGAGCAATTGTCTCTCAAATGGCCGAAGACGAAGCCAGGCATGCGGATATGGCGGTCGAGAACGGTGCCGCTGAGCTACCAGAGCTCGTAAAACAAGCAATGAAGGTAACGGCCAGGTTTATGACTCAACTGTCAGAACGAATATAGGATTACTAAGAGAGAGGAGTTGATTAACCGTTTTGGTTGCCTTTGCGAGCAATATGAGCGGCCAATAAAGCAGCCGATAATAGTGCAACAGCGCCAGCCTGATGCGCCGCACCAAGCGCGACTGGAACTTTCATAACCAAGGCTGATATACCCAAGCATACTTGAACCAGCATAATTAGTAATACCCAGCCGGCGGCCGTTTTAAATCGTTGTTTCATCGCCACAACAACGCTAATCACAACACAGACAAACACCAACACGGCGATACTACGATGCACAAACTGAATCATGACCGGGTTTTCAAATAGATTCCGCCATAACGGCTGCATCGACAACCAACCCGACGGAATCCATTCTCCATTCATCGTTGGAAAGGTATTAATAATGTAGCCGGCTTTAGTGCCAGCAACGAAGCCGCCGCTAAGCATCATTACGAACACCACTAACACCACACCCGCGGTTGCTTTCAAATACGCTCCTGAAGCATGATTCACTCGAGTCTCTCCACGCAGGAAATCAAGGGCAAACCATAGCATCGCCGAGAAAATCACCAGCGCTAAACCGAGGTGGGCAGTTAATCTGTACTGGCTGACATGAGGCACATCGACCAAGCCGCTCTTTACCATATACCAGCCCATTAAGCCTTGTAGACCGCCTAGAATGAACAAGCCAAACAATCGTGCATACCAGGCTTTAGGTACCATACCACGCAACAAGAAGAACACGAGCGGGATAAAGTAGATTAACCCAATCACCCTGCCAAGCACTCTATGACCGTACTCCCAATAAAAAATACGTTTAAACGCTTCTAGGCTCATTCCGGCGTTGATTTTCAAGTATTCAGGGCTTTGCCGGTACTTATTAAACACATCCATCCATTGAGCTTCACCAATTGGCGGAATAATGCCCATTATTGGCTCCCATTCAACCATAGAGAGGCCCGACTGGGTAAGTCGCGTGATGCCACCAACAACCACCATTATGTAAACCACCGCGGCACAGAACAACAGCCAATAACCAAGAATCGCAGTGTGTTGATATTGAGAATTTTGATCCATTGAGCTAATCAATATGCGCTAAAATGTTGGCGCGAGAGTACCTCATGCCTGTGAAGCTTGAGTGGAAAAATGAGGGCGATTACTTGGGACAGAAGGCACGTGAATAACGACCTTCTGCTCACGTGCCCATTAAACGTCTTGAAACACTAAAGTAGCATTAGTGCCACCAAACCCAAAACTATTAGACATTATCGTTCTTACTTTTTGGTTTAAATTTTCCATCAAAATAGGTAAGCCAATCGCCGCTGGATCCAGCTCTTTGATATTCGCCGATGCAGCAAGAAATTTTTCCTTCATCATGATCAGCGAGTAAATTGCCTCGTGGACGCCTGCTGCGCCCAAAGCATGACCAGATAGAGATTTTGTGGCACTTATAAATGGCATTTTATCTTTAAAGACCTTAACCAATGCCTCTAACTCTTTGGTGTCGCCAACCGGCGTACTAGTACCATGAGTATTTACATAATCAACCGGGCCATCGACGGTTTCCATCGCCTGTTGCATACACCGTACGGCACCTTCTCCAGAGGGAGCGACCATATCGTAGCCGTCTGAAGTAGCGCCAAAACCAACAAGTTCTGCATAAATCTTAGCGCCACGTGAAATAGCATGTTCGTATTCTTCGAGCACCAAAATACCCCCACCGCCGGCAATAACAAAACCGTCTCGGCTCGCATCATAGGTTCGTGAGGCTTCCGTCGGTGTATCGTTATACTTGCTCGACATCGCTCCCATAGCATCAAATAAAATCGACATAGTCCAATGCTCTTCTTCGCCACCACCCGCAAATACGGTATGGTGTCGCCCGCTTCGAATAAGGTCCGCCGCATGTCCAATACAATGCGCACTGGTCGAGCATGCGGAACTGATTGAATAACTGGTTCCTTGAATCCCAAACATAGTAGACAAACACGCTGAGGTGGTACTGCCCATAGTTTTAGGAACGGCGTAAGGGCCCACGCGCTTGACTCCACGTTCTTTGGCAATTTCAGCGGCCAATATATTGTTCGCCGGTGAACCGCCTCCAGAGCCGGTAATTAAACCAACTTTAGGATTTTTAATTTCTTCTAAATCTAAGCCTGCATCATCTATAGCTTGCTTCATTGCGACATAGCTAAACGCTGCGGCATCACCCATAAAGCGCAAGTGCTTTCGATCGATCAACGCTTTTTGATCAATCGATACGCGACCAGCAATATGGCTGCGCATCCCAAGCTCTGCATAGTCATCGCAAAATTGAATGCCTGACTTTCCTTCTTTCAAACTGGTGGTTACTTCAGCAACATCATTCCCAAGGCTGGACACGATGCCCATTCCGGTTACTACAACTCTTTTCATGGTTACTATTCTCTCTGGTTGTTTAGCTAGTGCCGAGCCTATTTCGCGTCGGCACCGAACAGACCTACTTTCAAATCGGCCATGCTGTAAATAAGTTCGTCATCGCAATACACATTGGCATCGCCAATACCCATATAAAGTCGACGCGATATAACTCGCTTCATTTCAATTTCATATCGCACCAACTTAGCCGTAGGCTCAACCTGACCGGTAAATTTCACCTCGCCGACACCAAGCGCACGTCCTTTGCCAGGACCACCATTCCACGATAGAAAAAAGCCGACCAGCTGCCATACAGCGTCCAGCCCCAAACATCCTGGCATAACCGGGTCGCCCTTGAAATGGCAATCAAAAAACCACAGCTCGGGCTTGACATCAAGCTCCGCAACTACCTTACCCTTTCCGTACTCACCGCCATCAGCCGTGATCTCAGTTATGCGATCAAACATTAACATTGGGGGTAGTGGTAATCGCGATATATCCTGATTAGGAAGCTCACCGTTACCGTGCGCAATAATGTCTTCGTAGCTATAGCTAGGTTGTTGGATCATACTTTTTCTCTAGGCCTATTAGGCTCATTCTTGTCTAGGAGTGCAAGACTAACGTCAAACACAAAAAAAGCAAGCTGATTGCACCTAAGAACACTAGCTTACCACTTCTTTTATCATTGAATTCTTCAAACAACCAAACCCGACAGCACTAGCCATAGGGCGATCGGCAAACTAATAACCGATGCGATATTACCGATCAACACCATAGACGCCACCGCCTCTGGCTCACGATTATATTGTTCTGCAAGCATAAAATTGATCACCGCTGGCGGCAATGCCCCGAATAAAATCAAAATACTCTGATGCAAAGTATTAAGCGGAACAATATGGCAAATCACAAGCGCTAAACTCACGCCGACGATTGGGCAAAAGGCAGCCATTACCAACCCAGCTTTAGAGTCATTCCATGAGACACGAGTCAAACGTACACCCAATGAAAACAACATCAAAGGAATCGCAACCTGTCCTAACATTTCGATCGGCAAATTAACTGCACTGGGCAATTTCAAACCAAGAGCATTGATTGCTCCACCTAAGAATACCGCGATAATGATCGGTGTTTTTAACACTTCAAAACCGGTAAGCTTACCTGAGTAGATATAAGTACCAACGGTAAAGCAGAGCAGGTTTCCTGCAACTACCAGCATAACCCCTGCTCCCAGCGCTTCATCTCCTAGAGATAATACGTACAAGGGTAAACCTAGGTTAGCCCAATTTGAAAACATGGCCGACGGTATAAAGGCACGCCATGAAAACTCGAGAAATCTGCTTAGAGCAAAGGCAACTGCGCCGGATAAAAGCATCAAAATAGTGCCAGCGAACACTAGATTTAAATACTGCCCGGGATAAAAGTCTTCCTGAACCATAACGTGGAAAATCAGCGCAGGCATGAATATATCCATAATAAGCTGATTAGTTATTCGCATTTCAGGTCTAACACGCGAACCATAAAAATAGCCTATCGCCGCGATAATAAATAAAGGGGCGACAATTGAGAAAACTTGTTGAATCATAAATTTCCAATGCGGGCTATAGAAAACCCAGATTGTAACCGTTTTAGACTATAATTTGTTACGCGCAGAACACATGTAAATCGTCAATTTAGCCCAACTAAATTAGAACGAAAAAAGCTCTCAAAATAACCATGAATTCAAACAAAGATCAGATATATCAATCCAGCGAGCCAGAAAACCCAACCAAGCCCGGCAGCTTTGTATTTGATAAACGGGTAGCTTTGGTTTTCAACGATATGATTTCTCGCTCTGTTCCAGGTTATCAGCAAATTTTGGAAATGCTGCCAACGCTTACACGCGAATTTAGATCTGAACATAGTAATTATTATGATCTTGGCTGTTCATTGGGGGCCGGTATGCTGGCAATGGCGGAAGGTCTGAGCAATATGAGTGTGAACATTATCGGCATTGATAATTCTTCAGCGATGATCGCACAAGCTGAGCAGAACCTAACTATCCTCGACTCCAAAAACACGTCTTATACATTACTCGAACAAGATTTGTTGCATTCAGATATTCGCTCAGCCGCCATGGTTTTAATGAATTTTACTCTTCAATTTGTTGCGCTGGAAAAGCGCGACCAGCTGATACAAAAAATTTATGATGGTCTGCTTGAGGGCGGCAGTTTGATACTTTCAGAGAAAATCAAATTTGACGATAAAAATACCGATCAAGCACTGATTCGTATTCATCACCAGTACAAAGCTGACCAAGGCTACAGCCAAATGGAGATCTCGCAAAAGCGTGATGCAATCGAAAACGTGCTCATTCCTGAAACACTCAAAACACATACGCGAAGATTGAAGAGCGCCGGTTTCAGAGTGGTCACTCCGTGGGTGCAAAACCTGCAGTTCATTTCTATTTTGGCGATTAAGTAAGCAATAAACATGATCGATTTTAGCTCCTTTTTCTCACGTCCGGAGTTTATCGCGTGGCACTCTGATTTTCAGACCGCTCTTAAACAACGGGTAGATTTTAAACGACACGGTGATTTGGCAAGCTGGTTAACAGTTCTTGAGACTCTGCCTGAATTAGTGGCAAGCTCAATTCAATTTGATCAGGACACTGTAACGATCGGCGGATCGGAAGAATTAGATGACATTACTAAAGCACGCTTACACAATGCCCTCTTCGCTTTAAAACCCTGGCGCAAAGGCCCTTTTCAGATATTTGATACGTTTATCGACACCGAATGGCGCTCTGACTGGAAGTGGCAGCGCGTTTCTCCACACACGAGCTCACTGCGAGGTCGAATGGTGTTGGATGTTGGATGTGGAACCGGCTATCACTGCTGGCGAATGCTTGGCGAGGGCGCTGATTATGTATTGGGAATCGACCCATCGATGCGATTTTTAGTGCAACATATGGCAATTCAAAAATACGCGCGAAACTCGAATTTTGACTTACTGCCAATTGGTATTGAAGATATGCCGAGTACAATGTCAGTATTTGATAGCGTGTTCTCAATGGGTGTGTTGTATCACCGCAGAAACCCTATCAATCATATTTTGGAGCTTAAAAACTTACTTAGCAACGGAGGGGAACTGGTGCTGGAAACGCTGATCGTCGATGAAATTGATGGCGGTGTTCTCACCCCTGAAGGACGATACGCTCAAATGCGAAACGTCTGGAGCATCATGACAGTAGATAAAATTATCGAACTATTGAAACAAGCTGGTTTCATTAAGATCGAATGCGTTGATCAAAATGTGACCTCCTTGCATGAACAACGACGAACCGATTGGATGCAATTTCATTCGCTTAAAGAGTTTTTGGATCCAGACGATATTAGCAAAACGATAGAAGGCTACCCTGCACCGAAACGCGGCTTATTTATCGCTACGAAACCCTAAACGAGTGCTCTAAAGCAAAACCCTATAACAAAATATAAAAAGAGCCGGTTCTCACCAGGCTCTTTTATAGCTGAACACGTTATTTGCGTCTTACTTAGATGCCACAGACGCCTCAGAATTAGGTACCTTTGATTCACCTTTTGAAGCTTCACTTAGAGATCGTTTTACTGGCTTTGATCGGCAAAATGACTTCACCGTTCGACCGTCTTTACGCACATATCCTTCTACCCAGCCACAAGCCTGATTGCTACTGCACTCTAAATTATCGAGCCCTTTGCAAGCACTCGCCGCTGTTGCAGGGCCCGCCATTAACATTGATCCCAGCAAGCCAGCCGCAATTAGCGCAGTTCGCAAGATCGTTGATTTGGCGGTTTGATTTAGTTTGGTATTCATCTTTAAAATCTCCATATAAGTTAACGTCTTTCGACGCGGACCCGTTCTTGGGTCGACTGATAATGTAAGCAATACCTAGGAGTATTGCCTCACCCTACGGGGTGATATTGATCGTGTATCAAAACATCAATAGGAAGGCCGACACAAATACGTATTTTCTATCGGGAATTCATTTGAAAGTGTTTACTCAGCTTCAATCCCTGGGCTTGATAGTTAGATGGAACACCTTGACCGTATATACGATCGGGAGTTTCCAACATGGTTTCATAAACCAAACGTCCCACGTTTTGCCCATCTTCCAACAAAAATGGTACGTCGAAACTGCGCACCTCCAACACTGCTCGAGCACCGCGACCACCCGCTTCGGGTGCGCCAAAACCGGGGTCGAAGAAACCTGCGTAATGAACTCTAAACTCACCCACAAGTGTGTCGTAAGGCACCATTTCAGCCGCATAGTTGAATGGCACATGCACCGCTTCTTTTGAAACCAAGATATAAAACTCACCTGGGTCCAGAATCAATTGCTTTGACTCAGCGTACAGAGGCTCCCAAAAAGAAGACATAGGTTGCGCGCCTGATTTATCGACGTCAACCACGCCTGAGTGACGCTTTGCTCGAAAACCAATCAAGCCATTTTCATCTCCGGCCAGGTCGACACTAACCGGGATTCCATTTTTCACTTCTTGAGCGCTTAGGTCTAAATCGACCAACCGAGCACTGCCTTGCAATTCAAAATGCGCATTGTCATCAATGCTCGATTGTCCCGAGCGAATCCGCAACTGGGATAAACGAGAGCCACGCCTAACCAAAACACTAAATGTTAGAGGTGCTATTTCGGCATACAAAGGGCCACAATAGCCGGCTGGCACCTGTTCAAACTCTGTTCCATGATCGGTAATTAAACGTGTAAAGACATCCAACCTACCAGTCGAACTCTTTGGGTTGCCAGCGGCTGCCAAACCATCAGGCAAGGCTAAACCTTCTTGCAGTGGCACAATATAAACACATGACTTTTCTAACACAGCACCATTGCTTAAATCCATGCGGTGCATCACCATATCGTCGAGACAATCGCTCACTTTTCGGTCTCTACCGGGTAAAAAAGAGGACCGAACCCTATAGGCGACACTTCCCAAACGCAGATCGATACTGGCGGGTTGAATTTGATCGCTGTCTACAGGTTGCTCCAAGGTGATGATGGACTGATCAATTAACTGTTTTATGTGTTGTGAAGCAAGCGCCCCAGTGTGTTCAAATTTCATAGCAAGCTTGATAAACGTTTAGTCAAAGACGATTGTGCGATTTTTATATACAAAAGCCTTATGCTCTAGCACTTTTAGCATGGCACGTGCGAAAACCCTTTGCTCTATGTCGCGACCCATTTTAATCATGTCTTGAACCGAGGCCCCAGCAAGTACGCGCGCAACATCTTGTTCGATAATCGGGCCTTGATCCAACTCAGCAGTCACAAAATGAGACGTTGCACCAATCAGTTTAACGCCTCGTTCGTATGCCATTTGATACGGCCTTGCTCCGACGAATGAAGGTAAAAAAGAGTGATGGATATTAACGATCTGGCAACCAGCCTTTTCGATAAAATCAGCGCTCAACACTTTCATATAACGCGCTAAACCGATGTAATCGGGTTTATAGCGTTGAATAATCTCTAGTTGCTTCTTCTCATATTTTTGCGCGTCACCCTCGGTAGAGGTGTAAAAAAAAGGCACACCATGTCTATCAGCAACGCCTTGCATCCCTTGATCATTGCCCACGATAAACCGCACATCCACTTTAGGGAAATAATTGGCTTCTGCTTTATTCAATATCTCTATCAGTGCGTGAGACTGCTTAGACACAAACAATCCAATAGACTGACGCCGGTTCATGAATCGAACGTCGTACAACGCCGCGTGGGTATCTGCCAACTCAGCAAATTCTTCAGAAAAGGAAGCTTCATCTTCCCAACGATCATTTAATTGCCATTCAAATCGAGAAAAGAACTGCCCATCATCAGTGTATTCGGCGTAGCGAGAGATACTGAGGTCTCGTTCAGCAAAATAATTCGCCAATGATGCGATGAGCCCTACCTGATCCGGACAACAAAATAGAAGTGAAGCAACATTCATCGTACTAACGTTGGATGTGGTGTGATTAGTGACCATTTGAATATATCAGTGACGAAGAAGCGATTGCTGAAATCATATTTTGTTACAAACAGGCGCGTCATAATACACTCAAACTTGCTAGTAACCTACTCCAGAGTGTCAGTTACACGCATTTCATCGATTGCTCAGAACCGATTGCTGAGCTAGTATCAATTTTATGGCTAGAGCCCAAAAAAATGTGTCGATACCGCAAATACTGCTCATATCGTATCTAACCGTAGCCATACCTGCCGTACTATTTGCCTATCACATGGTCAAGTCTATCGATGATGAACTCGCAATGCACGTCGAAATGATTAACTCTGGCGATCACAATTCAGTCTCTAGGAGATCCGAAATCCTTGTATCGCTAGGCGCCATCTTAAGAGAGCATTCAGTACCATTTTCCAATACACACAATAACGCCATATACGATGAGGATGATCAGCTAAGTAGTACAACTGAGAACCTGCGCAACGTCAGAGCCGCAATCATTTACGGTTGGATATTCCTGATCACGGGTGGCACGCTGGCATACTTCACGCTTTCAACTAATTTACACCGGATATTCAAAGGTCTGGTTGAGGCAATCGATAGTTTAAGGAAGCACGATTTCAACGATAAAATTCGACTAGAGAGTCCATACGATGTCAGTGATATATCGAAAAGCCTTGAGAATTTGCGCTTAAAAATGACGCATGAAGAAGTTGAGCAGCAACGCTTTTTACGCCATATTTCGCATGAGATTAAAACTCCCTTGACCTCGATTGTCGAAGGCTCAAAGCTGCTTGATGATCAAATGTTAGGCACGATGAACGAAGAGCAACGAGAAATCACGAGCATTCTGGTGCGCAGCGGCAAAGAACTCCAAAGCGCCGTGGAAAACTTGCTCGATTACAATGCCGCTGTCTCACTTAAGCCTGCCAATCAACGCCGGCCTCTCGATCTGGCTGAGCTCATCCGTCAGGCGCTTAGTAACAATGAGTTGCCCATAAAACAGAAGCAACTCACGGTAAATACAAGGCTTTCCCCATGCCACGGAAATGTTGATCAAAGCCAAATTCTAACTGTTTTTGATAATCTTATCTCAAATGCGGTAAAACACTCTCCATTCAAAGGCACAATCAGCATTAAGCTCGAAAAGAACCAGTCCAGTGACATTATATTTCTAATTCGTGACCAGGGGCTGGGCGTGAAAGAGCAGGACAAAAAGCGTATATTTGAACCGTTTTACGTCGGCGCTCAAGCCTCAGAAACAACCCTAAAAGGAACTGGCTTAGGCCTATCAATCGCCAAGCAGTATATAGAAGAACATCGAGGCGAACTAAACCTGGTGACTAGCCAAAAAGGAGCCATTTTTAAAATAGTTTTGCCCAGCAACTAACAATCTAATGGAAAACGTATCAGGATGCCAACAGTAGATTCAGACGATCAATCCTTAAAACGAGCAGAAGTTAGCCTTACCAGAGGCGCGAGAGTGTTGGTGGTTGATGACAATGTTGACCTCCTAAAACTTATGTCGATGCGGCTGAAGCCAATGCAATTCGATTTAAAAACAGTCTCGTCCGGCTTCGAGGCCTTGAGCTTAATGGCATTATGGACACCAGACATTATTATTACCGATTTGCAAATGCCGAATTTCGATGGCATGGAATTCTTTGAAAAGGTTCACAGCCAAAATCCATTACTGCCGGTAATAATATTGACCGCTCATGGCACCATACCCGACGCGGTAAAGGCCACTCAATCAGGGGTCGCCAGTTTTTTAACCAAACCGTTCGATGGCAATCGATTAATCGGGGAGATCCAAAAAATACTGCTTGCCGGTGGGTACCTCGCCAAGCGTAATAGCGACGCCAATGCCAAGAGCTTAGATACGCCGCTAAAGCTACAAAACATTACCAGCAAAAGCCCAATAGTTGCGGCGCTAGTTCAACAAGTTGAACGACTGGCGTCGACCAACACCATTATTTTATTCGAAGGTGAAAGTGGTTCCGGCAAGGACGAACTAGCCAGGGCCACACACAGGCTAAGCGCGCGCGCGAAACAACCCCTATTACATATTTCATGCTCCGCTCTGCCCGATGATTTACTGTCAATTGATCTATTTGGCAAGGTTGGTAACGGCTCACCCGATAACCCCGAGCTTCCAGGAATGTTTCGGCAAGCCAACGGAGGTACGATTACGCTCAACGACTTTAACGAAGCTAACCCCAAGTTAGTTTACAAAGTATTAACTGCATTAGTAGAAAAACGAGCAAAGCCAGTTGACTCAGAGCACCCATTCGAAATTGATGTTAGAGTTATTGCTACGACCTCAATGTTAGGTCGCTATGGTCGTCGAAGCGACCGCACTTGGGATATTCTGGATAAACTGGATATTTCTATCCTCTCGGTACCAGCCTTAAGAGACCGACGAGAAGACATACCATTAATCGCAAACCATTATCTTTCCAGCATCGATCAAGGTCGCGAATTGAGTTTTGCCAATAAAGCAATACAACTCATGTTACGGGCCGAATGGCCAGGTAATGTGCGCCAGCTTGTAAGTGTCATTAGACAATGTGCTCGACTCTGCAAAACCAAAGTCATTTCCGAGTCATTGGTTAACAGTTTGTTGACCGATCCAGTTTTCCACATACAACCGCTTAGTAATGCCCACCGAGATTTTGAAAGAAATTATCTCATCGATGCCTTGAAAGCCACCAGTGGCAATGTTACGCGCGCCTCAAAAATGGCAAAACGTAACCGAACCGAATTTCATCGATTGTTGAAAAAGCACAAAATCGATGCAAAATCATTCAGGCATTAACATATCTACGGATTGTTGGCCTGTTTCACTCGCATGAAAATAATAACCGTTTATAATACCCGCTCGACGAAAGTTTGTGGAAGAGAGGTTAGCTATGCTGAGTAAATCACTTAACATGGTAGATAACCCGCCGAAGGCGCAACGTGCTCGCAACCGCTCAGGCAAAAGGACCGCAAATCAGTTTAAAGGCAATCGCCTAAAAACGGTCGACTCTGGAGAGTGTTCTTCACGGGTATTAATCGATACCACGTGCGAAGGACCACCGAAGAGGTAATCTTTCAGGTAACCGGACAGAGGAGCGAAACATTGGCGAATTCGAGAGAACATCACCCGAAATCACGTCAATAATACGCATAAGAATTCGTATTTACGGTGATTTATGCACCAATTTGTTTCGCCCCTTAATAATTCGATACGGTTACACATGAACGATTCATCAAGTCACTCAAAACCCAAACAAACACCCCTTTACACTCAACACCAAGCCTTAAACGCAAAAATTGTCGATTTTGGCGGTTGGGCATTGCCAGTCAACTATGGATCACAAATTGACGAGCATAACAGCGTAAGAAACCATTGCGGCATATTCGATGTCTCGCACATGACCGTCTCTGATATCACGGGGCCCGGCACTTTGAACTTTCTTGAAAGAATATTGGCCAACGATATTCGCAAAGCCGCTACTAAACCAGGGAAAGCCGTATACAGCTGTATGCTTAATGATAACGGTGGTGTGATCGATGACCTGATTGCCTATTACGTCAATGATCAGCACTGTCGACTGGTGACTAATGCTGGCACCAATAAAAAAGACTTGGCGTGGCTAAACAAACACGCGATGGATTTCGACATCGACGTTAATGAACGCCCGGAACTTGCGCTGATTGCCGTTCAAGGACCTAATTCACTCGAAGTGTGTAAAGAAGTTCTAAGCCCTAAACTGGCCAAGCTCGCTGCTGGACTAGAACGATTTCAGGGTGGTTTTATCGACCAGGCATTTATTGGCAGAACTGGCTATACCGGCGAGGATGGTGTCGAAATAATTGTTGATTCCGAGCTTGCCAGTATTCTATGGACAAGCTTTGTTGACGCCGGGGTGCAAGCGTGCGGCTTAGGCGCACGAGACACACTGCGTTTGGAAGCAGGTATGGCTCTGTATGGAAATGACTTGGACGAAGATCACAACCCCTATGAAAGTGGTTTGAATTGGACGGTAAGCCTAAGTCAGGATCGCGACTTCATTGGGAAAAAAGCCATCACCGAATCCAACAGTGAAAAGAACTTGATCGGGCTCATTCTTGAGGATCGAGGCGTGCTTCGCGGCCATCAGGAAGTCTACTTTTCTGGCCAACATATTGGCGAAATCACCAGTGGCACATTTTCACCAACTCTTGAACAATCGATCGGAATAGCACGGGTAAACCAAACTTTAACCATTGGGGACAAGGTCGAGATCGCGGTTAGAAATAAGCGTTTAAATGCGCTTGTAGCCCGATATCCATTCGTGAAAAATGGCAAAGCCACTAATTGAGCCATCCGCAGAAAATCACATATAAAACAACTTCAATACTCTCCGGTACAAAGCAACCACGACGCAAAACAACAATCGTTGATGCCAAGCAATAGCGATAGTCCCGAAAATAATTACTCAACATCAAAAATCATCATGACTCAATCATCCTTTGTAAATAGACATATTGGCCTTAGTGATAACGATATTTCAAGCATGCTCGCTGAGCTCAATTACACCTCTCTCGACCAGCTTACTGAGGATGTAGTACCCGCAAGCATAGCTGATAATTCCTCCCTCCAACTTGAAGCAGGATTGAGTGAAGAACAAGCATTGAATGAGCTTAAGCAAATTGCGGAACAAAATAAGCTAGTCAAATCGTGCATAGGCCAAGGTTACTACAACACCTTCACGCCTAAAGTTATTCAGCGCAACGTACTCGAAAACCCGGCGTGGTATACCGCCTATACTCCTTATCAACCCGAGATTTCTCAAGGTCGTCTGGAAGTGCTGTTCTATTTCCAAACCATGATCACCGAACTCACCGGTATGGATATTGCTAATGCATCATTACTCGATGAAGGCACCGCAGCAAGTGAAGCACTCACGCTTGCCCATAGAGCATTAAAAGGTAAGCGTAATATATGTTTAGTATCGGAAAACTGTCACCCGCAAACTCTGGAGATATTGACCACCAGAGCCAAACCTCTCGGTATTGAACTGGTTCCATTCAACGAAGAAAATGAACCGATCGTATCTGATGATGTGTTCGCAATCATTGTTCAATACCCGGACACCTTTGGGACGGTTCGAGACCTTAAAAATCTTTGCGATTCTGCTCACGATGCAGGTGCACTGGTAATTATGGCGAGCGACCTTCTGGCGCTCACCTTACTTAAATCACCCGATGAATTAGGGGCGGATATTGTCGTCGGCAACTCTCAACGCTTTGGTGTGCCACTCGGTTTTGGTGGTCCACATGCTGGATTTTTTGCGGTAAAAGACAAATACAAGCGCTCGATGCCAGGACGCTTAGTTGGACAATCAATCGACGTTCATGGCAACCCGGCATATCGACTGGCTCTGCAAACGCGAGAACAGCATATTCGTCGAGAGAAAGCCACATCCAATATCTGCACAGCCCAAGCCTTACTTGCCATTATGGCAACCTTATACGCTTGTTATCACGGACCAAAAAAATTACGTAACAGTGCGCTCAGCGTTAATCAGCTTGCTAACTCATTGCAAGCCGCATGTGAAAAACTAGGTATCAAAACCAATAAAACAATTTTTGATACGGTCACCTTATATTCGGTCAACGCAGATCAGCTTGTCGCCTCGGCTCTGGAGAAAGGTTACAACCTGAATAAACGCGACGAATCAACCGTCAGTCTTGCATTGGATGAAACATTCACCGCACAGGACGTGATCGCTTTGCAACAATGTCTTGGTTTGGATTCCGAACAAATAATAGAAACACCTTTGCTGGAGTCGCAGTGGGTGCGTGACGACGAATTTATGCAACAAGCTGTGTTCCATAACTATCATAGCGAAACCGAAATGATGCGTTACCTGCGCCGCCTTGCCGACAAAGATATTGCGCTTGATCGCGCTATGATTGCGCTCGGCTCCTGCACTATGAAACTGAACGCCGCGAGTGAAATGACACCCATTACCTGGCCGGAGTTTTCAAACATTCACCCATTTGCACCACAAGACCAAACAACAGGTTACCAGATAATGATCAAGCAGCTGGAAGCAATGTTATGTGCTTGCACGGGTTATGATGCAATGTCACTGCAACCGAACGCGGGCTCACAAGGAGAGTACGCGGGCCTGCTTGCAATTAAGGCTTACCACGAATCTAACGGGGATTCACATCGTGATATTTGTTTGATACCAAGCTCAGCTCATGGCACTAATCCCGCGAGTGCACAAATGGCCAACATGAAAGTCATGGTGGTTAAATGCGATGAACGCGGAAACGTGGACTTGCATGATTTGAAAGAAAAAATAGCGACTAATCCTGATCGCATCGCTGCCATAATGATCACCTACCCCTCAACACACGGCGTTTTCGAAGAAGAGGTTACTCAAGTATGTCAGTTGGTTCATGACGCAGGAGGGCAAGTCTATATCGATGGAGCAAACCTAAATGCGCTCGTCGGCGTAGCACAACCCGGGAAATTTGGCGGCGATGTCTCTCACCTTAATTTGCACAAAACATTTTGCATACCGCATGGCGGCGGCGGCCCGGGCGTTGGCCCGATCGGAGTTGGCAAACATCTAGCGCCGTTCATGCCAAAAGACAACTACAACCCCGAACGAACTGGCGCAAGCATCAGTGCGGCACCTTTTGGCAGCGCCAGTATTTTGCCAATATCCTGGATGTACATCCGCATGATGGGTGCAGAGGGTCTCAGAAAAGCGACTCAATGCGCCATCTTAAGTGCTAACTACGTCGCCTACAAACTTAAAGATAATTACCCTATTCTATTCACAGGAAACAATGGCTTAGTCGCCCATGAATGTATTATCGATACTCGTCCAATGAAGGATCATGGTGTGTCAGTTGATGACATCGCTAAGCGCTTAATCGATTATGGCTTTCATGCTCCGACCATGAGTTTTCCCGTGGCTGGTACGCTGATGATCGAACCGACTGAGAGCGAATCACTGGCTGAACTAGACCGGTTTTGTCGAGCAATGAATGGGATATTTGCAGAATATACTCAAGTCAAAAACGGCGACCTTCCAATCGATAACTCGATGCTCAGTAACGCGCCACACACTATGTCGTTTGTGTTAGACGACAATTTGTCGATACCTTATAGTCGAAGAACAGCCTATCAACCTGATCAACTGGTCGACGCCAATATCAAATATTGGCCACCGGTGGGGCGAATTGACAATGTTTACGGTGATAAAAATTTGATATGTAGTTGTCCTTCCATGAGTGAATATGAGGACGCTTAAGAAGTGTCAGAGCTTTAGAACCAACTCCTCTTAGCGCTGTCTAGTTCAGCTCGGCATAGATTGAGCTGACTCGCATAGCGCTTAGAGCGGGCATCGACTTTCGAAGCCACATTTAACAGCCATTGTTTTGAATTATGGGTTCCTCGAGAATACCCGCCTTGGCCTTCGTGGTAATTAAGGTATTGCGCATAGGCATCCCATTTAGAAACTCCATTTCTCTTCTGAGACTTATCGACATACCAGAGGATAAAATCAAATGCATCAGAAAAATTGTCGCGATCGGCTGCGCTAGTCCCGATCGCTTGTTCGTATTCTTGCCAAGTACTTTTAAGCGCTTGAGAATAACCGTAGGCGTCACTTGCTCTACCGGTTGGAATAATTCCTAGGAAGTACCGCATCGGCGGTCGAGCATCTCGTTTAAAACTTGATTCCTGATAAATGATTGCCATCGGCACATGAATATTACCTCCCCAACGCTCGACACTTAGTTTGGCTTTTCTATACCAGTTAGGTTTTTCTCGGAACACGTCGCATATATTTTGAGTTGCTCGACTTGTTACTGGCTTGCTTGCGCAAGAGGATATCGCAATCATAGTCACACTTCCGAGAATTAGAAGGCGAAAACTCACAGGCATCCAATTTAGATTAACCATTTCTTAACCTCACTAAAGTGGCGCCGACTAATTGCAACCGTTTGCTTGCTACCAATTAACTCGATAAAGGCATGACCTGAATCATCTCTAAATACTCTGGCAATGTGCTGTGTATTAACCAAACTATTTCGATGAGTTCGAATAAAAAGGCCAGTGTATTCGTCCTCCAGTTGCTTTAAAGATTTGTCGACAAAAATTGGCTCCTTATCAGGCAAATTGGCGAATACACATTTATCCTCAGAATGAAAATAACTTACGTCATCTATATTCACGACTTGTATTCCGCCGCCGACCTTTAGACTAATCTTAGAATCTTGTTGTGAGGTGATTTTTTCCAACTGAGTTCGGCTGACTTTAGTTGCTTTCGCAAGCGCGTCGACCAATTCGGATTCGCTAAACGGTTTCAACAAATAAGCAATCGCATTCGTCTTAAACGCTTGTATGGCGAATTGATCATAGGCAGTACAAAATATAATTGCCGGGGGGGTCTGACTATTCTGCTCAATCTCTTGCGCCGCCTGAAGCCCATTTTTGACCGGCATATTGATGTCCATAAAGATAAGATCAATGGATTTATCTTCGGCAATTACTATCGCTTCGTTGCCATTCTCACCTTCCGCGGCAACGTCTATATTTTGCGTCGCAAGCAAACGTCGCAGCCGCGATCGTGCCAATGGCTCGTCGTCTACAACGGCTACTCTCATACTTAACGCCCCGAATAAACCTGATTTTGACGTTGTTTGGGGAAGCGCATAATCACTGAATAATCACCATTACTTTTCTTGACTCTAAATACCTGCTCATCATCATAAAGCACGAATAACCTTTCTCGAATATTGTCTAAGGCAATGCCGTTGCGGCTATGCAGAGACGATTCCGCACCAATGGCATTATTTATCATTAACGACAAATGCTTGCTAGTTTCTCTAATGTCTATCGATATACTAACACTTCCGTCGTCCTGAACACCATGTACGATTGCGTTCTCGATTAAGGGTTGTAGAATAAGCTTTGGCACTTCCCAAAGAGATTCATCACCCACCGACACATTCCATTCGATACTGAGCCGAGATTGGAGGCGCCATCTTTCTAGATTAATATACTCTCTGCAAAGACGCAGTTCACTTGATAAAGAATGCCGCTTACGCTGGTTTTCCAGACTGGCACGAAACAGCATGGATAATGATTGAATCGCCTGTTCTGCATCCGCGGGCGATGTGCTGGTAAGTTCACTAATACTGTTTAAGCTATTAAACAAAAAATGAGGTTGAATTCGCGATTGCAGCGCAAGCACCTTAGATTCTGCTTCAGCCCGACTCCTGTTTTTCAGGCCCTCCAGAAAACCAAAGAACCAAATTGCACCGCTCGTTAACAGAGTGCCGACAATACAATGCCGTACGAAGCGGTCGGCATCAAATTCGTCGGAGAGTTTGAAGCCGATAAAACCCTCTATTGCTGCAATCACCATCAACACCAGCAACAAGACGATTATCGAACCAAGAAAAAAGCTCAGGCGCTCTATGAAACGTTTAAACCAACAAAGCAGTAAACAGGGTACTAACACTGCCCATAAGGCATAGAGGCTCCATAGACCGAAGGTCATAAAAAACTCTGCACGCGCGGCAATCAGGCAGAGTGCAAACACCAATAGCTCGGTGATAATCAATACGCCCAACAGGTTGCTATTGCGGCAAATTTCTGGCAAAGACAGATTGCGTCGCATCTAAAACCCTTCTTTAACGAAAAGATAAGACGCCGATATCCCTAACGACGCCTTGGTAAAGCAATCTATTTCTATCTATCCCACTTCCCAGTTCTCGAACCGCGTGTGTTGAGCGTGAGGTTTCCATCGCCTACTTGTCTCTCTCCAGCCACAGGCGTTGCTGTGAGAATTACACACGTCGCTACCGAACCGTTAGTGCACTCATCAGAAGAAATTGAATACAGGCCCCCATCTGTTTGAAGAGGGTTGCTCGCATAACCGAGATCAGTCAAATTTTCTGTATAAGTGCGATTGCGCGCGTTAAAGCGCTCCATTTCAGTCATCACTTCAGTGAGCTTATCTTTTGCATCAACTCGATTTGCCCGAACAACATATTCATTGTAGGACGGCAAGGCTAATGCAGCTAATACTCCAATGATTGCCACAACAATCACCAGTTCAATAAGCGTAAATCCACTCTCTGTTTTTTTCATAGTAAACCTCATAACGGCCTAATTATTAGCACGCCCGGATTCCCACCACGCTTCTTTTCGAGCTCGGCCCAAATCAGGGTCCGTAATATTGAACGTCTCCTCAGCATCGAACGGTTCAGTACCGATTACAACCACTGGCTTGAGACTTTCTTTACCAGTTGTTGGGTCGGTAACCAATAGAAACACCAGCACCGGTGCAGCGCTTACACCCGGTTTTTGTAGGCGAATAATTTCCTGCTCACCGGTTAACAAGTCATGTCGATAAGCGTTAGATCTGCCTGGCGCTGCACTGCATGCATTATTTTGTACCGCTGTCGGCAAATAACTAACCCCAATCAACTGAAAAGAGCTGATCAACGACGGGTTTATGATCTTTTCTGACGCTTGATCTTCTAACGGTATGAAATACCCAAATTCATGGATATTACCCGCACGGATAAACGGTGCAGTGGTACTCAAAGCAGGTATATTACTCGCCCGTATTTCTCGAGTGACAGCGCCGGCGCCATTCCCGACGGTAACATAATCATAGACAGGATTGCCCGAGGTATCACGCTGTGGTCCGGTGATATTCTCATCATATACCACGTAATAGCGATTACCAGCAGGTTCACCTTGAAGAGGGCTGGCGCGATAACCAGTACCAGTAACCAACGCTATACGTGCAGGAGCCGCATCATTGGTTGATCCAATTCCATCATCAACATTTGTTGGTGGCAAGAAAACCGCATCGATCGGATTATAAAAACGTCGATTAACATTATTTTCCTGCAAATTGGCAATTCTACCACCTGTGCGTTCCTCTCCGGTTTGGACACCCAAGGTATTAAATGTTGGCACAAAGTCGTAACGAAAAACTTGCCCCGCCAAATCAACCGCAAACATGGCATCAATCGCGCCATCACGATTCAAGTCCAAAACCGTGGGCGGCGTGGGGATACTGTGATTCATTTCGGCGATCTCAACGTCACCGCGCGATGAGATAGTTCCACCACGCGAATTACTCGACGCCCACAACACGTCTCCGCCTCGTTTATTTGTATCATTCGGGTCATCTTCGGCCCGTACAATATAGATAGCATTGCCTAAAGTGTTTTGATTGGCCGAATCTGCTAAATCAGCAACGTCGACCGCAGGATTGTCGTATTGCGTGTCATAGCCACCACCTAGAACCAAGGCACGCACTTGCTCACAGCCTTGGATATCACAGGTTCGAAAATTGGTGACAATTGGTCTGGCCCAGCTCTGACCAAGACGAGGCAGGCCATCTGAGGTACCAGCAGGCAATGTTGAATCGCCTTCGATCGTCCAGAGCTTTTCTACTGGTAAACCAGGGTCGGCGCCATCAGCATTGGTGATATCGATCGCAAAATACTTATTACCGCCTCGACGTTGGCCGAGAAATAACTTTGCATCTTCAACTGAATTATCGTCAGCACGACGTACATCAAACGCGATCTCGCCATCCAGGCCATAAATGTGTTCTATATCACCCGCAATTTCCTGATTGTAGTAACCACCTAAATTTTCAAGTAAATCCGGATCTGGGATATACGCCCATTGCTCCTCTCCGCCAACATCACCAGTTGCACCGCCGACTTCATCCGCACCCTGACCTGTTATCGCATGTAATATGCCTTGATTGGTCGCAACAAACACCATGTCTTTCGGCTCGCTCTCATCCGTGCCGTAACTTAAAACATATGGAGTACTGTGAATACTTTCACCAGCAAACTCATTTGTGCGCGGAGGGTTCGAAGGAGGATCAGTAACATTGATACTTTCGATATCCTCGCCAAGCGACCAGCGTACAACCTCATCAAAATTTTGACCTCGATTAGTTGTTGGGTCATTCAACGCCCCTGACAAACTCGTGTTAACTCCGAGTAGCGCTCCCGTTGGGTCGGCGGCGAAAATAACATTCTTGAATGTTTGCACAGGGTTAGCGTCACCCTCACTACTCAAGGTTGTTAGCACGTTTGTATCGGTATTCAAACTGACGTACAAGTTTCGAACATTTCGATATTCGGCGGTAAAACCACCTAGCTCAACATTTGGCCCATCAACTTCGTCAGACCAAAAGCTTTTTGATGTTCCATCGAAGAAACCAGTATCATCGTCGATTGCGTTGTTATTATTGGCATCGCGAATTGTTGCGTCACTGGCTTCAAGACGGTACTTTTTGATGTTGCCTTCCCAACGAGGCGTAATATTTGGCGTAAAAACAGCGTAGTAAATATCGCTTCTATTTTGCAATCGGTTAAACGCATTGACCGTTACCGCCGGTGCCACAAAGTTGTCATTGTCGACTTGTTGGATATCTTGAATGATCTGAGCAAACGCACCTTGTAATTCGGTCGCATTGTCAGCCGTAAGATTAACGTCACCTGCATTATTAAGCACTGGGATATTTTCAGCAAATGCGATGGTATAACTGGTAATCCCAAATTCTTCTCTCATCGCATTGGTAACTTCGTCTAAACAGGTGTCACCACAATTTGTTTTAGTATCATTTGGATCAAATGGAATTGGTGGCTCACCCGGTGCCGCGGTTCGAGGGTTATTTCCTGGCAAATCAAGAATACGTGCGTTTGCGAAATTATCATTGGTTGGCGAACCATCCGACAATAATACAACAAAGTTATCTTGACATTGGCTGCCACCAATAGGCGAATCATAATTACCAATGTCAGGGTTCGCGACACTATTGCCATTTCCATCAAGAACAGTAGCGGGCCCTGTGACCTCTGCAGTGCTATCTAGCACATCATTTTCGCTATTCGAACTTTCGCTGTATAGGGGTGTTTGACCCGCAAAGTATCGGTATGCCTCAAGCATACTCTCAGCTAATGGTGTAAAAAGCTCATAGTCGATACCTTCGAGCTTATCGATAAAATCATCGCGATTGGTAATCACTTCACCTGCAGCATTAACGACTGGAATTTCGTCACCAGTAGCTGGATCAATCGTTACGGCATTCGGAGCTGAGATATTTCGTACCGAATCAATCAGCGTACCCCCATTTGCTTCTTGAGCATCATCATCGCCATTGAAGTCACCGTTTCGATTGAACCTCATCAAACCAATGTTGACACCACTAAGAGGACCAACTCTGGGCTCGTTCGGATCATTGGGATCACCATTGGGGTCTCTCAAACCGCCATTAACCACGTTTCTCAATACGCGTTTCATCACCGCAAGTCGACGTTCACACAAGTACTCGCCTTGCGCGAGAGAAACATTCACACGATCGATATCGTCATCACCTCGATCACCTTGTCTGTTCCCACCGGCTTGGACGTTACACTCAAGCGCGATTTCGGCATCACTTAAAACTCGGGTAAATCTCAGGTAAGAATCATAATTATCAGAGACTATTAGCCTTTCAGGCCCTGGGTTAGTTTCGTATGGGAAAACGAGTCCATTAACCAGACGTGGTGGATTTTGATACTGTGGAACGCCTCGGCATCGGCCACTATCACATCGGTCTAAATATCTATCCGTACTGTTATCAAATCGACCATGATTGCCTAAATCGTCTTCGCACTCGATGGCTCGACCTGCAAAATTAGAGCTAAATGTATTGTTACTCCAGAAATCGGTAAAACGACCTCTGACCCATTGTACGATTCGATCGCGGAATACCGGGTTTGCACGATTTGCTGGATCTTCTATAAAGTCACGAGAGGCCTCACAGGCATTAATTTCTGGGCCCAATCTGTGCAAGAAATTAAAATTGGTATCGTACACCCAATAACTGGTAGTAGGTTGGAAACCCGCCAATGCAGCATAATCAACATCGGGGTCATACGGTTGAACTTGATTCTCTTGAGTTTGAGTCACTACCCAGTTTGACATACTCCCTGAATTATCGAGAACAAACAGAATATTAGGATTGAAATCACCGTCACCAGTGGCTTGTGTAGCACGGGAAATTGCTTCATAAATCTGAATATCATCGGCATGAACGGGGTTAACGCTAATCGTGATCAGCAACCCCGCGAGTCCGGTAAATAATTTTTTAATTTGTAATGTCATCATAATTAATTCCTATTGATGCGAATGCATACCGCAAATATTTTTCAGAATTTAGCGGATTTATTTGCTTATTGAGCAATGTGATAAAAATAGCGCCGTTTTTACTATTTAAAGATAATTTCAGAAAATGCTATTTCGGTTACAAGCCCCTGAGGTTGAACAATGACTGTGCCAACTTGATTCTCTATCTCACTTAGGCTGTCCGCCTCGATATTCAATTTCACTCCTCCCGACTTAATCACTGTACCGTCAAAAAATCGTAATTTGACGCCGCAATTCGTACAATCTTCCGATGATTCAATACCATCAGGGAAGACTTCCAGAACACCCGCGGTCGGATCATCAGAGCTTGGATACATGGCAAATTTCATATAAGTATCCTCGTAAACAATAGTCTCACCTGACTGTTGCTCAGCGTTGTTCAGGTTTGAATTGGACGTACTGACCTTTTCTCGGTCAAGCTGAGCATTGGCTGAATACGTTAGAATCAAACCGAATGCGGCTGCGATTACGGCAAAATATCGTTGCATTTTCATTGTAAAGCTCCAAAAACGAAAGTTAATTTGTACGGAGACGTCGTCGACCCGTTACTAAAGCGCCAAAGTTTTGTATCGATAAACCTGTCTCTGGTCGGAACCGCCTACATTTCGGTTATTCAAACGAGATCGAGACTCAATGCGAATCTGATCGCATCGAATCTTGTCATTACCAGCCCCGGTTTCTTCGCCAAATACAAAACATTGTCCATCGTAAACTTGCTCCACCAATCTATCCATATAGTTAGCTTCAGTCGGAGAAGTAATATCGATGCTTGTGGCTGGGTCAGTCGAAGAACTGCTGACTCTAGGTACGATATTGTCGATCAAACTAATCACATAATCGGGGACTCCCTGACTTAAGGGAACCACATTAATCGCATCAACTTGGCCTTCGATCTCGGCATAACTGGTATTAAACTCTTCAAGACGAAACTGATTGTTTCTTACCATAATCGACTGACTGAGATTAGAATTGGTCGTAGCAAGCGCTAATACGGTTAACCCCAATAGAACAACAATAGTAACAATCAATGCCAAACCTTCTTGCACAGAGTGAGGCTTGTGTAGAGGATACGTTCTTCTTTTCATCTTAACTGGTTTTGAATTTTTCATGTTCATGGATCTCGTTATCTCGCGCTTCTAAAGAGTGTTATGCACGACAACACTGGTAGAATAAATTTGACGCAAAACTTGATCATTATTAAAGGTGATCGCCGGTGCATCTAATAAGGTATAACTGAAGTTATCGACCTGTTCAGTATTAGCATTCAAGCCTCCTGCTACCAATGGTGCTGCCGTACCAAGACCACTACTAATCAATAAGGCGACTCTAACGATCCGCACACTTTGATTCGGTGTTCTAAGTCCTGATGCGACTCGCGTGTCGGGTTCGGCTATCAGGTTGGTATAAGAAAGATACGATTCAACAAGACCGTTGTCATCAGCGTCAATTCCATACTGAACTTGCATGCGTTCAACCCCATCAACCAGTGGCACTGCCTGGCCGAGAGGAGCGCCATTTTGAAATGGCTGGCAATACAATGATCGAATCCCATCTCCGTCAAGATCGGCAGTCCAAAACACACTGGCCATTCTAAATCCACCAACCGGAAACGGAGCAACAACATTTTGTCCATTACATGCAGTGCCCGGCGTGTCCATCACATAATCAACGGCTAGCCTATCCGAATTGTTATCCGCCGCTGCCACACCATCTCTAGTACAAGGTTGGTTTCCCAATCCAGCAAGCTCGCCAGCCTGACAAAGATTTTGACTATATATAGTGTCGAGCGGAGTAGCCAAACCGTTATCAACCGGGTTAACGCCTGACGTACGGATATGTTGCGTCAGCAACTCTAAGGCGAATCGAGCATTTTCTTGAATAATGCTGTCATTTGTTTGCGATTTGAAAGTCGCACTCGAAGACACTAAATAGGTGATCGATACCGCGACGATAAACAGGCTCAATACCAAACCAACAAGTAGTTCTACCAGCGTAAAACCCTTGTCAGCATTCAAATTCTGTCTAAATAGCGACTGCTTCATTATTCAAACCTCACGCAATAGGTATCTAAGCGACTGTCAACCATCTCATCGTCACCACACAAATTCGTTGTAACCAGGCGGGCAGATCCATCCGTATTCAAGAGACCGGTGTCGGTGTTATTTCCATCGCTATTGTCGTCTAAATTATTATTCGCAGAGCGACTTAACCATTCAAAATATAATCGATATTCAGTATCGGTACCCGCCAGCGCAACCTCTTCCAGCGCCACTTCAAGTTGGCGCAAGCCCACAGAACCGTCGTTTACGGTATTCGCAACCAAGCCTGAATTCGGATCACACAAAATGCTCCATACATCGAAATCAACCAGCACCTCGGCTGAGTCATCTGGAATTGGATTTTGAGGAACATTTGGATCAACATTGCCAGCGGCATCGAGCGTCGGTGGCTCAAACACTACGCAGGTAGTCGTATTATTGCCTGAATCACAACGGGTTGGCGGGGTGTTTGGACAGGTATACACATCGTTCGTGTTAAATGCGCCGATACCGTTGTCAGAGTTATCGTTATTGATTGCGGCGATATAGAGGTCTATGCGACCGTCAGGATCTTGTGATGTTTTAGTACTGCGCATACGATCAACAAACTCCTGAGCTTTCCATATTGCAATCGAACGCTGCTTAGTGTCATCCGTTCTAACTATCGATGCTGTCTGCAATGACGCAATGCCGAGCGCCCCGATCGAGAAAATCAATAGCGCAACAACGATTTCGATTAATGTTGCCCCAGTTTGACTCTCAGACGCACTAAGGAATGCCCGGTGCTGTTTTGCGTCACGCTTAGTGACTAATAAATTGCTCATATTACTCATTAATATTCCCACATTAATCGGCGCAATTTGAAGTATCATCGCCGTCATCATTATCTAATATGAAAGCGCGCCCCGTTTGCCTTATGGTTATCTTCAGGGAATTTTCCGTTTCGCCAACATCTTGACACACACTGAAATCAAGCTCGGTGCCATCAACCGAGCTAATGAGCAGCCGCCCCTGGGGATCAAACGAAACACAATCATCCATTTCATCGTCGTCAACAAAAAGACCGTTCGACAATAGTTCAACTTCTTTGGCCACTTCGACATTAATCTTGGTTGCACCCGAGCCGGATGGTGGACGCATCACCGCGATGTGGCCTGGTGCAATTGGGTGTTCATTTTTGGTCAATGGTGCCGCGGTTTTATTCCAGCACACGTCGATTGTCTCTAATTTATTGAGCGCCTCGTTGCGGGCCTCTCTAAAGGTAGCGGCTATAATTTCGGTTTGGGTTGTGATTTTTTTTCGCTGTAGAAAATCGCTGAAGCTGGGTGCCGCAAAAGAGACAATGATTCCAAGTATGGAAATCACCAACAACAACTCGATCACGGTATAACCGCGAATTCGAGCACCACCATCTATTTTATTATTCGTTATCACGCACATCACTCTCTTAGTGTAAGTGCTGTACTCTAACCAATAGAGATAAAGCGAACAAATAAGAATCTGACGAACGGTATAAAAGTTCGGATAAACGGTGTTAAATACCGTGAAATCACGACTTGGGTTACTAGCTGTTACTCCTTTATCAGGACACTCTCAACTCAATTGGCAATGAGAATGAGATGCTCTCAACAGGACCACTCGCTTCATTAACAACCGACCCACCCCAGTGTTTTATTTGATCGATCACTTGTTTTACCAATATTTCAGGAGCTGAAGCGCCCGCTGTGACGCCAACAATGTCAACTCCGTCAAACCATTCACGCTGGATCTGCTCAGGCTTATCCACCAAATGACTTGGCACTCCCAATGTCTGAGACAGCTCTCTCAAACGATTTGAGTTAGAACTATTGGTAGAGCCAACCACAATCACCACATCTGAATCTCTGGATAACGATCGCACAGCATCCTGACGATTCTGAGTCGCATAACAAATATCATCTTTACGTGGCCCCTTAATTTTGGGGAACCGCTTTTTCAAGGCATCGATCACTATCTTAGTATCATCCACTGACAATGTGGTTTGCGTCACATAGGCAAGATTGTCTTCATTAGCGACCACCAAACTTTCTACATCTGAAGGTTCCTCGATCAAATGCATGCCCGAATCGGCTTGCCCCATGGTTCCTTCGACTTCGGGGTGACCTTGATGACCGATCAATACTACCTCGGTACCCTTGTCGCGATAACGCTTCACCTCCATATGCACTTTGGTGACAAGTGGACATGTTGCATCAAATACTTTTAAGTCTCGGCCTGCGGCTTCATCTTGAACCGCTTGAGAAACGCCATGAGCACTGAAAATCACGGTCGAACCATCGGGAACTTCATGCAACTCTTCCACGAAGACCGCACCTTTGTTCTTTAAATCATCAACCACAAACCGATTATGCACCACTTCATGGCGAACATAGATTGGGGCTTCAAATAACTCCAACGCGCGTTCAACGATGTCGATCGCTCGATCAACACCAGCACAAAAGCCACGAGGGTTAGCGAGTAATATTTTCATGCTTTCTTAGTATTTAAAAATGGTTTTCCAAACGCTTCCGCGAAGAGCAAGGTCGCACCAATAAAAATTGAAATATCAGCGATATTAAAATGCGGAAAGTGGTAATCCTGATAGAACCAATGAATGAAATCTACCACATATTGGTAAATCACTCTGTCTATCGCATTGCCGACAGCACCCGCTATTACCAAGGAGTATGCCACGGCTAAATGACGTTCGAATGACTGTAAGCGTGTCATCGCCACAATCAGCACAATGCTAATTATTGCCGCTAAGGTCACAAAAAAAACGTGCTGCCAGCCCCCCATCGAATTTAAAAATCCAAATGCAGCACCAGTATTGTGGACTAGTGAAAAATCAAAAACAGGCAAAATCGGGATTAAACCGTCCCAACCCAGAATGTGCTCAGCCCAATACTTTGTGGCCTGATCCAAAACGATGATGACCAGAGATAACCATAACCAACTAATATGCTTCATAACCACGGAACTTTAGGCGAAGCGCCGAAATTCGCCATCTCCTTCAATATTTGTAACGCAACGCCCACACAGCTCAGGATGTGCTTCCATACTGCCGACATCTGACCGACGATGCCAACAGCGAACACACTTTTCGTCATCGACCGCATTAACAGCAATCTTTAATTCACTTAAATCACTTTGAATTGCAGCCTCAGATGCTTGCTCAATGGTATCTAAATGTGCACTTGAGGTAATCAAAACAAAACGTAGCTCATCGCCAAGCTCAGCAACAGCATCATAGCAGTCTCCGCCTGCAAACAAATCAACATTGGCATCTAACGCCGAGCCAATTTTACCTTCAGTTCGCAGCGACTCTATTTGTTTAGCAACCTCATTGCGAACCGCAATAATCGACGCCCACCGCTTGTCTGACACGTCATCAGACGGAACATCAGACAACGCCGAATAACGGGTGGCGTATAAAACACTGTCTTCTCGATCGCCCGCCATATGTCCCCAAATCTCTTCAGCGGTAAAACTCAGGATCGGTGCGATTGAGCGTACCAAACTTTCAAGAATGTGTTGCATCGCAGTTTGCGCTGACAAGCGAGCTTTAGATGTGCGGTCTAAGGTGTATAGTCGATCTTTAATAATATCAAGATAGAAACCGCCCATTTCGACCACGCAAAACTGGTGTAATTTCTGATAAATTTGATGAAATTGGTAGCTGTCGTACGCCTCGGCAATTTGCGCCTGCATTTTCGCAGTATGACGCACGGCCCATTGATCAAGGCTCAGCAAATCTTCATACGGCAAAGCCTGGCTTGGCTCAAAACCATTGAGATTGCCGAGTAAGTAGCGTGCGGTGTTTCGAATCCGGCGATACGACTCGCTGGTGCGCTGTAAAATTTCATTCGACAAGCTCATCTCGGATTTATAGTCGGTCGCTGCAACCCACAATCGAAGTACATCAGCTCCAAGCGTATTAAACACTTCTTGTGGAGCAATCACATTGCCTAACGATTTAGACATCTTTCGGCCGTTTTTATCGACCACGAAACCATGTGTCAGAACTGATTTATAGGGTGGCCTGCCCTCATTCATCGCGACACTGGATATCAGACTGGATTGAAACCATCCACGATGTTGATCAGACCCTTCAATGTAGAGATCCGCAGGAAACGTCAACTCCTCACGCGCCTTCACTACACTATTGTGGGTTACTCCAGAGTCGAACCACACATCCAAGGTATCGAGCACCTTGTCGTAATTATCGACGTCATCACCCAATAGTTCGGCGTCATCCAAATCATACCAAGCTTGCAAACCATCTTGCTCGATACGTAACGCCACCTGCTCCATGAGTGCCGGCGTGCTCGGGTGCATTTCACCGGTTTCTTTGTGTAAATAGATAGCAATCGGAACTCCCCAGTTTCGCTGGCGAGACACACACCAATCTGGTCGATTCTCAACCATTGTTTGAATACGTGCTTTGCCCCAACTCGGTTCCCAGCTTACCTCATCGATTGCCTTAAGGGATTGATAGCGTAAGCTTTGATCGCCTTTTAAATGCTCCATGCCGATAAACCACTGGGCGGTAGCGCGATAAATCATCGGTGTTTTGTGGCGCCAGCAATGCGGGTAGCTGTGCTCATACTCAACATGCTTCAACAAGGCGCCGCGTTGTTCAAGAACCTCGACAACATTGGGGTTGGCTTTGAAAACAAACTGGCCAGCAAACAATTCTGTTGATTCTAGAAATGTGCCGTTCGAACCCACTGGATTGTTAACTGGAATATTGTATCGCTTACCAACGGCGAAGTCCTCACCACCGTGAGCCGGTGCTGTGTGAACCGCCCCGGTACCGGCATCGGTAGTGACATGATCACCAAGAATGACGGGCACTTTTTTATCGTAAAATGGGTGATTCAGACTCAATAATTCTACGGCTTCGCCACTAAACCTCGCGAGCACTTGATGTTCGTCACCCAATTCATAACGAGCCAGTGCCGACTCCATTAACTCTTCGACCAACACTAGCTGTTCATTACCAGCTTGGACTAGAACGTACTGCAATTCAGGGTGCAGCGATACTGCCTCATTGGCAGGTAAGGTCCATGGGGTTGTTGTCCAAATCACGACACTCGGAGCGTCGAGTTGATCTAACTCAACACCAATACGACTGGCAAAGTCTGCCTTATCAACGATTGGAAATTTAACGTCAATCGCTGGCGATACTTTATCTTGATACTCTACTTCAGCTTCTGCCAGTGCCGACGCACAAGCTGGGCACCAATAAACGGGCATTAGGCCATGATACAGATGACCTGAATCCACGATCTTTGCCAAACTACGAACAGTGTCGGCCTCAGTTTTGAAATCCATCGTCAAATAAGGCGTTTCCCAATCACCTTGAACGCCGAGACGGACAAAGTCTTTTTTCTGCCCTTCAACCTGACGACCGGCGTATTCGCGGCACTTCTGACGGAAGGTCTTTTTATCAATTTTTTGACCTGCTTTGCCGTGCTTTTTCTCTACTTGGATTTCAATTGGCAGGCCATGACAATCCCAGCCTGGTATGTAAGGAGCACGAAAACCTGCTAAGTTCTTAGACTTAACAATGATGTCCTTAAGAATTTTTTGCATAGCATGGCCGGTATGGATATCGCCATTAGCGTAGGGAGGGCCATCATGTAAAACAAACACGGGTGCATCCGCACGCTGCTTTTGCAAACTATGGTAAGCGTCAAGATCGGCCCACTTCTTCAATATTTGCGGCTCACGATTTGGCAACCCCGCTTTCATTGGGAATGCCGTCTGAGGCAAATTAATGGTGTCTTTATACTGGCTGCCGGGCTTATCTTTGCTCATTACTTTACAACTATCTAACTGGACTGTTTGGCGTGTGCTGGAACTCAACATGAGAATCCATATATAGCCGTTTATTTTATGTTAGATAATGGTTTCGACCAATCATAAGTGCACCCAAAAGACTGAGATTTAGGCATTTTTTTCAAATATCAGACAAAATTGCCCGTGCTCGAGCCGCATCGCTCTCAATTTGTACTTTCAAGTCGTCAAAAGTATTGAATTTTTGCTCGTCACGGATTTTTTCAATAAAGCTAACGATGATTTCCTGATCGTAAATATCGTGATCAAAATCGAATAAATGAACTTCTAGCCGGTTTTCTTTACCGTCAACAGTGGGGCGATTTCCGACGTTTGCCACGCCATCAATGTTATCACCGTTTTGCAGACGTGCATGCACTGCAAAAACACCATTAATTGGCATTAACATGTCTGGTAGCACAATATTCGCGGTTGGGTAATTAATTGTTCGTCCACGTTGTTGACCTTTCGTGACGGTACCCTCGATTGTATAGGGTCGGCCTAACATCGTTTTGGCGGCCTCAAAGTCTCCTTGCCCTAAGGCTTCACGAATTCGACCGCTGCTTACCCGCATACCGTCGATTTCAAATGTGTCATGCGCTGTAACAGCAAAACCCTTAGCCTGTCCTGCTTCGCTCAACAGCGCAAAATCGCCTTGGCGGTTTTTCCCGAACTTAAAATCATCACCCACACAAAGATGCTTAATACCGAGTCCATCTATCAAAACATCCTTAATAAACCCAAGTGGCGAGTAGGCTGCGAAATCGGCATTAAAATCGATACACAGCACTTGATCTACACCGAGCGCTAGTAACAAGTTAGCACGCTGTTCAATAGTGGTAAGACGTTGAATCGAATTAGGGAGAAAATACTCTTTAGCAAGTGGCTCAAAGGTTATCACGGTCGAGGGCACAGCCAAGCGTTGACTGTGATTCAACAACGTCGAAATAACAGTTTGATGGCCACGGTGCACACCGTCGTAATTACCAATCGAAGCTACGCATGGTTTATGGTCGCGCGTAAGATTATGAAGACCACGAATCAATGTCATTTAACAATTGCCAATGTTAAGTTCATCCTTGTTTCCCGCCCACTGAATGTTTGTTTTCGACATAACGATGGGCAATCTATAGCGACATTATTCATTAATCTTAACGTGCCCAATCTGGGTCATTTTCATTGATGTATTCTTGCAATTTTACACGCTCAGAGAAGCGTGCACCATCGGCACGAAAATAATTCAGCCCTAATTCAGGATAACGCCAACACAGACTGCCGCCCCCAACATCAAATTCTACCGTCCATAAACCTGAAACGCGGGCACCAAGCAGTTCAACTTTATTCTTCCAAATTGATATCACAACTTCGTAGTCTTTCTCATACACCTTACGTCGCGGATCGTTGGCAAGCATATTATTGAGCCTTTGCTGAATAGGCGCCAGCTCCTCGCGTTGTGATTTGGTGACCGCACGAACCATAGGCAAAATTTGTTTTGCTTCTTCTATATTAAACAGTTTGTCCTTCAGACCGATTTCAGCAACCATGACGTTATTTCGCTTGCGGGCCCAGCAACAATTGTTTCGGTCTGATACCGAGTAGCAACAGCAACGCAAAATAACTCGCTGCCCCAGCAACAACCAGTAACATCAACTGCCCGATTCGTTGAGCCAGTGACCATGCATGCCATATTTCAGGCGGCTGATTCAAATACACTAACGACAGTGACATCGCACTCACGGCTAATGCCACTCTAAGTAAAAACCAGGCCCAGCCCGCTTGCGGCACATAAATACCCCGAATATACAATGTAATGAAAAGTAGTGACGCATTCACCCATGCGGCGATAGACACCGCCAGAGCAAGGCCTGTGTGCTGCATATAACGGACCAGTATGATACTAAAAATGATGTTCACTACCACCGAGACCACCGCAATTCGCATGGGTGTCTTAGTATCTTGCTTTGCAAAAAAACCGGGCGCTAGTACTTTTACAAAGATGAAACCACAAACACCGACAGCGAATGCTTCTAACGCAAGCGCTGACATGGCAACATCATTCGCGGTAAAGGCATTTCGTTGAAAGATTGTCGACAATAGTGGTGTCGAAAGCAGGTAAAGTGCAAATGTCGCAGGAACCGCAATCAGAATTACCCATCTCAAGGCCCAATCCATCATTTCAGAAAAATGCTGGTCGGTTCCTGAAATATTCACCTTAGACAAACTCGGCAGAACGACCGAGGCTAAAGCAATACCAAAAACACCCACTGGAAATTCCATTAAGCGATCCGAGTAGTAAAGCCAACTGGGGCTTCCACTTGCCAGATTAGACAGAAAAATCGTATTTACAAAGGTGTTTATCTGAGCGACCGACACACTGAACACCGCAGGCAACATCAAGGCGAATACCTTAGCCACTCCTGGACTCGAGACAGACAAATTTAGTTTGGGTAAGTAGCCTTCTTTATATAGGCTTGGAAATTGAAACAACAATTGAATAACGCCAGCAATCAATACACCAATCGCTAACGCTCTAGACGCACTTTCCAGTAGCGGCACCAGAAGCCACATTGCTAATATTAAGCAAATATTTAGTAACACCGGAGTTACGGCTGGAACAGCAAATCTATTGAGCGTATTCAAAATGCCACCCGACATGGCAACTAAAGAAATACAAAAAAGATAAGGAAACATAAACCGCAATGCATCGACTGTGTACGCCATTTGTACAGGGTCATCTTTATAGCCTGGTGCGTAAAGAGCGACAATCGTTGGTGCGAAAATCACGCCTAATATCGTTAAAACAAAGGTCGTAAACGCCAGAATACCTGCGGTAGAGTTTACAAACTGTTTTGCGTCGTGTGTATTTCTCTCCGTGAGTTCACTAAATACGGGCACAAAGGCCGATGCAAAAGCGCCTTCACCAAAAATGCGCCGCAAAAAATTAGGTATTTTGAAAGCCATAAAAAACGCATCAGCCATCGGGCTTGACCCAAGAACACTTGCCATCACGACATCGCGCACCAAGCCACTGATTCGGGAAATCAGCGTCATGGCACTCACTACAGCGGTCGATTTAAGTAGTTTTTTAGACATTTTTTGCTATCAAAAGGCGGTTTTGGCGAGTATACCTGTAAGCTTTGGTTAAAAGTGAGTAAACAGTGTGTCTTGAGTGAGAATAAAGTGTTTTTTTATCTTGACAATTTTTAGTGAAATCTGCATATTCCCCCTTCGATTTTACGAGGTAACTAAAAGTGGCAAATTCTCCACAAGCGCGTAAACGCGCAAAGCAAAATTCAGTTCGTCGATTGCGTAACCATTCGCAACGTTCTGCCGTGCGTACCGCCATCAAAAAACTTGATGCCGCAATTGAAGCCGGTGATCAAGCCAAGGCGAAAGAAGCGTTCCAGTTTTCTGCTTCTATGATCGATAAGGCAACGACAAAAGGCTTGCATCACAAAAACCGTGCTGCTCGCTTGAAAAGCCGTTTGAATAAACGCGTTAAAGAAATGGCTGCATAATCGCGGATTACCCATTTTCTTTATCAAAAGGGACCCTTGAGAGTCCCTTTTTTGTTGCTTACATTTAACAGAATATAACGAGAGCTCGAGATGTCAGTCGACGTTCAGATAGAACAGCCCCCCCATCTAGAGCAACACTAGATTATCTCGGTGAATCAGCTCGTCGTCCGCTGCGAACGGAAGCAATTCTCGAATCTTGCCGCTGGCCTTCCCCAGAATTAGCGTCGCATCTTTGGCACTATAATTGCTCAAACCTCGAGCTATTTCTTCGCCCTCTTGATTGACACAACTGATTAACTCTCCGCGTAAAAATTCCCCTTCCACCGCAACCGCACCAACTGGCAATAAACTCTTACCCGATTGTCGCAATACTCGAGCTGCGCCATCATCGATCACCACCTTGCCGGCAATTTTCATTTGCCCTGCCATCCATTGCTTTTTAGACGTTACTCGCTGGCTTGCGGTTAACAAGGTGCCCAAAACTTCGCCGTTGAATAGCCTTTCAAGCACACGCGGCTCTCCGCCATTCGCTATAATTGTCGAGGCCCCCGAACGGCCGGCAATTTGAGCGGCCGATAGTTTAGTCACCATTCCCCCGCGCCCAAGGCTAGTGCCACCAGTCGCCATCGCCATGAGGCTGTCGTCATTGGCACGAACTTCATGCAAAAGGTATGCATCCGGATTGGAACGAGGGTCAGCGGTGTAAAGCCCATTTTGGTCAGTTAATATTACTAATAGATCTGCACCAACCAGATTAGCCACTAGTGAGCCAAGACTGTCATTATCGCCAAAACAAATTTCATCGGTCGCCACCGTGTCGTTTTCATTGACAACAGTGAGCACCTCTAATTCAAGTAGGCGCAGCAGCGTACTTCGAGCATTTAAATAACGTTCCCGATTCGCAATATCCGAATGGGTGAGCAACACCTGTGCCGTAAAAATATTAAATGGTTGAAATGCTTGTTCATAATGACGAACCAAAGAGGCTTGACCCACGGCAGCGGCCGCTTGCAGTTCGTCAACTCGACTGGGGCGTGATGTCATACCAAGCTGACTCACACCGGCTGCAACTGACCCGGATGAAACTAGAATAACTTCAATGCCGTTATTCCTTAAAAACGCAATTTGCTCGGCAAGTCTGTTAATCGTTGGGCGATGCAGCCCCTGTCCATCGTTTGTGAGAAGCGCACTACCAACTTTGACCACCCAACGAGTCTTACTCTTAATACTTGAACGATCACTCATGGTAATGGCACTTGCTCTTTTTAGAATCGCTACCGAACGACTTATGCCGCAGGATCATAGGGCTTGGTTGGTGTTGGAATTGATACAAATACTTCGTCCTTTTGAGATCGAAGTTCAGCGTCTATGTGGCTCATAATGTCGTTACACAATTCTTGAGTTCCTTGACGACTGATGGCGCTAATGGTGTAAACCGGCCCTTGCCATTTGAGTTCTCTCACCAGATCCGCGACTATCCGCTCCCGATCCTCATCAAGCACGACATCAGTTTTGTTGATTACTAGCCATCGATCAAGCTGATCCAGATCTGCGCCAGCTTCCTGGCTGTATTGCGAGAGTTCGCCGGCAATCGTGTTCACATCGTTTGCTAAATTGGCTTCTTCATCACCATAGGGAGCGATATCAACAACGTGCAATAATAATTTTGTGCGTGCTAAGTGGCGCAAGAACTGTATTCCGAGACCGGCACCCTGGGACGCACCCTCGATCAATCCTGGTATATCTGCCACCACAAAACTGCTTCCTATGCCAAGACTAACTACACCTAACTCTGGATGCAGAGTAGTGAACGGGTAATTTGCCACTTTCGGAGTGGCTTGCGAAACCGAGCGTAAAAATGTCGACTTGCCTGCGTTTGGCAAACCCAACAGACCCACATCCGCCAATACTTTTAATTCGAGACGCAGTGTGCGCATATCGCCAGGCTTGCCCTTAGTTGTTTTGCGCGGAGCCTGATTGGTGCTCGATTTGAAAACGGTGTTGCCCAGCCCACCTTCCCCGCCGACCGCGACAATAACTTCTTGTCCCTCTTCAGTCAGGTCGGCGATTAATTCTTCGGTTTGAGCATCGCAGACCATTGTGCCTATTGGCACTTTCACGACCACATCTTCACCGCTGTGTCCGGTTTTCACCTTACCGCCGCCCGATTCGCCGCTCTTCGCTTGATAATGTCGCACGAAGCGGAAATCGGCCAGCGTATTTAAGCCCTCTGTGGCAACCAAATGGACGGAACCACCACGGCCACCATTGCCTCCGTCCGGGCCACCTCGGGGAATATATTTTTCACGGCGAAAACTTAAGGCACCATTGCCCCCATTTCCAGCTTGAACCGTTATTTCTGCTTCATCTACAAATTTCATGAGCGAATTTTAACGGTTTTATGGTTACTTGGGGGCTTTATTTAGCGCAAACATGGCTGGTTATCGTGATACTAAGCAAATACGTCCAATGTATGGACATCGTTTAGTACATCAAGCGACGCCAAGGATTTAGCAATGCCTTCCAACTACCGCGATGACAATAACAAGATAAAGTCGATCGCAATCGCTATTGGCTGTTGCTACGGCTTATTTACAGTTCTTTGGCTTGGGCAATCCACCAAACTTACTCGCAGCCTTAGTCGCCCCTTCTGGAAACAATTGCAGTAAATAACGACTGTTAGCATTTTCTTCGCCGAACGCTTTCTTGAATACCCGCATAACCATGCGCATTGGTGGTGGAATATTATAATCTTCGTAGTACTCACGGAAATAATGAATTATTTCCCAGTGCTCATCAGTTAGCGTAACACCATCAAGCTCCGCCATATATCGACCTAGTTCGGCTGACCAACTTAAACGTTGCTTCAAAAACCCTTGCACATCAGTTGGGTATTTTTGCCCTCTAAACTCAATAAAATAATCACTCACTACCACGCTACCTGTTTTTCATAATCTCTCAGCAATTCAACATAACCCGAGTAATCAATCATTTTGATCGTTTGATATTTAGCGTCGATGCCACGTAAGATACAGTCGTCCGCTAAGGCATAGACAGTTATTTTCATTGAACGACATTTAGCCAAAAACGATGCCAATACTATTGGCGAATGCAATGCTAAGGTTGCATCTTCAATAAGCAAAATTGCATCAGCTTCACTGGCAAATGCCAATTGTTCAAATAGCCAGACAGTGTCATGCCAAGATCGGTTAAGAACAAATAGAGAACTCAAAATACGGGCACCTTAAAATGTGAATACTTTGGCGTTGTTAGCTATTAGCCTACGAACTGCCTGATTATCTAACACAGTAACGCGACACATAAGCTCAGACTCTTCAAGCCCTCGAGCGTTCATACTTAAATCATCAACATAAATTTGCTCAACTCCAAAATCTTCCAGGGCTTTGTAGCCCTTAGTAAACTCCTTGAGATCACTCGAACTCGATTTTTGGCCCTCTTTTAATTGAAACACGCCGTCATGAATAAACAATAGGGAAACGTTTAAATCGAAACTTGCACCAATGAACACCGCGTCCAACGCTTCTTGGCCAATCGAATTTGAATAGGCCGCTCGAGTTATTACATATAACACGCTCGTTTTTTTGTTAGCATCGACCGCGTTCATTTGAAGGTCACCGTTCGATCACTACTGAGACTCGCGTCATGCAATGCGCCCAAGCCCGCTACGCTGAACGTCGGGTGCACGCTGCCCTGCCCTAACTGGTATTCCATTGCCTGTTCATCGCTCATTAGGCCTCGGCGTTCGCCCGCCGAAACACAAACGACCAGTGGCACAGAGTGTGATTCAGCAAAGTCGACCCATTGTGTCATCGGCTCAAATTCATCATCCAATGGTGTCGATAGTTTACTTGATTGAGTGACACCATCTTGATAGAAAAACACTTGGCTAATGGTGTGACCGGCGTCAATTGCAGCGCGGCAAAAGCGCAGCGCACTATAAGCCGATTGGCTCGAATAAAGTGGTCCAGTCACTAATAGGTTTATTTTCATCAGGGCTATTCGAGCACTCCAAAGCTAGTTGAAGTAGGCGTCCTCGAGCGCATCCATGTCTTTCTTCGGCATCTGCAGGTAAAAGCCGTTGCTTTGTATGTCGGACAATACTTGTTCAGCATCGGCTTGCGCCAATTTCTTCTGATCACTTAACTCAAACTCGAGTACAAAACTTAACTCACCCATAAGCCCCAGAATAGCTTGCGGCACTTTTTCAGGCGGCGAGTCCTGATCCAGTTGTTGACCCAGGTAAAGATAATAGTCTTCTTTTCGGTCACCTTTATATACGTAACACTGCATTACTCACCTTTTTGTATAACAAATGTATCAACCCTCTTAGGGGATTCTTGACTTGAATAAGATACCAGCTCATGGGGCAGATGACGCAGCATTGCGTCAAAATCAGGTTTAGCGCTTGGATCACTCGCAAGCACCTCCAGAAAATCACCAACTTGCAACGATTTTAGTGCCTGTTTAGCCCGCAATAGTGGTATTGGACATCGCGTGCCACACGTGTCTATCGATTGAGTGATGTTGAATGATTGCTTATCTGTCATGACTTTAATTTGGCTCTTGACGGGCATGGTGTAGACTTAAAGTAATTAAGTCGCCTCGTCCTTGGTCTATATAGTACCAAATAGCGATTAATTAAACGCGACATTGACTTAAAAATTGCCCCGAATGAACAAACTATCGAACTTCAACCTAAATCTGGATAAACGCGTTAGCACGCGGCTTAGGCAAGTGTTTTTTGCTGCTTCTATAAGTATGGCGGCCGGGGGCGTGTTCAGTTCTACTGCGCTTGCGCAAACAGATCACTTCGATCAATTACCAGACCTGGGCTCAAACGCGGCTAACTTTTTATCCGATTATGAAGCCGAACAATTGGGCAAGTCTTTCATACGACAGTCTCGATATCGTCTACCATACGTTTCCGACCCTGAACTGGTTGAATATATCAATCGCTTAGGGAATCGCTTGCTCGATGTCAGTGATGATGCAGGCAAAGACTACACTTTTTATTTGATCGACAATAACGTGATTAATGCGTTTGCAGTGCCAGGTGGACATATTGCAATGCACACCGCAATTCTCACTAAATCTGAGAGTGAGAGTGAATTGGCTTCGGTAATCGCGCATGAGATCTCGCACGTTACTCAAGCTCATATTTCGCGCAAGTTCGAAAATTCTCAATACGATTCCTGGTTGGCCCTCGGCGCATTGCTTGCGGCCGCCGCCTCTGGCAGTGCTGAAGCGGCCCAGGCTGCATTCGGTGTAACCCAAGCGAGTATTATCGATCGCCAATTAACGTTTAGTCGGGCTTATGAGGCTGAAGCCGACTCACTTGGCATTCGCCTTCTTAGCCGAGCGGGCTTTGACCCGGCTGCAATGCCTTTATTTTTTAAACGCTTGCTGGCTGAGAGCCGGATCAATGAATCCCATGCACCAGAATTTATTCGTTCACACCCACTGACGATAAATCGTGTATCTGAATCGTCTGAACGAGTTAGAGCGTATCCGAAAGCTCCGCCACAAGATAACTCCGAATTCTTGCTGATGCAGGCCAAAGCAACCGCAGGCTATGCTAAAGATAAGTCAATTGTTCGAGATCGCTATTTAGAACAGTTAAAACTTGGCAAAAATACACTGCCAAATCGCTATGGCTATGGCATGGCGCTGGCTGAGAATGGCGAGTTTAATAAGGCTCGAGAAGTATTAACTGCGCTAGAAAAAGACTACCCTAAAAATGTCAGTGTTCGCCTGATAAAAGCCGACAATGAACTAAACGCAGGAAACATAGAAGTAGGCTTGGCCGAATTAAGAACGCTGTATCAAGAGCAAAATGCGATTGGCAATCATTTGGTGGATATTTACTATGCTAATGCGTTGGTACTAACCAAAAATAATACCGATGCGATCCCAATTTTGCATCAAGCCATTGCCAATAACAAGAACGAACCCTACTTTCATATTTTGCTTGCCCGTGCTTATGGAGAGACGGGAGATAACCGGCGCTCCTATCAAGCTAGAGGCGAATATCATTACTTAAGCGGTAACTACGAATTCGCTATCAGACAATATAAACGTGCTTTTTCACTTACCAAAACAGAATATGAGCGCGCGAGGCTCGGCGCTCGTATTGAAGATGTGGAAAAAGAGCTGGCAATTATTAGAAAGCTATAAAAACTCTCGGCGTTATTTGAAAAACTCCAGAATACAATTAGCCGTTGCTTCAGGCTGCTCGATATGCAACATGTGACCACAATCTTCTATTTGAAAGTAATCGGTATCGGCAATCTTGAGCACTGATTTAGCTTCATTTAGGCGACCAAATTGATTGAAACGCTGGTAAAAGCTGGAATCTGTCGCCATCACTAAGCCCACCCTCGCCGTTATTTCTTTCCAAATTTCCAAAACATCATCAAAATTATATCGAACGGGATTTGCATAACGATGAGCATGATCGTGCTTTAGACGACACGCTCCTTGATCACCATGAGCTTCGCCCCACATTGTGGCTAACTCAATAATAATTTCTGGAGACAAGGTCGGATTGCCTTTATGCACCGAGTGGCATAGCGCATCAAAACTTGGGTAAATTTTACTTGGTTCTTCACTGGTGATTTCTCTCATCCAGCGTCGGTACTTTTCCGGTGCTTCTGCGCTATCGGTAGGTGGCATACCCAAGGCCTCAAGACTCAAAACTTTACTTACCCGATGCGGTTGAATACCAGCATACATCAGCGCGATATTACCGCCCATGCTATGACCAACCAGACGTGCAGGATTATTAGGGGAGTAATGATCCAGAATTTTCTCTAGATCAGCAAAGTAATCAGGAAACCAATAACCCGGTGCGTGATCAGTTTGACCAAAACCACGCCAATCCGGCGCCACCAAATAATAATGATCAACAAGATAGTCAGCTGCAAATTTGTAGGTTGCACCACAATCCATCCAGCCGTGCAAAAGCACTATCATAGGCTTGGACGAATCGCCCCATTCTTGAATGTGGTAGTTTAAACCGCGAACGTTAATCTTGTTTGAGTTCATGCGTTTCCAGTGAGTTAATTAATGTTATGGGGTTGTTGTGCGGACAACGAAAGACCAAATTAGTTATAACTTTCATTTAGAATGCAAAAGCCCCCGGAAGACCGAGGGCTTTTGTAAAAGCAGATCTTGCGTCTTAACCTGCTAAACAATCCAGCGATAAACCAACCACCTTCTGCATCACGCGCACAACTTGATTGCTATACCCCGCTTCATTGTCATACCAAACATACAACACAACACGTGAACCATCGGCGATGGTCGCACCACCGTCGACAACACCAGCATGAGTCGAGCCTACCAAGTCCGATGACACTACTTCAGTCGAGTAAGTGAAACCGATTTGTTCTTGCAATGGCGAATGGTAGGAGATTTGTCGAAATGTTTCATTCAATTCATCTGCGGTCACCTCCTGCTTTAAATTTAAATTCATAACCGCCATTGAGACATTGGGTGTGGGCACGCGAATAGCATTGCCGGTTAATACGCCGGACAACTCGGGCAATACCTTTGCCACGGCTTTGGCCGCACCAGTCGACGTAATGACCATGTTTAATGGCGCACTGCGCCCGCGACGTTCAGCACTGTGATAATTGTCGATCAGATTTTGGTCATTAGTGTAAGAGTGAATTGTTTCAACGTGACCGCTTTCTATCCCGAATTTGTCATTAATTACTTTCAGTGGCGGCACAATGGCATTTGTGGTGCAGGAAGCGGCACACAAAATAGTATCCGTCGCTTCGATCAAGTCATCATTGATACCGTAAACAATATTTTTAATATCGCCCTTTGCCGGTGCCGTTAGCATGGCCTTTGACACTCCCGGGCAAGAAGTGTGCTGCCCAAGACCGGCTTCATCTTTCCAAATACCCGTATTATCTACTACTAATGCATCTTTAATACCGTACTCTGTGTAATCGATTTCGGATGGGTTACCCGCATAAATAAACTGGATGAAGTTGCCATTTGCAATAATGGCTTGATGCTCAACATCCACTTTGATTGAGCCATAAAATTCACCGTGCACGGAATCACGACGAAGCAATTCGGCACGTTTCTCTAAATCTTGCTGAACATCGCCTTTTGCACGAACAACAACACCGCGCAAACGAAGCTTTGCACCGGTACCAGTGCGATCGATTAACAATCGAGCCAGCAAACGACCAATTCGGCCAAAACCATACAGCACCACGTCATGTGATTCATCGTCCTCAGCTTGTCTCTCTCCCAGCAATTGCGACAAGCGGCGAGTTAAGAATACTTGCATGTCTTCATCAGACTCTTGCGTTAAGTATTCATGACAGAGTTTTCCTAAATCTAAACGACAAGGGCGCAAATTCATTTTTTCCAGCAACTGCAGCATGGCGTAGCTTTGATCCATGTCCAGGGTCTGACCCACAATGAGCTGTCCATGCAAATGCGCTTTGATAATCTCGATGGTCGACGCGTTCATGATCTTCTGACCAAATACTCGAAGTACCACACTTGGGCCGCGATACAGACTCCCCAATAATGGGATCATTTTCTCGGCAATAGCTTGTCGACTATTCCAACTACTAAGGTGCTTTTGACTGATCTCTCGACCCATGGCTGCCTCTCTCTAGACTGTGTAAGACGTGTTGATATGCCTTGCAACCTACTGACGGTAGGAATTAAGACGATTTTTTCGTGGATCGTGATTATAACGAATTTTGGGCGATATAATCATCACTAAAACTCATACCCGCAATGCTTGGAAAACGATGCGTTTAGGAGAATATAGTTTGGCTTTTTTGTGTCTTAAATGATTTTATTTGGTCTCACCATATCTTCTAAAATTCAAAGCGCACAATAAAAAGGCCCTGCGAGGTGAATCGCAAGGCCTTTCATCAAGAAAAAATAGTGGGTGTTACAGCGCTTCAACCAGCTCTGGCACTGCTTCGAATAAGTCTGCCACTAAGCCATAATCCGCCACTTGAAAGATCGGGGCTTCGTCGTCTTTATTGATCGCGACAATAACCTTAGAGTCTTTCATTCCCGCTAAGTGCTGAATTGCACCTGAGATACCAACCGCGATATATAGGTTTGGAGCAACAACTTTACCAGTTTGACCAACTTGATAGTCATTTGGCATATAGCCAGCATCCACCGCCGCGCGCGATGCACCAACAGCCGCACCTAACTTATCCGCTAAACCTTCGATAATCTTGAAGTTCTCGGCACTGCCAACACCACGGCCACCGGAGACAACAATATCAGCCGCTCCAAGATCCGGGCGTTCAGAAACAGTCAACTCACGACCCACTACCGATGTAGTGCCATCTGCCGCAGGACCATCGATAGAAGCGACTTCAGCAGACCCGCCATTTTCAGCCGCGTCAAAACCCGTCGGACGAACGGTAATAACTTTGGTCGCGTCAGAACTTTGCACCGTGGCAATCGCATTACCCGCGTAAATTGGACGCTTGAACGTATCGGCAGATTCCACCGATATAATGTCAGAAATCTGCGAAGAGTCGATCAAAGCGGCTACACGGGGCAACATGTCTTTGCCAGAGGTCGTTGAACCGGTCATGATATGTGTATAGTCGCCGGCTAAGCTAACAACAAGATTCGCAACTTCGATTGAAACCGCGTCTTTGTATTGATCTGCGTCAGCGTGAAGAACCTTGGCAACGCCCGTTACTTGAGACGCTTGCTCGGCGACAGAGCTTGCACCACTACCGGCAACAAGAACGTGTACATCGCCACCAACCTGTGTTGCGGCGGTTATTGTGTTTAATGTAGAAGCGTGAAGCTCTGCATTATCGTGATGTGCAATTACTAATGTAGTCATGATTCAATTCACCCCACTAAATTACTTTGGCTTCGTTTTTGAGTTTGTCTACCAATTCGGTGACAGACCCAACCATAACACCGGCTGAACGTGCTTCAGGCGGGCTAACATTTGTGATGGTTTGACGTTTCGATGCGTCAACACCGGTGTCGGCTAACGTAATCACATCCAATGGTTTTTTCTTAGCTTTCATGATGTTTGGCAGCGTCGGATAACGCGGCTCATTTAACCGCAAGTCGGTAGTCACTACCGCCGGCATTGGAATTGCAACCGTCTCGAGACCACCGTCGATTTCACGTGTTACTTTCGCACTATCGCCTTCTATCGTTACTTCAGAAGCGAACGTCGCTTGCGACCAACCCAGAAGCGCCGATAACATTTGACCCGTTTGATTATTGTCACCGTCAATTGATTGCTTGCCAGTGATGACTAATCCAGCTTCTTCTTTTTCTACAACGTGCTTCAAAATCTTAGCGATTGCCAACGGCTCCACATCATTATCAGTGTCAACCCGAATCGCACGATCTGCGCCCATGGCTAAGCCAGAACGCATCACTGTTTCAATATCCGCAGCACCAACGCTTACCAACACCACTTCAGTCGCGGTACCCGCTTCTTTTAAACGAATCGCTTCTTCCAAAGCAATTTCGCAAAATGGGTTCAAACTCATTTTTACGTTATCGGTGTCAACACCAGAGCCGTCGCTCTTAACGCGAATACTTACATAAGCATCGATAACGCGTTTAACAGGAACTAGAACTTTCATTACAGTCTCCAAAAGCCGTTAAATTTAAAAAGAAGCATAGAGAATCTTCCTTACCTTCTTACGATAAAAGCCGTTGAAACTACTCAAACGGCTTAAATTTTGGTTGATATAGCTAGGCTTTATGACCCGTATTACATCAAGTGCATGGCAGTTTAGGGGAAAAAAACATCAAATTCAATGAATGTCGACATTTTTTACATTTATTAAACTGATTTAGCTAATCAATATTATATAAAAGCCTAAATGTTGACATTTTATTGAAATAACTCTATTTTTCTTCAGATGAGTGAATTTGCCACCCTTTCCAGCGTAACAAATAGCAGCAGCACCCTCAGTGGTGAGCTGACGACCACGCTGCGTGACGCCATTATCACTGGTGAAATTGCGCAGGGCACAAAGTTGAGCGAGACCAAAATGGCAAAAGAGCTTGATGTTAGTCGTGGCCCATTGCGTGAAGCAATTAGACGCTTGGAAGGAATGAACCTGATACGGCACATTCCTCAGCAAGGTTCACGTGTAGTGACTTTAAGTCGGGAGTTAATTCTACAGCTCTATGACACTCGCGAAGCGTTAGAGAGTAAAGCGGTCGCGCTTGCTGCTGAAAATATGAGCTCACAAGAAATCGATGAATTACACCGAGAAATTGACGCACAGAGCAAGCAAATGCGGGAAAACTCTGGAGCCTTTGTTCCTGCTGAAAGTGACTATCGCTTTCATGAAATGGTGGTTCGAGGCAGCAAAAACAAGGTGATAGAACGAGCCTTGGTTCATGAGTTGTATAACCTGATTAAAATGTTCCGTTATCAAAATGATTTCGCCAACACCAGCTCCACCAATTCATTGGTAGAACACCGTCAAGTTGTCTATGCAATAGAACAACGTGATCCGGTATTAGCCGAAGTCACAATGAAAAGACACATCGTACATGCGCGTGAGCGAATTGAGCGTCGCATGCCGTTAAACTAGGGTCTGTTGAAGATTCAATAAAACACTTAAATTTAAGTCCATTACTGGAGAATTATTATGAGCGAAGCAATTCAACGTGAGAGTATGGAGTATGACGTTGTCATTGTAGGCGGCGGCCCTGCTGGCATGGCAACAGCCATCAAGTTAAAACAACTTGATGAAAACTTGAGCATTTGCCTTCTTGAGAAGAGCGCAGAAGTCGGCGCACATATTTTATCCGGTGCGGTTATCGAACCTAAAGCCTTGAATGAATTATTTCCCAATTGGGAAGAACTTGGCGCTCCATTGAATACACCGGTTAAACGCGATGAATTGCACATGTTCAAGGAGAAGGGTTCCACCAAGTTTCCTGGATTTATGATTCCGCCCTCGATGCATAACAAAGGCAACTACATTGTTAGTTTGTCAAATGTTGTACGCTGGTTAGGCGAGCAGGCTGAAGCGGCTGGCGTCGAAATTTACCCTGGGTTTGCTGGTGCTGAGGTAGTTTATAACGAAGACGGAAGTGTCAAAGGCGTCGCAACACCTAACAATGGCGTTGATCCTGAGGGCAATCATAAGCCGAACTTCGAACCTGGCATGGAACTGCACGCTAAGTACACCGTGTTCGCAGAAGGCTGTCGTGGCCAACTCGGAAAAGAGTTGATGGAAAAATTCGACCTTAATCAAGAGGCCGACACCCAACACTATGGCATAGGCTTTAAAGAGCTATGGGAAGTTAAACCTGAAAACCATGAAGCCGGCAAGGTGGTTCACGGCTCAGGCTGGCCTCTTAGTGAAGGCACAACCGGCGGCTCGTTCTTGTATCATCTGAACGACAATATGGTCACACTTGGCTTGATCATTGATCTAAATTACAGCAATCCACACGTGAGCCCATTCGATGAATTCCAACGAATGAAGCACCACTCAGAATTCGCTAACGTGTTGGAGGGTGGTAAACGCCTAGGCTACGGCGCACGTGCGATCACTAAGGGTGGCTGGAACGCCTTAGGCAAAATGAGCATGCCTGGCGCGTTGTTGGTAGGTTGTGACGCTGGCACATTGAATTTCTCAAAGATTAAAGGCACACACACCGCAATGAAATCGGGCATCGTCGCGGCTGAAACCTTATATGCGCATCTATCGAGTGGTGGCGAAGGTGGTCAAACACTGAGCCAATTTGATGAGGCATTTCGCGAATCATGGGCAGGCAAAGAGCTTAAAAAGTCGAGTTCTTTTGGCCCCGCTATGCATAAGTTTGGTATGTACCTTGGCGGTGTATACAATTACATCGATCAAATACTCGGTGGTATATTGCCAAATATTCGGGATAACACACCTGATCACACTCAACTTAAGAAGGCATCTGAATGTGAAAAAATCGACTACCCAAAACCAGATGGTGTTTTGAGTTTCGATAAACCATCCTCGGTATTTTTGTCGAACACCTATCATGAAGAAGAGATATTTGTTCATTTAACTCTTAAGGATAAAAAAATTCCTATAGACGTAAATTACAACGATTACGACGCACCTGAAACGCGATATTGCCCGGCAGGTGTCTATGAAATTGTTGGGGAAGATGAAGGCAAGCCCGAGTTACAAATTAATGGGCAAAACTGCATTCATTGCAAGACTTGCGACATTAAGGACCCAACGCAAAATATCGTTTGGATCTCGCCAGAAGGTGGCGGAGGCCCGAGCTACTCAAACATGTAGCATTTGCACCAGAAAAAATAGGGCGCACTCGGCGCCCTATTTTTATCCCCTATTTTCCCTATCAAAAAAACACACCTTTATCTAAGAATGCTTTCGCCCCAAACATAATTCCTCACACGTGAACTATGTTGCTTAGCATACTTCAAATTACCAACTGCAACTGTAAAGCAGTGTAAAATCAATAATTAACGACCACTATTCCAGCACAATGCAGCAGTTAAAACGCCGTGGATTCTTATTAGGAAACGCACCAAACGAACAAATCGACCTGAGTGATATTAGACGCTGGGATACTGGTCAAGCCGTGTTGTTAAAGGCCTTATGTTCAGACTCTCTGTCAAGCCATCAACACAATATTGATCAAACAGAAAAGTTAGTATATGCAGTACTCGAAGATCAGGGCTGCGATTCTGTTTTAGCGGATCATCCTTACGCTGGCCGCCTAGAGCCTAAGTTTCAATCGCTCGGCAGTACATTTTACGAAGGCGACCAACAAGACTTTGAAATGGTGATGTTCGATGCAATCGACGGCGAAAAAATCATCGCTGAAGATTTATGGTTAAAGGCATCCTGGCTCTCATTTCATGACGACGATATATCGTTACGCTTTCGCTTTTCATTTGGTGTAGATTTAGAACAAGATGTCGCCGCCGACCCTCATCGCCAACAGCTGGCCGCTGAACTTAGCGAGGCTGTATTTCCTGAATCAGGTATCATCACTGAACATCAAGAACTCTTAGTTGTTCTCAAACAAATATTGGGCAGTAATCAGGTCAAGTTCGTTGAGCGTATTATCTATTTTAATGGCCCAAATGGAGGAGCATACCTGCATCATGATCTTGAACGTGGACACGCCGGGGTGGTGTTTGCACAGCTAACCGGTCGCACATTTTGGCTAGCCCTACCCAAGCCGCTACTTATTGAAGAGATCATTCGTTTTTCAAAAACACATGCATGGCCGGAGTCGTTAACTAAGGAGATGCGCGACGAAATGAGCCAACTTATTGGCGACCGGCACTACCTTTCCGAGCAACTTGACACGTTTTCCAATAGCAGCCTGATTCATTTGATTAATGAAACTCAGGAGTTCGTACAGTTTTTGATCGCTCGTGGTCACAGTATTAAGCTAGAGCCAGGCGACGTACTTCTATTACCTCAAGCCACAAAGGACTCATGTTGCTGGCATTCCGTGTTTTGTCTGGGCGAGGAGCTGGGCCAAGCTTTATCGTTCGCTGTTCGTACTGATTGACTGAACAAAGTCTATAACCAAGGGAAGGTTTTCCCCAAGTCGGACAGAAAGTCGACAAACAGCCTGACTCTCGTCGATAAATGCCTGTTTTTTGGAAACATCGCGTAAATGTTTCGTTCTGGTATCGTTGTATACTCAGGCAATAATTGTATCAATTGCCCCGATTGCAACTGCGGCCAAATCGCAAAGCTGGGCAACAACGCGAGACCAATTCCCGCATCGCAGGCTGCTAGCTGCATCTCAGCGCTATTTCCAGAAAACACTTTTTGTAACTTGGCCGTGCCCTTATCACCAGTCTTGTTTTGATAACGCCAATCTTCGGTCTGCCCATGTCGAGTATAAATAATCGCAGGGTAGTTAGCGATGTCCTCAGGCGAACTTGGCATACCGTTTTTAGAAATGCATTCAGGCGAAGCACACAATATAATTGGGCATGAGGCCAGGCGTCGCGCAACTAATGTGGAATCCGCCAGCGCGCCTATTCGAACCACAACATCAAAGCCCTCACCTACTACGTCTACCCAACGATCATCAAAGTTAACCTCAAGTTCAACTTCCGGGTAAGAGCGCGCGAATTCAGCAATTGGCGTCGCTAAATACTGACCACCGAATGACATCGGCGCATTAATCTTGAGTTTTCCGGTTGGGCATTCTTTTAGTTCTTGAATCTGTTGTTCGGCCTCAGCCAAATCTTCGATCGCCTTGCGCGCGCGATCAAAATACAACGCACCCTCCTCCGTTAAAGAGACTTTACGTGTGGTCCGATACAGTAGTTTAACTCCAAGTCGATTTTCCAAGGCCTGAACCTGTTTGCTCACGGCTGGGCCAGTGAGACCTAATCCTCGAGCGGCCGCTGCAAAGCTCTCCTGTTTTGCAACCTCCACAAACATCTGAATTTTAGATAAATCACTCATATTGATAACTTAATGGAACTAATCATATTCTAAAATTGAGTATTATCATTTTTTTAGTTCTTGATAAAGTGTTTTCAGTCACTTAAACAACCAACTCGGAGACGATTATGACTTCAATTAACACCAACCCAAACCACGCGGCATTTGCACTCAGACTTAGCTTAGGCGTCATTTTGTTAGCTCACGGCTTACTAAAGTTATTGGTTTTCACACCCAGTGGTACGGCCGCATACTTTTCCAGTTTAGGCTTACCTGAGGTTCTTGCTTATCTGACAATATCGATCGAAGTCGGTGGCGGTATTTTATTAATAGTGGGCGTTCTCAGTCGCTTAGTATCGTTAGTGAGCTTACCTATTCTGGCTGGCGCAACTTGGGCCCATTTAGGCAACGGATGGCTATTTAGTAACCAAGGCGGCGGTTGGGAATTCCCGGCTCTGCTGGTTATCTTGGCGGCCGTAGTAGCATACCAAGGTGCCGGTAGCTATGCGCTCAAAGATTAAACGCCGGTAGTCAGCACAACTTAGCTCTACCGCATTATTAGGAGAACCATATGATTAATCACTATCCTTACTCATCATTGGGCCACGCCGATCACGGCTGGCTCAATGCCCGACACCACTTTAGCTTTGCTAACTACCAAAACCCGCTTCGTACCAACTTCGGCACACTGCGCGTTATCAACGATGACATCATTCAAGCTGGTAGAGGCTTTGCAACGCATCCTCATGCAAATATGGAGATCATTACCTACGTACGGACTGGCGCTATTACTCACAAAGATAACAAAGGCAATGAAGGTCGGACCAAAGCTGGCGATGTACAAATAATGAGCGCAGGTTCTGGTATTTACCACTCAGAACACAATCTCGAATCAGAAGACACTACCTTGTACCAAATTTGGATCGAGCCAAATCAAATGAATGTCTCTCCCAGATGGGACAGCCATGAGTTTCCCAAGTCAAACAACGACGACGGCTTATCGTTACTTGTGTCTGGCGATGGCAACGCCCCTCTCTTGATTCACCAAGATGCCTACATCTTTGCCGGCGTTTTGAAAGCGGGTCAGACGGTAAAACAAAGCATTAAGCATCAGGCATATGTTTTGGTTTCTCGTGGAGAAATTAGCATCGACGGTTCGATATTAAAGCAAGGCGATGGTGCTGAAATTATTAGTGAGCCGAGTGTTCTAATAACCGCCAATCAGCAGGCTGAAGTGCTGGTGCTAGATGTACCAGAAAAATAGGTTTTATCTAAGTACCAGGAAGGACGCCAGTTAATGGCGTTCTTCCTATGTGAGTTTTCGAATCAATGGCCCAATCGTTAAACCTTGAACCACAATTGAAAACACGACAATCACATAGGTAATAAAGAGCACCAGATCTCGAAATTCGCCAGCAGGCAGACTCAAAGCAAGCGCAACTGAAATTCCACCGCGCAAACCGCCCCATGTTAGAATTTTCACCAAATGTGGTGCTACCTTTCTCTTGAGTCCTATTATTCTAATTGGCAATCCAACGCTAACAACACGAACCAGTACAACGATCACGATCAACAGCAATCCAGCGATAAACCATTGGCTTTCGAACGGAATAATTAGCATTTCCAAACCAATTAAGGCAAACAAAATAACGTTCAGTATTTCGTCAATCAGCTCCCAAAATACATCAACACTTTGTCGAGTTTGATCTGACATCGCATGTTCTCTAAGGACACTTCCCGTGATCAAGCCCGCAACCACAACTGCGATGGGCCCAGACGTATGTAGGTACATCGCTAATCCATAACCACCCATCACTAATGCGAGCGTGATCAATACTTCTACCTTGTAGTTATCAATGGTATTAATCAGATAGTAGCCAAGTCCTCCTAATACTAAACCAAACGCTATGCCACCCAGAGCCTCTTCAGCAAATAGCAAAGCGACTTGGCCTACGTCTATTTGCTCTGGGCTTTGCAGAAGTATTAGCAACACCATAAAAACCACAACCCCAACCCCATCGTTAAACAAAGATTCACCGGCGATCGTGGTTTCGAGTTCTTTACTAACCCCCAAACGCTTTACGGTAGACATAACAGCAATCGGATCGGTGGGCGAAATCAAAGCGCCGAAAAGCAAGCAGTAGATGTATGGCAAATGACAACTTAGCGCCGAGAGCAAATAGTAAGCGGCGGTGCCAACCAAAAATGTTGATATACAAACCCCAACCGTTGCCAGGCTAAGGATAATCCACTTTTGCTTACGCAAGTCGCTCAGATTTACATGCAGTGCACCCGCAAACAACAGAAAGCTCAACATGCCGTGCAGCAAGGTTCGGTTGAAATCTATACTGCCTAATAGGTGCTGTGCTTCAGCGTGAAAATCACCTAAACCCAACAAACTCAACACATACGCTAGCACCGACACCAGCATCGCTATCATCATCACACCGATGGTAGTGGGCAGACCAATAAAGCGATGATTTATATAGGCAAACAGTGCCGAAATGCTAATTAAAATCGCGGCAATGTCTATAATGCTGTTCATGATCTAAAGTAGTTTTTGGATATCGGCCTTTATACTTTCAGGCTTGTCATTCGGCGCATAGCGTTCGACCACTTGTCCCTCGCGGTTAACCAGAAATTTGGTAAAATTCCATTTAATCGTTTTAGAGCCCAGTAACCCTCTAGCTTCCTTCTTCATGTAGGCATAGAGAGGGTGCGCCCCACTGCCATTTACTTCGATTTTGGAAAACATGGGAAACGATACACCGTAATTTAATTGGCAAAACTCCTCGATCTGCCCATCTGCACCTGGGTCCTGACTACCAAATTGATTGCATGGAAAGCCCAATATGATCAAGCCCTGGTCTTCCAGTTCTTTATGTAAATTTTCCAAACCTTCAAATTGAGGTGTAAAACCACATTTGCTTGCGGTATTCACGATCAGCAGAACTTTGCCTTCATAGTCTGACAGCTTTACTTCTTCGCCTTTAATGTTCGTTGCGCTGAATTCGTAGATAGACATAAATCGCTCCCATTTAGTTAAGATATTGCTATTGAGTGTATACACACAAGATCGAGCTAAATCAAACGGTTCCGTAAAGGCACTTGTCAACCCATTGGTTACGACCTTCAACTCGTAGGATAGTAAATACAATCAACGCCATGCTGAGAATCGAGGCAAAATAGTAAATAAGTACTTGGGTTTGATGGACATCGAAACCTTTCAATAAGAATAATGGCACAACATGCCAAAGGTAAATTGGCAGAGAATTACGTCCAAGCTCAGAGATAATGGTCGGTTTACGTTTCGAATTAGCTATCGCACTATCTATCAACACGGTGATCAGAGTGATATTAAGCGCACTCCAAAGAAGTGCTTTAAAAAAAGACTTGTCTGCTCCTAGTTGCAGTAGATACAGCCCTCCACAAGCAACGATAACTGCAATCGGCAACACCTTAAATTGCGTGAACACCGCCCTGAACTTTTTGCTATTTGACGTTCTCAGCCATGCACCAAATAAAAAGAAACTAAAGAAGTAGATTACCTTCTTGCTTAAAAGTGGCGCTAGATATGCCCATTGTTGATCAAGATCGAAGGTTGCCCAAAGCAAGCTTAGTAGCGCAAAAAGTAGCAACATCCATTTAATAGAAATACGCGCTTTAAGTACTAAACTGAAAGCGATAACCCATAACACCAAGGTTGGCACAAACCACAGATGATAGTAAGGAGTATGAAAATACGATGCGAGTAGACTGACACCGAGCCGACCTTCCTGTAGAGCATGAAAAGCTAATATGGATGTGAAAAACGCAAATGCAAACGCGAAAGGAAAAAGCACTCGCCACCAGTAGCGCATCAAGGTTTGGGAGAATGAATTTTTTCTAAGTGTATCGGCGTTTATTAGGTAACCAGTTAAACCAATAAACACCGGCATGTGAAACGCATAGATACTGTAGCGAATAATATTATCGTGCACCGAGCCAAGTACAATATGACCAAGCATAACCAATATAATTAGCCAGCCACGTAGACTGTCTATACCGACATTGCGAGTTGTTCCTGATGCATTACTCAAAACGGCCACCTTATTGGATACTTTAGTGCAGATCTACAGTTGAACAAGCTGCTAAATTTCAAAAAATTGGTCGCTCTTGTCGAATACCATAGCTAATATAATGTTCGATTGCGGCCTCTTCGCTATTGATTCCTTCAGCTTTCAAATCGGCATTCAATTCAAGATAGCGTTGCCATTCGAAATCTTTTGGGGCTTCAATCTTATATGCTCTTGGTGTTTTTTCAAAACGGCCAAATTCCAAATAATGTCGGATGACGGAGCGCTCGTTGTGAACCCCCGCGTGCGGTAAATCAGGGTTTAAACGCAGGTACATTTTCCAGTCAAAATCGCCTGGAATAAAATCAATTTCCTTTGAAACAGACTTCTGCGGTATTTGATTCGGTGCATAACCAAACAAGTTGAAATCTTCGAGGTAGATCTGATTGACCAGTTCAATCACCATCGGATCACTGTAAAAGTCCTGAGGTTTGGGAGCGAATACCATGGCATCTAATTGAGTAAGAGTCAGGCTTGCCGCCTCACAGTGATTCTGCTTACCGTAAAACGACGAGTTCTTAGGCTTTATTTCTTCGAGTTGGTCGATGGCGAACTGGTGCTTTTTGACATCACGTTTAAAGATGCGTTTGAACGCTTTTCGGGTGTGCTGGTTAAATTGAGCAATATCACCAACTAAATTAATGCCAAATGCGTGCTCCGGCTTTTGCTTAAGCAATCGATAGCGCAAGCTAAGCTTTGGCGTCACCACCATGTCTGCGTAGGGAAAATAACTTTGCGTTTGAAAATGCGTGTCGCGTTTTTCATCTGGAACCGTACGCAAATACTGCAAAAACTCGATAAACGTATTTGGCACTTTCTCTGGAGGGCAGTGCGCCATCATGTCTTCAACGCCGGCATTTCGAGCATACGCATACTGATCCAGAAACGCACTAACCACTCGGCTATAAGGGTTACGAGTAATACAATAAGTGTAATATTCTGAATAATCGGCCGTTGCATCAAACGGTTGAATTTCATTTAAATTGTGATACCAATCCAACGAAGACAGCTGTGCTTCGCTCATTTCGTCTTGGTGAATCGATAAGTATAAAGAACGAAGCGAGGTGCAACCGGACTTAGCCGAGTACAACAAAATATACTTGTACTTTTGGTTTACAAGCGGAATCACACTAGCCGCCAGTAGCGCTCATATGTCGAGTAATGGTGATATCTTTAGGATCAAAATAGTGGCGCTCAGGCTTACGCTGCATTGAACCAACAATTGCTTCTTTCAAGCTATCGGGATCGTGTCTAATAATTTCTCTTAAATCTAGGGAATGTTCATTGCCCAGGCAGAGCAATAGCAAGCCCTCAGCAGTCACCCTCACACGATTACAGCTGGCACAAAAATTGTCACTCATTGGTGAAATGAAGCCGACCTTAGAATCACTGTCGACAATGTTTAAATAACGCGATGGACCACTGGCCGAATCATTAAAGTCTGACTTTTCGAGCTTGAAATGCTCTTCCAGTTGTTCTCGAATCGTACGATTTTCAACCGCGGTTTCAACTCGCACATGCCCGTCGATTTCGCCTAAGGGCATTTCTTCAATGAAAGATATATCCAAGCCTTTATCAACCGCAAATTGAGTTAGATCAATTACTTCATCGTCATTGGTACCCTTGAGTACCACTGCATTAAGTTTGATTTTTTTAAAACCAGCTTCACGTGCTGCGTCAATCCCTCGGAGCACGTCCTCGAGATTTCCGAATCGAGTGAGCGTGTTAAAGCGATCTTTGCGTAAGCTATCGATGCTAATATTGATACGTGACATACCTGCATCTCTTAAGGGTTTGGCGAACTTATCAAGTAATACTCCATTAGATGTCATCACCAGCTCTCGCAGTCCATCAAGCTTGCCTATTTCCTGTGCCAACTCGACTATGCCATTTCGAACTAATGGCTCTCCACCGGTTAAGCGGATTTTTTCGACACCCAGATCAACAAATGCCTTCGATACCTGAGCCATTTCCTCTAAGCTCAACACCTTAGACTTGGGGAGAAAGGTCATATCTTCGGCCATGCAGTATGTGCATCGTAAATTACATCGATCAGTAACAGACAAGCGAAGATACCGAATATGCCGATCAAAGGAGTCAATCAATGCAGGCTGATTGGTATTGGATGTTTGATCACTCAGGTTTACTTTATCTACCGTCATAACATGGCCTCACGTAGAGGGAAAAACGCCAAGCGTTGTCCAACCTCAATGGCGCTATCAATATCTTGCCGCACCAAACCATCGGCCCATGAAAGGGATGACATAACACCACTGCTCAGGTTGGGAAAACGATTCGCGTGTAAATCACCATTAGAATCACGCTCTATCTTAACTCGAATATATTCCTCTCGACTGCTTAATGGCTTAGAGAACGCCGCTGAAACAGGGTAATACGTTTCATCTAATGATTCTCGGCCTTGTAAGCTATTAAGTAAGGGGACACCCAGCAATTGAAAGACCGTAAACGAAGAAACCGGATTACCGGGTAACCCTAAAAAAGGAACGCCCGAAATGTTACCAAATGCAACAGGTTTACCCGGTTTCATTTGCACCTTCCACATCTCGAGTTCACCTAGCGCTTCAACGGCAGGCTTCACATGATCTTCTTCGCCAACCGACACTCCTCCACTGGAGATGATCACATCGGCGTTATTAGCAGCATCTCTTAGCGCTAACGTGGTTGCTTCTAAGGTGTCTTTCACTACACCGCAGTCATAAGGTTCAAGCCCCATTTGTTCACACATAGCGATAAGCAATGGTCTATTGGAGTTATAAATCTGTCCCGCTTTCAATTCCTGACCAGGCTCGATTAATTCATCTCCAGTGGAAAACAGCGCCACCTTGAGTGGCCGATAAACTTCGATATGAGTATGTCCAATTGACGCGAGTAAGCTAATGTCGATGGCACTTATTTTCTGCCCAAGATGCACTACGGTTGCACCTTGACGAATATCTTGACCTTTAGGCCGCACATTTTGGCCGCGACTCACTGACTTCAATATGGTTACAGACTCATCGTTATAGTTACAATTTTCTTGAATGACCACCGCGTCAGCCCCATCAGGCATCACACCGCCGGTAAAAATGCGTGCAACAGTGCCAGGGGCTAACGGCTGAGGCCCCATACCGGCCGGAATACGCTGTGATATCGCAAGCGTTGCGGAATCATCATTTAAGTCAGAGGCTCGCACCGCGAATCCGTCCATTGCACTATTGTCTGCAGGCGGTATGGCCAACGAAGAAACAATGTCGCTACTCGCAACGCGACCGAGCGCCTCGGCGATAGGAATTGCCTCGGTTTCAAGTTTAGTCTGAAACTGCCGCAATTTGAGCTTGGCTTGCGAAACAGTGATCATTTGCCTGCATTGGTGTGTGGCACAAAATTACAAGGGCGGTGGCGACTATCAAGTTGCTCTTTAAGAATACCTTCCCATCCCAATCGGCAAGCACCGGTAGAGCCTGGCAAGCAAAAAATAACGGTTTTATTTGCCATACCTCCCAACGCACGGGACTGGACCGTCGATGTACCAATGTCTGCTAAAGACAAATGTCGAAACAGCTCGCCAAAGCCATCTATCTCTTTATCAAACAACGGCTCAAGAGCCTCTGGCGTGCTGTCACGCCCCGTGAACCCCGTACCACCGGTGCTGATAATGGCATGCACTTCCGGGTTGGCGATCCACTTTGAAACTTGAGCACGAAGCAGATAAATGTCGTCGATCACGATTTCACGTCCAACAAGAGTGTGCCCCACTTCAACAACTTGGTCACATAGGTATTGACCAGACGTATCATTGTCAAGCGTGCGAGTATCGGAGACTGTCAAAACAGCCACATTCATCGGTATAAATTCTCTATCAGTGGTCATGGTTGTTTACTTAGATTCTTTCAATCTTTCTTAAAATTACTACTTTGGTCATCCTCATCCTCCCAGCGCAGCGATGCACTCAGGTCTTTGTCTTTGCGACCAAGCCAATGCTGGCCCTTTACACCCACTTCTTTTTTCCAAAAGGTTGCCCGTGTTTTAAGGTAATCCATTATATATTGAGCCGCCTGAAAAGCATTGTCACGATGACGGCTTGCCACTGCCACCATAACTATTTGTTCGCTAGCCTTAATCTTACCAACTCGATGAATAACGCGTGCTACATCAAGCGGAAAACGACGAGCAGCTTGGTCTATGATTTCCTGGCACAAGGACTCCGTCATACCAGGATAATGTTCCAGCTCTAGATAATCGATTGTTTCGGCTGGATTCTGCGTGTCATACAAATCACGGACTAAACCAACAAAAAATACCACTGCGCCGGCCTTGGGTGCCATCGCGCAGACGGCGGCATATTGCTGGCCTACATCGAAGTTATCCTCGCAAATAATTACATCTTTCATACTACAGCCTCTAGCCGCCAGATACGGGAGGCAGAAAACCGACTTCAGCGTTATCCGGCAGTGGCGCATCCCAACCTGCATACTTATGATTTACCGAAACCATTGCAGTCTCATCGCTTAATGTATCGATCAGTGTATTTGGTACATGAGGCTTAAGTCCTTGCAGTAAATCTCTTACATGGATCATATCCCCTAGTGGCAATTCGACCTCGTTTGTTTCAGCAATATCTCGCAGCTGAGCAAAAAATAAAACTCTAATCATCACGCACCCAGCTTCCTGATTTACCACCTTGTTTTTCTAACAACATTGTCGATTCGATAACAATGCCTTTATCTAAGGCTTTACACATATCATAAATTGTCAGCGCTGAGACTGATGCTGCAGTAAGCGCTTCCATCTCAACACCCGTTTTACCCGTCGTTGTACAAGCAGCAACAATGATTAAACCTTGGCCATTTGCATCACTAAATTCATCAATATCAATAGTTACCTTACTCAGGGGCAGAGGATGACAAAGTGGTATCAAATCTGCGCACTTTTTCGCGGCTTGAATGCCAGCGATTCGTGCAGTGGCAAGTAGATCGCCCTTCGCAATGCTCTGCTCGCGAATCCTCGACAACAGGTCGTCGCTCAAGCGGACTCGAGACTGCGCCACGGCGAGTCGTTTAGTTTCTGGCTTGCTCGACACATCCACCATATTTGCTTCACCCGCCGTATTAAGATGAGTGAAATTTTCGCTACTTCGATTCATGCCTAGATGCTACTTAAAAGCATGGGCACACACAACCGAAGCTGTGCCTTAGCAACAAAATTACCACTGAATCGACCCATTTATCATATACATGAAAATGTTATAAGAAATACAGTTTTATAATATTTTTACTTATAACAAAAACACTGCTCAATAGTGAAAATTATTCTAATAATTTCAGTGGCTTTTGTTTACAAATCGCTACTACGCCTATAACCTTTGCGCCTAATTTGGTGAACTTATATAAGACCACCAAAGTAAATAAAACAGTAAGTATATAGAGAACATCATGGCAGCAAATATTCGCGAAGAAGAAGTCCTAACGGTCCATCACTGGAACGATACCTTATTCAGCTTTACCACCACCCGTGACCCTGGCTTTCGTTTTCAAAATGGCCAATTCATCATGATTGGCATGGAGATTGACGGCAAGCCGTTGATGCGTGCGTATAGCATTGCCAGTGCTAATTATGAGGAGCATTTAGAGTTCTTTAGTATCAAAGTGCAAGACGGCCCTCTGACTAAACACCTTCAAAAAATCAAACCAGGTGACAAATTGCTGATGAGCAAAAAACCAACTGGTACGCTGCTGGCCGATGCACTTAAACCGGCCAAGCATTTATATCTACTTGCTACCGGCACAGGATTAGCGCCGTTTATGAGTGTAATTAAAGACCCTGAGGTGTACGAGCGCTTTGATAAAGTTATTTTAACTCACGGTGTTCGAGAAGTTTCAGAGCTTGCCTATCAAGACGTGATTAATGAGCTACCAGAAAATGAATTTTTCGGCGAAATGGTCAAAGGCAAGCTGCTGTATTATCCGACAGTAACACGTGAAGACTTTCACACCACCGGCCGTTTAACAGATGCCCTGACCTCGGGCAAAATCGCTGAATCTCTTGGCTTACCCCCAATTAATGTTGATGATGATCGCTTCATGCTGTGTGGCAGTCCATCAATGTTGAAGGATTTCTGCGAAATCCTAGACGAACAAGGCTTTAAAGAAACCATTCGTGGTGATATCGCCGAATACGTTATCGAGCGAGCGTTTGTAGAAAGTTAGACGCGCATGCTCAAAAGGCATGACTGAACAAAATAGCCATGCCTTTAATTTTCAATTACCTTATTCTAGGGCACCAAATACGGTAATCAGCTTAACTCAGACCTTTAGAACGGCCCTCGCTAGACTAAGGCCCGATCAAATAGGGCTAATAACCGGCTCCAAGCGCGTTCGGCTTGGCTTTCGTTATACACGGCCGAGTCCGGCGGACACCAACCATGTAAGGTATCTTTGTAAACTTCAATTTCAGCCGGTATGCCGGCCTGTTCATAGGCTTTGGCCAATATTGACTTAACTTCGGGGCTTTTTGCATCATCATTTTCGGCAATCGCGTGCAAAATATGCGCGTTGGTCTTAGCGATTAGCAAATGTGGGCTGTCTTCCTTATCGGTGACCAAGCCACCGCCATGAAATGAGGCTGCCGCGCCAATTCTATCCGGCACCGCAGCCGCCGTTCTCATAATGATTGGCCCCCCCATACAATAGCCCGCTGTGCCTATCTTTTTGTCAGTATCTACCTCTGATTGCAGGTCCAAAAAGCGAACGAACGCCTCGGCATCTGAAAAGTGTGTATCGGCTGACAATTCTCGATACATCGGCAACACGATTTCTCGAGTTTCCGGATCTCTAAAGCTGGCGCCTTCACTAATAACAGGCGCTTTGGCGCTTCGATAAAAAGGATTGACGACCAGCACCGCGTACCCTGACTGCGCTAAACGTTTACCCATCGCACGAAACGCGGGTCTTAAACCTAAGATATCTGGCCAAATAAGAACAGACGGGTGTGAACCGAACGATGGTCTAACGAAATACGCGTCGCATACACCATCAGTTGTTTCGATGTTTACCTCAGATTCTTTTACTTCAACGGCGTTAACTACGCTCGGCAAGCCAGCAATAAATCCAGCAACTGCAGACAATTTGCCAAACTGACGTCGACTCAACTGACCTCCTTTTTTGACAAATTCATCGATATCATTTTCAGTATCTAAATCACACATAACTTAAGTCTCCACATAAATTGATCCGGCTACCCACCTCTGTATCCACAATTACTATGTGTGTCGATTAATAGCAAATAAAAAGGCACCGGTCTTCAGACAAGTGCCTTTTTTGAATCGCTATCCACATGCCTTGTTATTGGAAGGGCAGTAGAAGGCGATATTAAAAGATATAAAGGAGAGTCCCTTTCCAATTCTGCCCAATTTGCTTGCTTAAGAAGCGTCTAACGATGCGGTTTCGATCATTAACGTTAGTTCTTTTTTTAAGGCTACTTCTCGGCGACTTAATTCTATTCTACGCTGCTCAATGCGTATACGACGTTCCTCAATTAACATCTGTTCTTGTAGTAGTTCAGCTTTGCTTGCTACAACCGTCGCCCCCTCAGCCTTGCTAACACTCGCGTTTTGCAATTTGGCTGGTGTGTCTTGGTTTAACCCACCAGCAACGACTAATTCGCGAAACTCACTCGCCGTGTAGCTGCACAGTTTCCGCGCAGCCGCGATTTTTTGTTCTGCGCACAATTCTGGCAATTCTGTAGAGCACCAATCGCCATCGCTGGAAACGAGTTTACGCAAACTTCTCGGTTTACGTTCGATACGGCATTTCACCGCAACTTCGTGGATACGCTTATTCTCGCCAACAAATACTCGTTCAAGAGATATATCCTTAACCCAAGAATAAGCAGGGTTGCTGATGCCGAGTAAAACGGTACTCACTGCCGCGTAAAAAAATATCTGAGTAATTATTTTCATTGCCAACCAAGTATTTATTAATATTTCATAAATACTATCAAAATAATTTTCTGATGTAATTGAATTACAATAATTAATTCTGTTTTGTAACTTAATTAGACAATAAATGCATGAATTAATACATTATTACCGCAAAAAAAAGCCCGCACCCGCGCTAAAGCGCGAGTACGGGCAGTATTACTAACGTTAAATAATGCTTCTTTTAGAGAAATGCAAAGTTCTCAGCATCGATTTCCATCATACTTTCCATGCCATTTTTGATAGCTGCTTCATGCGCTAAAGTACGAGGCATAATGCGCTGAAAATAGAAATCTGCGGTCGCTATTTTAGTCTTATAAAACTCAGGTTCAGAAGCACCATTGCTCAACGCTTTTTCAGCAGCGACGGCCGCTTCAGCCCAGAAATAAGCAACCGTGACATATCCGGCAAACATTAGGTAATCAACCGCAGCGGCGTTAACCTCATCGGTATTACGCATTGCAGAAAAACCAATAGAACGCGTCAATGACTCCCAAGTGCTAACGTAAGCCTTGAGCTGCTTGGCAAATTTATTGCGTTTATTTTGTTTAATGAACTTCTCGACCTTTGTGATCATAGGCTTCAAAACTTTACCGCGCGTTCCCAAAATTTTGCGTCCTAAAAGATCGAGCCCTTGGATACCGGTTGTTCCCTCATACAATTGAGAAATTCGGGCATCGCGAACCTCTTGCTCCATACCCCATTCTTTGATAAAGCCGTGACCACCTAATACCTGGATACCGTAATTGGTGGTTTCCATAGACGTTTCAGACAAGAATCCTTTCGCAATTGGAGTTAGCACCGCAAGCATTGCTTCAGCTTCTTCATGCTCTTCCTGAGAAAAATCAGGTGATTGCTCGATATCCACCATCTGTCCACAAAACATATTCAACATGCGACCGCCTTCGGCAAACGCTTTTTGTGTTAACAACATGCGACGCACATCAGGGTGACAAATAATCGGGTCAGCATTTTTCTCAGGTGTAACACGAGGCTTAACTCGGAATTGAACTCGATCTTTGGCGTAAGCCAATGCTTTTTGAAACGACACTTCTGAATGTGCCTGACCATGCATAGCGACGCCCAAGCGGCTTTCATTAATGAAGGTGAACATGGCACGCATACCTTTGTGTGGTTCACTGATCAAGTAGCCTTTAGCACCATCAAAATTCATTACACAGGTTGAGTTTCCATGAATCCCCATTTTTTCTTCGATAGAGCCACATGACACTGAATTGCGCTCACCCAATGAACCGTCTTGGTTTACATTAAACTTAGGCACTACAAATAGCGATATCCCTTTAATGCCGACCGGCGCATCTGGAAGACGAGCTAAAACGATGTGTACGATATTGTCGGACATATCGTGTTCACCTGAAGAGATAAAGATCTTACTTCCAGAAAGCTTATAGGCGCCCTCCTCATCGGAGTCTTCATCTACTTCAGCATAGGTTTTCAATAGTCCCAAATCTGACCCGCAATGAGGCTCGGTCAAGCACATTGTTCCGGTCCAGTTACCAGCCACCATTGGCGGCATAAAACGGGCTTTTAACTCATCGCTGGCATGTGTGTAAATCGTTTTAACGGCACCCTGACTCAAGCCTGGGTACATACTCCAAGAATGATTTGATGCGATCATCATCTCCATCATCACTAGGCCGACCGACTCAGGCATCCCCTGACCGCCGTACTCAGCCGGGCCGCACAACGCAGGCCAACCGTTTTCGACAAAGCTGTTGTAAGCCTCTTTAAAGCCCTTTGGTGTAGTTACTTGGCCGTTATCAAAATGACAGCCTTCTTCGTCACCGCTGGCGTTCATTGGCTCTAATTCGTTTTCGCAAAACTTTGCCGCTTCTTGGTAAATAGCGTCTAATAATTCAGGTTCAGCTTGCTGACCTTTGGTAAATTTTGCGTAGTGGCCAGGCATATCCAACACTTCGTCGGACACAAATTTCATATCTTTTAGCGGGACTTTATAATTCATCGTAAATACTCTTTAGAATTTCAATAATTTAGTTAATGGATAGCAGTGCGTGATTAGTAGTCGCTTATGAATCTGCCAACAGTTTTCTCACCAGTTCTATTATTGACTGGTTGTAGTTATCTATTTGTTTCTCTTGCTGTTCAATTGAAATATTCGACTTCCATGGGCTTAAGGTTTTCCACGGTTTCAAATACCAGTCTTCAAGCAGCACGACGATGGTATTAGCCACCATACGCGGGTCTTGTGTATAAAATTCTCCAGCATCGATGCCGGTTTGAATCTGTGTTTCAAAACTCTTTATTCCATCTAGCTCGATCTTTTTCGACTCACGCTGCTGCGCCTCTGGCAAACAACGAGTCTCAAAGTAAAGAAAGAAATACCAGGGTTGTAGCAATGTACTCGCATACAGGTGAAAACGAATACTTTGCTCTATCTTTGACCAAAGAGAGTCAGATTGCATTGCATGCTGACGGGTCAGCTCACTGGAAAGCCTGACAATATCTGCGATCATGAGAGCAATATCTTCTTTTTTAGAAATGCACGAGTAGATCGACCCCATGCTCATGCCAGTTTGGCGTGATAAATCACGTAATGACATTCGATCGAAGCCAGATGTGGCAGACACTTCAAATGTCGCGGTAAGAATTTTCTCTAAATTGGCCACTGCAAAACGCGCTTTCTGAGTCTGAATAATATCGCTATTACGATTAAAAACAGTGGCGTACAAAGACTCACCTTGCAGAGGAAAGCGCTCAACAAAGGTTGCTAAAGAGGAAATCTCAGCCGAACCAGCAGAAGGTTCACCAGGAACATCGAGAATGTCTACTACGGAAGTCATGCAAGAAGTTTAACACAGAAAATAGAGCGAACGTTCGTTTTATTAGAATAAACTACATAAATTCACACTATTCATGGAGATGTTAGACTTCTGAAAACTAAAGTCTCGTTCAAGTGTATTAATGTCTTCTTTTCAAAAAAACCTATCTCGCTTAGTAACCGTAAAACCTGAAGAAATAACGGCCTTATTGGTATCTTGCGCTTATTTTTTTATGATTCTCTGTGCGTACTACATCATACGGCCGATTAGAACGGAGATGGTTATCGCCAACGGGGTAGCTAATATCCAATGGCTGATGCTGATGACCTTGTTGGTACTGATCGCTATCACACCTATATTTGGCTGGGTAACAACGCGTTTCCGTACTCGGCAGTTCTTATCGTATTGCACACTTTTTTTTGCCAGTCATTTGGTCATCTTCTTCTTTCTATTTGATGTAGAAGAGCGTTCACCTATGACTACTCGTGCGTTTTTTATATGGGTCAATGTTTTCAATATGTTCATTGTTTCCCTGTTTTGGAGTTTCATGAACGACATCTTTAGTCGAGTCCAATCAAAACGACTGTTTGCATTTATCGCCGCTGGCGGTACGGCTGGGGCAATATGTGGCCCAATCATTACAACCTCATTGGTTAAATCCGTAGGCCTAGCGCCATTGTTACTTATTTCAGCAAGTATTCTGGCTGCCTCGGTAATTAGTATCACTTGGTTAACTCGTTGGGAGAATCAAGATTTCATTAGCGACTCATCACTAATTAAATCTAAGAATGCCGCACTCAAAGGAGGAGTGCTGGATGCGTTCAAACTGATTGTTAAATCACCTTACCTGATAGGCATTTGCCTATTTATCACCTTATACGCAGTAAGTATTACCTTTGTTGAAATACAACAGGCAGAAATGATTGAGCGCAGCTTTGATGATCCTAAGCAGCGAACCCAGCTTTTTTCGACGGTGGATTTTTCGGTCAACGTATTAGCGCTCGTTTTTCAGCTGTTTCTCACTAGCCGACTTATCCAATGGCTCGGATTTAAAGCGACCTTAATGCTGGTGCCTGTCGGCATCACAATAGGATTTGGACTGATGGCGACCATGCCTCTACTAGCCGTGATGATTGCGATTGATGTTTTTCGGCGTTCAGGCGATTACTCGATCATGAAACCCGCACGCGAAATGCTATTTTCAGTGGTTAGCCGAGAAGAAAAATACAAAGCAAAAAACTTCATCGATACCGCTATTTTACGGGGCGGAAATGCAACCAGTGCCTTAGCCTATACCGGTGTTAAGACCGCAGGAGTAGCGGGTGCCGGTATTGCAGGAATCAGCCTCGCCTTGGGCGCAGCCTGGTGCGCAGTCGCCTATTGGCTTGGTAGTCAGTTTGACAAAAAACAAACAAGCTCCGCAAATCAGTCACCTTGACCATTTAGCCAGGATTAAGTGATAGACTGCGCCCTTAAACGGTCATCTAGAGAGTTGGCTAAAACACAAAATTTAAGTAAATGATGAAGAATGTATTGATAATAGTAGGGATAATCGCGCTGTTAGCTGGGAGTTTTGTTTGGTTTATTAGCGATCGAGACCGCGGTATGTGGTTTCTTACCACGGCCTTAAAAATAACCAACCCGATAGATTCAGTAGAAGACATTGCCTATGGTAATGAACATTGGCAGAAGCTTGATGTCTACCCACAAAGCAAGGTTGCACCCGTAGTGGTCTTTATTCATGGTGGTAGTTGGCGTCATGGCCGTAAAGATCAATATCGTTTTGCGGCTGATGCATTTTATCGTCAAGGGTATACCGTTGTATTACCTGACTATATTAAGCACCCTGACCAGCGAGCAAAATACCCATCGTTTGCGATCGATGGTGCGAAGGCTATTTCGTGGGTGAAGAAAAACATCGATCAGTACAGTGGCGACGCTAGTAAAGTATTTGTCGCCGGCCACTCCGCTGGCGCGCACACGGCAATGATGCTTGCCACCGACAAGCAATTTCTGAATGCAGAAGGCCTATCACCGACAGACCTGCGAGGAATCATTGGTATTGCCGGCCCTTACAGCTTTATTCCGGATTGGGAAGTAACCCAAGCGGTGTTCGGCCCTCCGGAAAACTACCCCCTGATGGACGCACTAAACTACGTCGATGGTGACGAGCCCTCGACACTGCTTTTGCACAGTTCAGCCGACGTTCAAGTCGGGCAATATAACCAGGAAAAAATGCAATCGGCGCTTGAAGATAAAGGAGTAGATACTGAGTCGATACTTTACTCAAAGCCTGGCCATATCGATATGGTTACCCACTTACATCCCTGGTTCGTTAAAGATGATGACTTAATGAACGATATACATCGCTTCATTCAAAAGCGACTATAAGCCCCTCGACTAAATACACTGTTGGCTCTTTATGCTAAAGACAATATCAAAACTATTAATTTTGATCGTGTTCATTCAGGTGCTCAGCGCTTGTAGCAGTACTGGGCTGGTTGTTTTAAATAGCGCAGTGAAAGCCGACAACCCACGCGGCATTACCAAAAATATCGCCTATGGTGAACAACCTTGGCAACGGTTAGACGTTTATCCCAGTAATTCAGAAGAAGCTGCACCAGTGGTCATATTCATCTACGGAGGTGGCTGGGATTCTGGCAAGAAAAATCAGTATTTTTTCGCCGCGAACGCACTGGTAAAGAGAGGCTACACGGTTGTCGTTCCCGATTACGTCAAATACCCACAAGGCCGATTTCCTAGCTTTGTTGAAGACGGTGCTAAAGCATTTGCATGGACCAAGAAAAATGCATCCTTATATAATGGTGATTCAGAAAATGTATTCATTGTTGGTCATTCCGCTGGGGCTCATACGGGTGCATTATTAGCCACTGATGAAAGCTATTTAAATAACGAAGGATTCTCTAAACGTGATATTCGTGGCTTTGCTGGTATGGCTGGGCCTTATGGTTTTACTCCAAAAGCGCGAAAATATGTGTCGGTGTTTGGCCCCGAAAGTAACTACACAAAAATGAAAGCAATGAACCATGTCGACGGCTCAGAACCACCGATGCTATTGATGCATGGCATGAGTGATAGAGTTGTTGGTGTTTTGAATAAAGACACACTACTCGAGAAGCTTAATCAAGCCGGAGTAATGACTAAAGATATCGAATATCAAGGTGTATCACATGTCGGCATCTTGCTGTCGTTACATCCCTGGTTCGATGCAAAACACCGAGCCGCCGATGATATCCATGCTTTTTTTAAAGCGCTGGTACGATGATAATTTTGAGGCAGAAGCGCACAAGCTAATAATCAGTCATAACTCAGTTCAGTGGCTTTTCCGGAGAATACACGATATATAAAAATGGTGTACATAATGATGCAGGGAAGCGCAATACATACGCCATAAAAAGTAAACATCAAAGCACTGGTATGTGAAGCGGCTTCCCATATTGTGATCTGGCCGATTATAATATCCGGGAAAATACTATACGCCAGGCCTAGCGCCGCCATTAAACAGACAATCACCGGACAAATAAATAAGAACCAAGGATTTAGGGTTCTCAAACTCTCGACATCTCTGCGCAATAGGACCATTAACAATACCAGTGCAATGGCACTGGCAATTGGAATTGGCATAAGACCAATGAAATTCGGAAGTTGGAACCATCGTTCCGCGATCACATTACTAACCATCGGCGTAGCAATTGAAACGAAGAACAACCCGAGCGCCATCGGTAACACCGACTTGCGTGCCCACCCAACCGCCTTGGCAAACAGTTCGCCTTCCGTCTTAATCAGTAGCCACGTCGCTCCCAAAACACAGTATAGAGCCGGAAGACATAAGGCAATCAAGATTGAAAAAATAGTATTTGTTAGTGATCCAGAGAGCCCGGTTATGTAAGAGCCCAGCATCCAGCCCTGCGCCATAGAAGCGACCAAAGACCCGATGAAAAAGATACGATTCCACATGGCTTTCTTATCGCCACCGGCTTTCACTCGAAAGTCGAACGCGACCCCACGAAGGATAAGACCTAACAGCATTATTGTGGCCGGCAAGTACAGTTTGGTGAGAATAATGCCATGTGCGCTGGGGAATGCGATTAACAGTACGCCAATACCCATGACGATCCAGGTTTCATTAGCATCCCAAAACGGCCCAATCGACGCAATCATGACATCCTTCTCATCATCTGTGCCAAACGGTAACAGCAACCCCACGCCCAAATCATACCCATCGAGTATTACGTAGAGTAGCAATGAAAGTCCCATAATGGCGACAAATATTAGCGGTAATGCAGTTTCCATAACGAACTCTCCTACTTCAGAGTGACAGGGCTATACGCTCGGTCTTCAGGGTGCTGTCCCGGCAAACCGTAGTTGTGCATATGCAATAATGATTGAGCGGGCTTACTTGATAAATAAAACACGGCTCCGATATAGCTGATCAACAAGAACGCATACATCGCGAAATATGCACTCAGAGTTGTAATCAAAATACCGGGAGGATGATCAGCAACCACTTCTGCGGTGGTTACTAAGCCATTTACCATCCAAGGCTGCCGACCAATTTCAGTCACATACCACCCAGCCAGCACCGCCACCCAACCAGAGAAAGTCATACAAAAGAGCACTCGTTGACTGAGTTTGTTAATTGCCCCTTTACGCCAGAACTGCCAACAACAGGCCCAAGAAACCAGCAGCATTAACACACCAATACCCACCATGATTCGAAACGACCAGAATACCGGCGCGACGGGTGGATGCTCACCTTCAAAATCATTTAACCCCTGAACCTCACCATCTAAGTCATGAGTCAGAATCAGGCTGGCCAATTTTGGAACTTTGATCGCCGCATGCGTGGTTCTTAGCTCCTCATCTGGAAAACCAAATAAGGTTAATGCCGCTCCTTTCTGTGTGTCCCAGATGCCTTCCATGGCGGCAACTTTTGCAGGCTGGTGTTTGAGTGTATTCAAGCCGTGCAAGTCACCAATAATAACTTGCGTTGGAGTGAGTACTGCGGCAGCAATCATCGCGACCTTCAACACCTTCAATGTTGCCGGGCCATCGACACCCTTTAAAACACGCCATGCACTTACACCAGCAACCAAGAATGAAGCGGTTATCAAGCTTGCCACCATCATATGGGCAAAACGGTATGGAAAAGAAGGGTTAAAAATCACGGCCGACCAACTCTCGGCAATCATCACTCCATCTTCATAAGCGAACCCTGTCGGTGTTTGCATCCATGAGTTCAGGCTGAGAATCCAAAATGCAGACAAGGTTGTTCCGAGAGTAACGATGCTGGTTGCAACCAAGTGCAATCGATTCGATACCCGGCTGCGTCCGAATAACATTATGCCTAGAAAGGACGCTTCTAAAAAAAACGCAGTGAGCACTTCATAACCTAAAAGAGGGCCGGCGATATTGCCGACTTTCTCCATAAAACCTGGCCAATTTGTGCCGAATTGAAAACTCATTACAATGCCGGTGACGACACCAAGTGCGAAGGTAAGCGCAAAGACTTTGACCCAAAATGCGTAGATAAATTCCCAGTGAGGATCCTTGGTTTGAGTGTAACGAATGCGAAAAAAGAGTAAAAAATAGCCCAGCCCGATGGTGATAGTCGGGAATAAGATATGAAAGCTAATATTCAATGCGAATTGAATACGTGACAAGATGAATGGATCGAATTCCATAACTACTTCCTCGCTGTTTCAATTGCATAAAGTATAGACCAAATCCCACCAGCACTGGATGAACATGGGCTATGCCCACAATAGGTTGTTGTTATTTCACAAACGTAAAAAGCCGTTCACAGAGAACGGCTTTTTATGAAATCTAAACATCCGAGGATGCAGTTTGACTGGAATCAAACTAATTATTATCCATCGTTGCATGTAGCTTTCTAAAGGCAATAAATGCAATGCCGTAGGTAGCCAATGCCACCAGCATAGTGGCAAAAAAGCCAAAAAACACCGAGAAGATTGCGCAGAAAATTCCACCCGTGACGGTAAATAAGCCATTCAACGCCCAAGCCCAGGCAACCGTACCTTTTGGCTTGTTCTCAATCGTTAAGACTCCCATAGGGAATGGCATTCCCAGAAAAAATGCCAATGGAAAGATAATGATAATCGAAGCCAAAATTCTCAACATTGTTCGCATTTCAAGCAAGCCATCAAATACGAAGGCTTGGCAAAACATTACGAAAAAGGTCGCGACCGCAATTCCAGCAAATGGTACCCACGTTTTGGCTCGCTCCATTAGCTGCCATTTCTCCGACATCAAACTACCCAAGCCTGCACCAAATAAGAAGGTAAACAGTACTGTGGTGTAAGCGTATAGCGGAAACCCAATCAGCTTCATGAAGATTTGGATAAACACCAGCTCAAATACGATAAACCCAAGCCCTAAACAACAGAAATAGGTCATAAAACTAGACTTACCTTCCCATTGTTGACGACCAGTTTTGGCTAACATCAATGGTCCAAAAGTAAACAGGATCGCAAACACGATTGCTGCACCGGCGCTAACCACGAGATGCATCACATCGACTGGATAACCGGTTTGCTTCTGCGAGTTAAGTAGTTCTGAAACGCCTTCATTTACGTAACGACTTTTATCGTACTTAGGCAATGTTTCTAAGGACGTGCGCAGAGAATTAAAGAACGGCTTATTATCCGTTGGCTCTTCAATTCGATATGGTGCTGCGTCAATAACAGACTTTGGCAGACGACCAACAAAAAATTCATCCGGTAGAAACGATTCGGCCTGATTAAACGGATCAACCGGGTAATTGAATTGATACATCATCTCCTTGATTTTTGCGACCTCGGCCTCGGTCCAAGGAGACATCTTGATAAGCATGGTTGGCAAGTCATCACGCTTACCCGCGGTGTCAGCAACCACCACATGTTTACGAAAGTCTCCACGCCCCATTTCAGCCCATGCTCGAGACGCTGTGGCAACCATTTTTGGGTAAATATGATGGTTTATGTGCAAGATGCCGTCATCCGCCAAATGCGAGAAATACTCTTTGTAGGCTTCCACTGTCTGCAAATACGCCGACTGCATTGAGCCACTGCCAGCTGCGATACTTGAACTGGTGTGATTCGAAAACATTTGAATGATGTCATAAGTCTTATTAGTCTGACGTAAGAAGCTTCGACCTTCACCTCGAATCACATTAGCACGAGGATCATTCATAATATTGCCAGTGTACTCAGCATATTGAGTTTTACCCAAAGCGACGACAGTGCCAACCAATTCGATTGCATCTACCGAGCCCGCACCGTAAGTCAGTGCCGCTTTAAGCTCCTGACCACCAGCGCTACCGATAATGAGCACGCGCGAGCCTGAATCAGCCTTCACAAAATGTGAAATTGCGACATAGCTATTCCAGAAGTGGTTCGTCGCTATCGCGGGCATATTGTCTCGGATAAACTGATAGTCTCCATCAAAACGATAGAAATAGCTCGACTGCGTGCCGCCATCATAGGCGATCCACTTCCGTTTCTGGCCTAAAAGTTCTGTGTTAAGGACATTGATTTTTGAGATCGGATCCCACCAGGTGCCTTCATTGATTTTCTTAACCAGTGGTTTGAATGCGCGTTTGTGCATATGAGGCTCAAACGTATCGATAGAAGTACGAGTGAACGGCACTCCAACCAATATTACTGCCGCCAAACCAATCACCAGAGTAAGCATCTTGTTACGTCCAGCCGAAAAGCACAGTGCAGACACAATCGACAAACCGGCAACCACGAACATGGTTCCTGCGGTACCTACTCGGGGCAATAGAGGCACCAGCAGTATGCTACCTAATGCGGCTCCGATTAGATCCCAGAAATACAATTTGCGTATCTGGTTTGCATAGTGAGAAAAGACAATCGATAAAACCAGGCCAGCTAAGAAAAACGGCACACAAATGACACCGTAAATCAAAAAGAAATTGACCACCAATTCACCGGTTTGCTCACCACCTAGTTGCGTATAGTCAAACGGCAAGCGATCAATCGCCCATTGCATCAATGCAACCCAACCCGCCATCAGCAAGGTTAGGCTCGATAAGGTTAACCATAGATCATCCGTTTTCTCGATCGGTTTTACCGATAAAAATACACCCGCCAAGCCAAAGGAGAACACCGCCAACGTGATGATCATGTACGCCATATTCGGGTACCATAGAACATCAAACACGCGAATTAAGTTGAGTTCTAACAGCAAAGACGCAAGCGCAATGCAAAAGACTCCGAGGGCAGTTCTACTCATCAGAATAACCTGTAATTACCATTGAATGTTTATCGAGAAGTCGTTCGATTCCAGAATAAACTGACAGCCGATCTACCATCGATTTTGATGCAAAATTATCGCGCAACTATACACACCGCGCATAAGCAAATCAACACGATAGCGAGCGTTTAAGGACCTTATATTCAAGGCAATAAAGCCGGATCTTTTCAATCGCTAATCGGCAAAAAAAAGGCCTAACCCGATTAAGGGTTAGGCCTTATACTGCAAACTAATCAGCGACTATGCGGACAATTGAACCTCGTCAGCTGCATTTTGATAATTCGGCAGCTCGTTGAAGTTTAAGTACTTATAAATGTCGTCGGCCACCATATCCAGATTCTTAGCAATTTCTAAATATTCGGCAACGGTAGGTAGCTTACCTTTCACCGCAGCCACCGCGGCTAACTCGGCCGAGGCCAAGTAAACGTTGGCCCCATCGCCCAGACGATTAGGAAAATTACGTGTTGAGGTAGATACGACAGTACAACCCGGTGCAACACGCGCCTGGTTCCCCATACACAGTGAGCAACCTGGCATTTCGGTGCGAGCACCCGCTTTTGCAAAGGTCGCGTAGTGGCCTTCTGATGTGAGCTGTGCCTCATCCATTTTAGTTGGCGGCACAATCCAGGTGCGTGTTGGAACCAATTCACCCATCTCATCAAATAATTTGGCAGCCGCTCTAAAATGGCCAATATTAGTCATACACGAACCAATGAATACTTCATCGATACCCACCTCGCCTTGACTAAGCACATCAGATAAAGTCTTCGCATCATCTGGATCGTTCGGACAACAAAGAACAGGCTCGGTGATATCATTCAAGTTGATTTCGATTACTTCAGTGTACTCAGCATCGGCATCCGCTTCCAACAAGTCCGGCTTATCTAACCATTTTTGCATTTCTACAATTCGACGCGAGATAGTACGCACATCCCCATAACCTTCGGAGATCATCCATTTCAACATTGTGATGTTTGATGTGATGTACTCAATAATTGGCTCTTTATTAAGCTTAATCGTACAACCACCGGCCGAACGTTCAGCCGATGCATCGGCCAATTCGAAAGCCTGCTCAACTTTCAGATCTGGCAGACCCTCAATTTCAAGAATGCGTCCGGAAAATATATTCTTCTTACCTTCTTTTTCAACAGTAAGTAAGCCGCGCTCAATGGCTTTTAATGGAATCGCGTGTACCAAGTCACGTAGCGTGATGCCAGGCTGCATTTCGCCAGTAAAGCGAACCAATACTGATTCAGGCATGTCGAGCGGCATAACACCCGTAGCCGCGGCAAAGGCGACTAAACCCGATCCAGCTGGAAACGAGATACCAATTGGAAAACGTGTATGCGAATCGCCGCCTGTACCAACCGTATCCGGCAGTAACATACGATTCAACCAAGAGTGAATAATGCCGTCAGCGGGCTTTAATGACACCCCACCACGATTTCGAATAAAGTCAGGCAGGTTAGCGTGCGTATCAACATCAACCGGCTTAGGATAAGCGGCCGTATGGCAGAACGATTGCATAACCAAATCGGAAGAGAAACCCAAACACGCCAAATCTTTCAACTCGTCACGGGTCATCGGACCAGTGGTATCTTGAGAGCCTACCGTAGTCATTTTCGGCTCACAGTATTGTCCGGGGCGAACGCCTTCTAAACCACAGGCCTTGCCAACCATTTTTTGTGCCAAAGTATACCCCTTGGTACTTTCACTAACTGGCTCAGGCAAGCGGAACAAGGTTGATGCTTCTAGACCTAGAGATTCGCGCGCACGAGCGGTTAAACCGCGACCAATAATTAACGGGATACGACCGCCTGCACGAACTTCATCAAGCAATACTTGAGTTTTCAGTTCAAACGTTGAAATTACTTCATCTGTGCCATGGCGCTTGACCACACCTTCGTATGGAAACACATCAATAACGTCCCCCATTTCCATTTTCGCGACATCCATCTCGATTGGCAAGGCGCCGGAATCTTCCATGGTGTTATAGAAAATAGGGGCAATCTTGTTACCAAAACAATAGCCGCCATCACGCTTATTCGGTATATGAGGAATATCATCTCCCATGGTCCATAAAACCGAGTTAGTAGCCGATTTACGCGATGAGCCAGTACCCACAACATCGCCAACATACGCGACCGGAAAGCCCTTTTGTTTAAGCTCTTCGATCTTGCCTAACGGGTCACCATTAACATCAAAACCATCTCGTGGCATTTTCAACATAGCCAATGCATGCAGAGGAATGTCAGGCCGTGACCAGGCATCCGGTGCTGGAGACAAGTCATCGGTATTCGTTTCACCTGGTACCATGAACACGGTAACTGTGATTTTCTCTGCAACTTCATCTTTAGAGGTAAACCACTCCGCATCAGCCCAAGACTGAATCACTTGCTTCGCGTGAGCATTGCCAGCATCGGCTTTTTCCTTAACATCATAGAATGCGTCAAACATCAAAAGAGTGTGAGACAGTGAACCAGCCGCTTCGTCTGCCAGCTTGGGATTATCCAGCGCTTTAATCAGTGGTTCGATATTGTAACCACCCAGCATCGTTCCCAAGATTTCAGTTGCTCGCTCATCGCTGATAAGTGGCGACGAGGCTTCGCCTTCAACAATGGCAGCCAAAAAACTAGCTTTAACGTAAGCCGCTTGGTCAACACCCGCTGGCACACGGTTTGTGAACAAATCCATTAGGAATTCTTCTTCGCCAGCCGGCGGGTTCTTTAACAACTCAATCAAGTCTGCAACTTGATTAGCGTTTAACGGCTCAGGCACAATGCCCATCTCAGCTCGTTCAGCGACATGCGCGCGATATGCTTCTAACACAATAAATCCTCGGCTACTTAGCTAGTGAAAGTGTAAATTCTTTACTCAACGGATAAGAGCGACCCTTCTGTCTAGATAGAGATCTTGCTCAATTTAGGGCGCAAATTTTACTATACACGCACCCAAGTTTGAAGTAATACTATGGCTTAAGCTGTTTTGTTACAGCGTATTTTGACTATCATGAGTGTGAATACACATTGAACGACGTTCCTCTGGGAGTACTTTCTCTCGCCTTATTTCTGCTGATATTGTTGTCGGCATTTTTCTCATCCTCTGAAACAGCCATGATGGCGGTAAACCGTTATCGTGTAAAAACGCGTGCAGACGGAGGAAACCGAAGCGCTAAATTAGTAGTCAAATTACTGGAAACACCGGATAAACTCCTTGGTACCATCTTGTTTGGTAATAATGTTGCTAATATTGCAGCCTCCACGTTGGCGGCGTTTATCGGTCTCCGATTATTCGGTGATGCCGGTCTCGCCTATGCGCCGATGGTTTTGGTTTTCGTGGTATTAGTTTTTGCTGAGGTCGCGCCTAAGACTCTGGCCGCAGTGCACCCCGAGCGGATCGCCTTCCCAGCAGCTTGGGTGTTAGTATTTTTGCAAATAGCGCTCGCACCATTTGTTAAGCTGGTAAAAGTATTCTCGAACGGATTATTGAAACTGGTCGGCGTCCATGTTGAAGCTCAAAACAACGCCCTAAGTAATGAAGAATTACGCGCGGCCGTTAACGAGTCTGGGGGCATGCTAAATACCTCTCACCAAGAAATGCTATTGCGCATACTTGAAATGGAAAAAGTAACCGTCGAGGACGTAATGGTGCCCCGAGCCGACATGGAAGCGATTGATTTAGATGATGAATGGGACGAAATCGTGGCGCAACTGGCAACCTCTCATCACACAAGAGTGCCGGTATTTAAAGGATCATTAGACAATTTTGTCGGAATTGCCCACATCAGAAAGCTATTCTACTTGTCGCAAATGGCGGAATTCACTAAAGAAACAATGATGAGCATGATTCGCGAGCCGTATTTCATTCCAGAAAACACCTCGGTTACCCATGCTCTGACCAATCTGCAACAGCAACGTCGCCGATTCGGCATCGTTGTGGATGAATATGGCGACATCAAGGGCCTGGTTACCTTAGAACTCATTCTCGAAGAAGTCGTCGGCGATTTCACCTCGAGCCTGCCGGGGCTCGACGACGAAATAACCCCTGAAACCGATGGATCGTATTTGGTTAGAGGTAATGCCTATCTGAGAGACATCAATCGTCAACTTAGATGGAACCTACCAACCGATCACGCAAAAACTGTAAATGGCTTGATTATCGACCACTTAGAGGACATACCAGAGGCCGCCACCTGCTTCAGACTCGGAGAATACACCGTGGAAATCGTACAAAGTCGCGACACATCGGTTCATGTTGCCCGACTAAAGAACCTTAACCAAGCGTAACCTTCGAATTAGTCTGAGCCGATAGACAACTGGCACTTAATATCGAATAATCACAAATCAAACAAAAACTGTTATTCAAGCTTGCTCCTCCCTACCGGTTTAAGATATATTTCTAGAAATAACAAATACATATAAACGATACTGAATCCATCTTATGAAAAATCTAGCACTTGCCTTAGCGATGACCTTTCTTCTTGCCGCTTGTAGTAGTGGTTCAACCGTTGCACCACTAGACGTTATTCTTAGTGGCACGTTTAACGGCAGTTTCGAAAACACGTCGGGAAATCAAGACGGCACAGCAACCTTCAGCATTTCGCAAGCTTCTGGTACCACTGATCTTAGCGGTAATGCTGTTTTTGACACCAATACCACCAATACATGCTTGCTCAATAATACGCTTACTGGAACAAATAACGGATCCAGTGCGACCATCACCGTTGGCGGATCAAATTTTCAATTAGCGATTAGCAACAATGGCAACACGTTATCGGGAACTTATGTCACCACCGCCACGGATACATGCTCAAATGGTTCAGGTAGCGGCACGATTACTTTGAATCGCGCCTAGCTTACTCATGGGTTAAAGTGTTCATATGGACTGCACTAACCCGGATAACTGACCATCAATTAAATGAATGCTCAGGTTAATATAATAAAAGCCATCGTCTTAGCGATGGCTTTTTTGTTAACTTGCTTCTGTCTGCAAAACACCCTGGCAGACGAGACTAAAGGCAAGGCGCACAACCAAGAGAAAAAAAAGGTAAGCGCCAAGGTGTATTTCGCACTCGGGGATGAGCACGAGTTTCCGCTAACGGAAGAACGGAAGTATTTCAGCTGTTCGGACAAGATCTTCACAGTGATCGAATTAAATCACCTACCAAAAACCAAATACGATTTGGCGATTGTTTGGAAGGACCCATCTGAAACTGAGCGTGAACGCACTCAATACCCATTTACGGTTGGTACTGATGAAACCAGGCTTTGGAGTTGGCTCAGCTTGGCACCCGCTAAAGGAGCCGCAATGATCCAATGGATAAACCCTGCAGCCGGATTAGAAGAGTTTATTGGTCCATGGACGGTGGAAGTTCGAATCAACAATAAAAAGATTAGCACCAAACGATTCGAAGTCATTTGCTAAACAAATCGCAGGCAAACTGAGGTGTCTCTATTAGTCCTTAGGGCGACGACCGGGCAACGGCTTAGTCGACTTTTTGGCCACATCATTGCGCACGTATATTGGTGCAAATTCGGAAGCCGGAACGCCGTTACCCTTTAGATAGCTTTGCTCAGCCAATAACAATAGTGATGTAGAATCGGGGTATATCACCGACTCATCTATTACCGTAATGGCCGAGTTTACACCGCTAAACTTATCTCGATAGGCCGACCATGCGTTCCCAACAATTGCTGAACCGGCATGGCTATTCTCTCGAGAAAAATAGACGTCTGCTGGCACAGAAACGTTTAAAGGTTGCAGTCGAGTAAGCTGAGCCCCGTTCTTTAAATACTCACACCAATACACTTCGCCCATTCGGGCATCGATGGCCGCGATTACCAAACCGTTATGCTTGGTTTGCAGCGCTAGCGCATCGAGCGATGATATTCCGATCATGGGACAATTTGCGCCGAATGCTAACCCCTGCCCGACTCCGACTCCAATGCGCAGACCGGTAAACGAACCAGGCCCTTGACCGACGGCAATCGCGTCGAGCTGCTGTACATTTAATTGCGCCTCGCTCAATAATTCTTCAACCATCGATAACAAAACGCTAGAATGAATGTTGTTGCCGACTTCATTACGCGATACAACCTTCCCATCAACGCATAACGCGGCTGAACAACATGAGGTCGCCGTTTCAATTGCCAAAATACGACTCATTCAATACTCTCCGCGTCGGCAAGCCGAGTTAGAAAAGCGGATACTTTGTCTCGGTTGTTGCTTCGACGCATCTTAGGCAAACTATTGAGAAAAACACGCCCGTAGTGCGTTGTTCTAAGACGACCATCACAAATCATCAAAACACCTTTATCCCGTGAGCTACGAATCAAGCGTCCCGCACCTTGGCGCAAGGTTATTACGGCACGCGGTACCTGGTAGTTCATAAACGGGTTTTCACCCGCTTCCTGCATCGCATTTAAGCGGGCCTTTATTACCGGATCAAATGGGGACTCAAAGGGCAACTTATCGATAATTACACAACGCAAAGCATCGCCTGGCACATCAACGCCTTCCCAAAAACTCATGGTACCAAGTAAAACCGAGTTAGGCTTGTCAACAAACTCTTTGAGCATTTCGCGCTTACTGGTTTCGCCTTGAGTTAACACGTTAAATTCGTATTCTGCTAGCTTTTCCTCAAATTGCTGCATGATTCTAAAACTGGTAAACAATACAAACGCGGCGCCACGGCTTGCCTGCAAAATCGGCAAAACTTCATTGAATAAAGCCTCGACAAAACCTTCCTCTTTTGGCAATGGAAGGCCTTCCGGAACATATAATACAGCTTGATTAAAGTAGTCGAACGGGCTATCCCAGGTACTATTTGGCGTATCGGCGGGCAATCCGACCAACTGTTGGTAGTGATCGAAATCACCATCGACCGACAGGGTGGCCGAGGTAAACACTCTTGCTTGTTCTTTATTGCCGAAATAACTGCTTAACGCATTGCCAATGTTAAGCGGTGTTTCGTGGATCCTGAAAGTCCTTCGTGCTACTTCAACCCAACGCACAACGTCATCAAGATCTGAGTCATCGGCCAACTTATGGCAATCTTGTGAAAGCTCTAGTGATCGTTCATAACAGCGTGTAAGCGCTTCACCTGCGACCGCTGCTTTCTCAAGCACCTCAGAAAACTCGGTTATTTTCTCAGCAAGAATTTGCAGTTTTTTTGGAAGACTCGGTATCTCGTGCACCAAATCAACCCAGCCTACACGTCGCTCGTTCAATCCTAGACTAAGCCGGTAGTCGGCGGTGAGCTTATCCAGCTCATCGGCAATCAGAATCAATTTAGGAATTAGGCTCTTTTCTTTCAACTCAGCCGTACGAGTATCGTTTGCCAGTTCCATCACTTGCCAGGAGCTAAAACTATTCCCCAAAAAGTTCGATGCAATATCGGGTATCTGATGTGCCTCATCAAAAATCACAGTATCAACTTCTGGCAATAGCGCACCAAAGCCGTCATCTTTGAGAGACTTGTCAGCAAAAAACAAATGGTGGTTTACAACTACAACATCACTGGTCATTGCAGCCTTTCGTGCCTTATTGACGTAGCAATCTTCAAAATATGAGCAATTTTGACCGATGCAGTTATCCACGGTCGACGTCACTGATGGCCAGAGTCGTGAATCTTCTGGCACCTCAACCAAGTCACCAATATCACCACTACTACTGATTGGTTCCCATGAAGAAATAGCCTCCAATTCCGCTAATTGAACCTTATCCAAGCGTCGGGATGAACCTCGCGTTAACATCATTCGATGCAAACACAGGTAATTGCTACGACCCTTCAGCAATGAAACCTTGGCATTAAGGCCAAGGTTCTCGACAACGAGGGGTATATCACGATGAAAAAGCTGTTCTTGCAAATGCTTAGTACCCGTAGAAACTAAGGTTTTCTTGCCCGAAAGTAATGCTGGCACGAGGTAGGCAAACGTTTTTCCGGTACCTGTGCCTGACTCAGCCAATAGTGTTTGTTTCTCTAAAATCGTGTCTTCAATAGCGCTTGCCATCGCAATCTGTGACTGCCGTACCGCATAATTATCGATGCGCTGAGCAAACGGACCATGTTCTCCTAGAGTAGACGCGGCACTTTCCAGGGCGATTGTTGGTTTCGCTGATTCCACTGTTTAGTGTTATTGGGCTCGGCCCATGCGCTCACTGTTTGCCGCTGTTTCGGAGGCACAGTGAGCCAGAGCGGTCCCCCAATGCGGAAGCGAAATACCAAATACCTGCTTTAACTTGTCGAGGTTCAACACGGAATAAGCCGGACGCTTAGCTGGGGTCGGGTACTGGTCTGTAGAAATGCTGGCTACTTCGATTTCAGTAACTTGGTTTTCAACAAAAATTGCTTTTGCAAACTCGGCCCACGATGTCTGGCCCTGGCAGCTAAAATGATAAACACCAATCTGCTCTTCACTCAGGCCGCCCTGTTTGAAAATTCGTTCAACCAACTGCTTTGTTGCTTCTGCGATACTACCTGCGTAGGTTGGGGCGCCGAATTGATCACCCACCACCGATAGTTGATCACGCGTCTCAGCCAAGGTGAGCATGGTTTTATAAAAATTCTTTCCATGATTCGAATACACCCAAGCCGTACGTAAAATCACGGCAGGCGCATCGGACTCAATAATCGCTTTTTCACCCGCCAACTTGCTTCGCCCATATACGCCATTTGGCGAGGTTGCAGCAGACTCCAGATAAGGTTCATGAGCATCCCCTGCGAACACATAGTCGGTTGAAAAATGAATCAACGGCGTGTTGGTTCGAGCACTGTAAGCCGCAATCACAGCGACTGCATCACGGTTGATTAGATAGGCGACATCACTCTCCTGTTCAGCCAAGTCCACCGCAGTATACGCCGCTGGGTTAATAATCAGATCTGGAGCAGCTTGCTCTAATGCCGAGTCTATCGCGTCGAGTTGAGTTAAATCCAGCTCATCACTTCCCATGACATGCAGTTCATGTTCATCATTCAATAAACCTTGTAAATAAGTCGTGATCTGGCCATTCTTGCCAATCAATAGTATTTTTTTCATTGCTCTTTATCGACCTAGGCGACACTCAAGGCGGGTAAATCTCTTAACAACTGACCTACTTCATCTTTTGAGGATAGTAAGGGCTTTTCGATCGGCCACTCTATTCCAATATCAGGGTCATTCCATAACACACTTCCTTCTTGTTCTGGCGCGTATAATGACGTGCACTTGTATACAACTTCGGCAGTATCGCTTGTTACAACAAAGCCATGAGCAAAGCCTTCAGGCACATACAATTGTTGTTTGTTTTCCTCATTTAAATAGAATCCAACCCATTCACCAAAAGTCGAGGAACCATGACGTATATCAACCGCGACGTCATAAATTTCGCCTTGTACGGTTCGCACCAACTTACCTTGCCATTGCGGTGTCTGATAGTGCAGCCCGCGCAATACTCCCTTACTAGACTTGGAATGATTATCTTGTACAAATTCAGCAGGCAAACCCAACTCAATCGCCTTATCGCGATTATAGGTCTCCATGAAGAATCCTCGGTCATCGCCAAAAACTTGTGGTGTGACGAGTAACACGCCGTCGAGTTTAGTTTGTTCAACTTTCATTGCAATTTGAGCTTGGTCAATAGAAATAATCAAGCTCAATTGTAACGCGCAGTGACATTAACTAGAAGATTTATTCGGCACAGTTTGAGGTAATTCTCGCTTGAGTTCTCGATAATGCATCGCTCTAAATGAGCTTTTGGATTTCTACTGCAGCGCCGGCGAGTTGCCTACCTCTGAACTCAACGACATCGGCATTATGATTAAAAATAAATTCGTGAGACCGAGTACATCGTCGACGAACACCCTCAGGCATAGTCACCGTTTCTATCCCGGCTTCAGCGGCTAAATTTGCAATAATTCTCGCCATCGCGTCGGTATCTGGCCACCCAGTTAGATAGCGCAATCTGCCATCACCTATTAATACCGGTGTACCGCACTCGGTTCGCTCTTGTATCACTTCGGTTGTGTCAACTGTTTCTAGCCAGGTGCGCACTGCACCACCCTCAGTCAACTTACGCTCTGAACCAGCGGCAAATGTTTCCACGTAACTAACTTTGCAGTCAAATCCAGGAATGCCAGGCGGTAGTGAATTCGGGATACTCAAATTCTCGGTTTTAGAACCACTTCTTGGCCCGAGTAAGGCGATGCCTTTAAATTTTTGCAATTGATTTAGCAGTCCTTTAGGCCATGAGAGCAAGCCGGGTGCTAGCAGCATTGCATAGCCATCCAGCGAATTCACGGTCGGTGGAAGAATATCGACCGATAATCCGTTACGTCGCAAGCTTCGATAAAACTCAAGAGCCAGCACAAAGTTGTCAAAATCTTCGCCCTGAGGCTGAGCTTTCCAAGCCCAACAGCTTTCGTAATCAAAGAGTAAAGCCACGTTTGCTTGAGCTGGCAAGACGTCGCCGAGTTGTTTGATCTCATCAGATGTTTGCTCTATTTCTTTGTACACAGCTGATGGCTGACTGTCGGGGCGCAACAAACCGGCATGCATTTGTTCTTGAGCAAACGGTGCTTGTCGCCAACGAAAGTAACAAACAGCTTCAGCTTGATGAGCGATCGCTTCAAATGTCCACAACCTGACCATGCCATCGAGCGGTGCAGGGTTATTTGGCGCCCAATTAACTGGCCCGGGTTGCTGCTCCATAACCCACCAACGACCTTTGCCTACCGCCCGGTAAAGGTCGTGATGGAAGGCTTGAAGATCGGGATCGCCTTGTCGCTCAAATCGTTTTTTCCATTCATCACTTGCTTCAGTTCGATCAACGAGAAAACCCAAGGGATAGCTATCCCAGCTCGCAATATCTAAATCTTCGCCAACTTTATAATGGTCGAAATCAACAATTCTCCCCATATAATTATGAATTAGAGGAACGTCAGTGTGCGATCGAATAGCATTAACTTGAGCCTTGTTATAGCGTACGACTTGATCACTACTGAAGCGATTAAAGTCTAAACAATGTGTTGGATTAGGCTCGGTCACCGTGAGGTTTGGCAATTCCACTTGAGCGAACGAATCATATTCCATCGACCAAAACACATTGCCCCACGCCTGATTCATCGCGTCAATGGAACCGTATTTGGCTTCTAACCACGCTTGAAACGCAATTTTTGCGGACTGGCTATATGAGATTACCGTGTCGTGACAACTGTATTCATTGTCGATTTGCCAAGCGGCTACCGCTTCGTGTTGAGAGTAGTGCTCGGCCATTAGATCGGCTATACGAACCGATTCCTCGCGATATCCTTGATGACTAAAACAATAGTGGCGTCGAGAGCCAAATTTTCTTAGCTGGCCATTCACATCAACCGCGAGCATATCCGGATGCTTATCAACCATCCAACGCGGCGGGGTCGCCGTGGGCGTACACATCACCACTTTCATGCCTTGAGCACCCAGAGTGTCCACTGCCTCATCCATCCAATCAAACGTAAGCTCTCCTGGGTTAGCTTCGAACCGAGACCATGCAAATTCGCCAACTCTAACGATAGTCAACCCCAGATCAACCATCCGCTTGGCGTCTTCTTTCCATTGGGTTCGCGGCCAATGTTCAGGATAATAACAAGTACCTAACTGTGGTTTCATATGCCTTACCTTTTTTGTTTATCGCTATCGTTAATTTATCACGCCGTATCACCCATCAAGAGAGTGTGAACACTGATCTGGCTATTTAAATAATATTTATATTATAATTAAATCACATACTAAACGCATTTAACTTTTATTCCGAGGAAGCCGCCGTGTTTTGGCGCTACAATAATTTAATGCCCTTCACTAAAAGCGAACTTTAATGACACACACGACTAGGTTCATTGCTGGCGATTGGGGTACAAGCAATTTACGCTTATACCTTTGTGAGTACAACCCTGGTGGTGCATCGCAAATCCTGGATACACGCTTCGGGCCAGGTATCAGCCAGATAAGTGGCGATTTTGAAGACAAGTTCTTCAATCTTAGCCAAGACTGGCTTGACCATTGTGGCAATATTCCCGTACTACTTTCCGGCATGATTGGATCGACCATTGGCTGGAAAGACGCGCCTTACCTCACCTGCCCGGTTGATGCATCGCAAATCGCCAGGGGTCGGGTAGAATTTGAAGCACGTGGTATTTCATTCTCTATATTAGCCGGCCTCAGAACCCAGAATCCACTCGACGCACCCGATGTGATGCGTGGTGAAGAATTGCAAATGCTCGGTTGGTTGCACCAGCAAAACACAGACCAAGGAAAGAACTTATTCGCGCTTCCCGGCACCCACAATAAATGGACTCTGGTAGAAAACGGCGTCATTACAAATTTTCTAACCGCCTTTACTGGCGAGCTGTTTTCCTTGCTCAGAAACAATAGTATTTTGGTTACTGAACAAAATACTATTAGCTTTAGTCAGGACGTATTCATGGATGGTGTCAGGGCGATTGACGCACTCGGTGATGCTCAATTGCTGCACGCCTTGTTCGCAACACGAAGCAAACAGGTACTCGGTGAAATGGCCGGTACTGACGCCCTATCGTATTTGTCGGGCCTGATTATCGGTGCAGATGTCATGGGCGCGAGTAAGCTATTCAATGACATAACTCAAGTCATAATTATTGGCGAACCTACTCTAAATCAACACTATGCGTTGGCGCTTAACCACTTTGGAGTAGCAAGCCAAAGCTGCGATCCATCTCATATCGCTATCTCAGGCTTTGAAGCCATTTTTCAGCATTTAATGCAGCAGGACCAACAATGAATAATTTACTAGATACATGGTTAGACAAAATGCCAGTAGTGGCGATCATTCGCGGTGTTACACCAGATGAAGTAATCGAAATCGGGCAAGCGATTCATGAAGCTGGCATAGGTGTAATCGAAGTGCCACTTAATTCACCAGAACCATTCGAAAGCATAAAACGTTTAAGCGTCGACTTAGGCGAAGACTGTATCATCGGCTGTGGAACGCTGCTAACAGAACAAGACGCGAAACGGGTAGCCAAAGTCGGGGGGCAAGTTGCGGTGACTCCAAACATCCGCCCCAGCGTCATCAAAAAATGCATCCAGCTCGGCATGGTCCCCATGCCGGGCTGGGCGACACCCACGGAAGCCTTCGCTGCGTATCGTGCAGGTGCTAGACACTTAAAGCTTTTTCCCGCGTCCAGTTTCGGTGCCGGCCATATCACGGCCGTTAAGGCCGTGCTTCCGAACGATGCAAAAATATTAGCTGTTGGAGGAGCAGGCGCGCATAACGCCGCTGAGTGGATTAACGCTGGGGTTGACGGTTTTGGCATCGGCAGCGACATTTATAAAGCTGGCCGACCTGCCGAAGAGGTACATCAACGCTGCAAACAGATCGTCGATACTATTGCTTCAGTACGATAAACCCACGCAACGGTTAACTATGCACTTAATTAAAACACTAGAAGTAGAGAACGAGCTGGGAGAAGGAGTGATATGGGATCATGCCATCTCAAAGCTGTGGTGGACTGATATACAGCAAAGCAAGCTCTACCGGTACGACCCTGATTCGGAACAGTTAGAACAATGGAACACGCCCGAACGATTGAGTTGTTTTGCCCCACGAAAAAGTGGCAACGGCCTTGTCGCTGCATTTGAGTCTGGCTTTGCATTTTATAATCCAGAGACAGGAGAGCTTGAATGGATACAAAAACTCGAAACGGATAATCCAGGCACACGCTTTAACGATGGTCGAACAGATCGCCAGGGCCGGCTTTGGGCTGGGACAATGGTTGAAAATCAAGAGCTTGCACCATACAAAGGCTCACTGTACCGTCTGAATCACGATTTATCGATTACCAAGACAATGGGTGGCTTATCGATTCCGAACAGCCTATGTTGGAGCCCCGACGGCACAACGATGTATCACACCGACACACCCAGTCTAACAATCAACCAATTCAATTATGATATTCATTCAGGAACGTTTGACAATCCGAGCACTTTCGTAACATGCAAACCTAATTGCTATCCTGATGGCTCCATCATTGATTCGCAGGGTTATTTATGGAACGCGCAATGGGGCAGTCACACCGTAGTGCGCTATTCGCCAGTTGGCACAGAAAGCCTTGTTGTCGAGGTACCGGCTAGCCAACCCAGTTGCGTAGCATTTGGAGGAGAAAAATTGAATTTACTGTTCGTCACGTCTGCATGGCAAGGACTAGACGCCAAGGCGCGCGACGCCGACCCCAAAGCGGGATCCCTATTTATATTTGAGACTGATTACACAGGCATTATTGAAAACGGTTTTATCGAACGTTAATTATCGCACTTGACCACGTGGTTAATGTCCAACAAAACGGCTTTGGCAAATAATGCAGCTTATTTGTAGACAATTAAGCTGCATTATTGAATTAGTTGCCGTCGATTGCCTAAGTGTCGTAAAGATGACTTAATCGTGACGTGGTCACCTTCAGCCCGTTATGAAAAAATGTGATTTAATCATTGCTATATAGATTTGGAGAAATTGAATGAAAGTCGCATTGAACACAGACAAACTGAAGAAGCAACGCACTGAACGCATTTGGTCGCAAGAACAACTTGCTGAAGCCGCAGGGTTGAGTTTACGAACGATCCAGCGAATCGAGAAGGGTAAATTGGCCTCCAGGGAATCGGCTTTATCTATTGCAGAGGCATTTGGTATTGAGATTGACACTTTGATGGTCAGTACACATTCTGAGCATGGAAAACTCGAGGCTCTGGAAAAAGAGAAAAAATTTCTTCAATTTAAAATGTCGTCCGTAATACATTTGGTAAGCTATCTATTGGTTATGGCCATATTACTACCGATCAACCTGGCCAGTTCCCCCGACAGACTATGGATAGCCTGGCCAGCGATTGGATGGGGAATTGGAGTAATCGCGCATATCGGCTCAGTATATCTAGTCGGTTATATATCTAAGGTGGAAAAACAGATATCGTATCTGAGTTGATATGCTAAGGTGGCGTGGACTTGCTCATTCATTGAGCGAGCATTGAATTCGCGCTTATAACCGGTCAGATCTGGAATAATTTTGTAGGTCCCCTCGAGTCGCGCGCGTAGAATTTTTATTCGCAGCTTCTCTTAAGGGCCTGAAATAAGGGCCTGAAATAAGGGCCTGAAAAAGCCTCCCCTTTCTATACCCCTATCTATGGTGTTAGAGTGAATCGATATACTCTTGTCGTTTGGCCTCCGCTTGGTCACCAAAAAAGATTTTGCATGCCTCCATCAAACCTGGCGCGTCGATAATATCTTCGTTACGAACAACCTGAGTAATCTTTGAACGTCTGCGTAAAAAGTCATCTAACTTTGTGACCATTTCATACCTCGCTGTATGCTCGATTTCACAGCGTAAATACTCCGCATCTTTCATTAAACGTTCGGCTTGTTTTGGATTCTGGCGAATGTCTTCCAACAGCTCTAATGCAATTCCACCGTATCGACGCCATAGCCGTTGCGTCAGTGGTTCACTTGAACCGATAACCGTGTAGGCATCGAGATCCATCAGTTTTGCTTGGTGATAAAACTCATCTCGAACCGAGTCGTCGTCTTCTCCGTACCAAATATAGTCTTCGAACGGCAACTCTATACCCATTTTTTTGACCAAATCTGCGATCTCATCTCCCACATTAATGCAGTCTGTCGTCTTACCCCCAAAAATACTCAGGTGCATATCTTCAAAATTGGTATCAACTGCGTGCTTACGAGACAATTTAACCCAATCAGCAACGCCATCACCGCCTTTTTGAGCCAATGGCCTAACTCCGCAACGCTCGGCGATAATATCTTCGCGGGTGATTGGTTTTTCAAGGTCAAGTAACTCATTGATGTTGTCTAACACAAACTGTCGATCTTCTTCAGTTACTTCAACATTCGGATCAGAAACTTGTGTATCAGTGGTACCGACCGAAGTTTTATTACCCATGGGTATCACAAAAAACAAACGGCCATCGCTGGCAAAAAACGCCAATATGCGACTCTCTTCAGTAACTCGGTCAATAATTAAATGTATTCCTTTCGAAAACAGGTGTTGATGATCAGTTTTCTGCTCAGCAAGCTCATTATGTTTATCGACATATGGGCCACACGCATTGATGAGCGCTTTTGATCGAATGATAAACGTTTGACCACTAATATTATCGCGAGCCGAGATCTCCCATACTCCCTCTTTGCGCACCGCATCGAGCGATTCAACGTAGTTAGCGGCGACGCAACCGTAATTCATACTTGACCGAACAAAGTTAAACACGAAACGAGCATCATTATCATACAAGTAGGCGTCGGAGTACTCAAAACCACCCGCAGCATTTGATGTATCGATCGATGGTTCGCGTTGTTTAATGGTCTCGGGCGTCATATAGTCGGGAGCCTGGGTAAAAAAGCGTCCGATCATCCAGTAAAAAATGGTACCGATATAGACAAACCATGATGGAAAACGAAACCCTTTTTCGATTGTCGTGAGAAAACGTATTTCTTTGACTGTCGACGGGTAACTGCGCATCAAATGATTTCGGCTTTTACACAGATTGTTGACCAAAAAGTATTCATGTGACTCCAAATACTTAATGCCACCCCATGCCAGATTAGACGAGTTGGAACTTGTTAAACCAGCGAAGTCACCTTTATCGATTAAGGCAACTTTTGCACCTTTAGCTGATAAGGAAGCAGCTGAGACGGCACCATTAATACCGCCACCAAGTACCAGTACATCAAATATCTTGCCTTCTTGTTGAAGTCGCTCGATATTGCTATTACGTAAATCCATGAATTTTTCTTAAATAAAAAATGGCGGTTCGCGCGCCAAAACCAAAAGCGCACGAACCACAAATCTCTGATTTTTGACCATACCAGAGATAGAGGAGATAAGCACAAAAGCAAGATTTACTTTCATGCTCTTATATATAATAAGATAAATAAGATTAAATTAAAACAGCCTTAAACACTCCTTTGTTAAATAATTGATTTAAAAGACTAAATGTCTATTTTTCTGCCTATCTATGTGGTAAATAATGGAAAGGAGTCTAATATTTACTCTTAATCAGCCCCAAATTATTAATCCTCTTAACGATTCTCTCTCGAATTTTTGCGTTCTAGCAGTGTGCAAAAACGCGACAGCGCCCTATTCTTATTGTCCATTTAAATTACATGTTGAGTATCACTATGAATTATCACCATAATTTGGGCTTAAAGAAATCAGAAGTAATCACTGGTTTGGGAACAAAAATATTATCTATTGGCATTCATCTCCCGGACGAAAAAGTAAGGTCTGAGGAAATATTTGAATATTTTGATTCGGAAAAATCATATGGCATACCTCATGACTGGATGCCCAAAGAAATGGGCATACTGGAACGGCGCATGTCTCCCGAGGACGCCGCTCCATCAGATCTTGCTATTGCAGCGTGTCGCGAAGCGTTAGCGGATATCGACGAAGACGAAATCGATGCTGTGATTTTTTGCGGCATAGAGCGGGATCAGGCGGAGCCAGCGACCGCGCATACGATTCAAAACAAACTCGGACTAGCAGCAAACTATGCGTTCGATATCGCTAATGCTTGTTACGGATTCTTCGATGGACTCAGAGTTGCATCCAGCCTGGTTCAATCTGGAGCTGCCCGAAAAGTATTGGTAAGCACAGGCGAAGTACCCACAAAGTTGACGAGACAGCTCATGGACCGACTTAAAAGAGGTGTTACACGAAGAGAACTGAGAGATCAGATGGGCTTTTTGTCGGTCGGGGATGCTGGCGGAGCTGTGGTTGTTGGAGAATCCGGAGATGGCGGTCTGACTGGCTTCCACTCGTTTGAGGGCCGAACCATTAGCGAACATAAAGACTTATGTCATTATAAACATAATAAAGAGGGAGAACTGGAGTGCGAAATGCAGATGGCGAGAATTGTTGCACATACGCTGCGACTAGGGGCTGAGCTGACTCACGAGGCCCAGCGTTCCAAGTTATGGCGAAAACCTCAATTCGTCATGACTCATCAAGTAGGAAAGAAGGTGTTCGAACAAATTGCAGAATGGAACCTTGTTCCTAAAGACCGTATGATCAAATCGTACGACTACTATGGAAATGTGACCTCGGCTACTTTCCCACTGAATTATCATCAGCTGGTCAACGACGAGCGCCTCGAGTACGGCGATAATATTTACTCTCTATATTCAGGAAGCGGCATTGTTGGTGGCCAAATGGCCTTTACCTATTAAAGAAAACAGTGAAAAGCTCAAGAGGAAAGGTAATAATTTAAATCATTCGTTGATTAAGTTATGTAAGCCTTTCCCCTTAGGCGAAGATTTTATACGAACTAATAATCGTTACACGGTTCTCAACTTTGAGACGCGCTTCGCCTTCTTCGATATATCAAAGATCGAGCAACCCCCATAGTAGTCGCGGCTTTACTAATATTTCCGCCATTCTCTTCAAGTGTCATTTCTACGAACTCAGTAGCCAAAAGATCCATGGCATCCTTGTACGAAATATTATTCAAAGAATATTGCGTAGCAATGCGCGTCATTTCACGGCTGGCTCTCGCCTGAGCGCTATTCGGACTTATTATGTTACGAGGATCTCTATCGATTTGACTCGTATCTTTACCCATCGCCGTAATCATCAAAAATGCGGTGGTCGCCAATGGTAAGAACATACTTCCGTTAGCAGAAACCCCAAATGCTTTCAGAGTCATTACCATCACAGTCACAATCATGATCGGTGACATTGCAATGATGGTATACGCATAAGCGACCTTCAAATTCGGGCTACTCGAAGTACGATAGTTATACCAAAGAATTCCAAACGTCACCGGCCAGGCAACGAAAAAATACAGACTAACCGCCGAAAACCATTCGCCTTTCTGGGCTACGATTGGCATTGAGTCAATCACATAAGCGCCAACCACATGATCGGTCGTCATTACCACTAAGCCTAATGCAACTGAAAATGCCAGCACGGCTTTCGATACCAACGATTGCGCCCTTGATTCGTTTGAAACGTACAATAAGCAATACGCCATTGCGACCAAGCCGCAAACGTAATAAGCCTTAACCATATATGTTTGTGAGAGATTATTTAGGTAGCCACTATAGAGTATTAACTCAGTTAGATTAAAGGCCGCCATTACTAAAACCAAGCTTATCCACTTGTGGCCTGCCCACCCCTCAGAGCGTGTTGTATACAAAACATACAGCTTCAATATGAAAGCTAAAAGTGCCGGAACCAAAATCCAAGTCATACTGACAAAACCTCACCACTCATCCAAACGATAATTTCAAACATCATTAAATCCTTAAATCTGCCCCTACTTGCCACACAATACGTACATTATTACACAGGTGTCTTGTTTTAGACACCCAGATATCCGCCCTAATGCTGGCAAATCCACTAAATAGTGCCTCATTACTGGCATTTATCAAGTTTTTTGCTTTATTCACTAACAATAACAATGGGATAGTACCTATTTATCATGCCATATGAAGAGAGTGCAATTGGTAATACAATGTTAAAACTCTAATAAAACTGGTTCTGGGAGTGCCCATGGTCCGATAATGTTATTAGAACCGCCGCACTAGCTGACATCTTTATTCGTATGATGTACCCAATCGCCACGTCTAACCGAATTAATAATGTGCCAAGACTCAGGCTCATTTTGGCTATCCATCTGTATTTTGCCGGTCACTCTCATCAACCTTCGTTGAAGAGTAAAGGCAATAGAATACTTGGTACAATGCCATTCGCCCGACGTTCGTCTTCCAAATCAGGCACACCATTATTGTTAGCATCCTCGTCAAACACATTCGGGTCGGTACCGAATAAAAATTCCTCAAGGTTGTTAAACCCGTCACCGTCCGGGTCTGCCAACTGATCAAACGAATTGAGTGGGTCTAAACCATTGGCTATTTCAAAATTATTAGGCATACGGTCGCCATCAGCATCTGAATCGCAAACATTGCCTAAACCGTCGCCGTCTAAATCTAATTGATTGGTATTGGCGATATTCGGACAGTTATCCACGCCATTTAGGATGCGGTCGTTGTCGACATCATCGTCTACAATCAATAGAGCCGATGCTGAACCGCTGTTTCCCAGCGATGAGCTCAAATCACCTGTGATATTCAAGAAACTGCCACCAATCGATGAGGTCACATCCACCGAGATGGTACAACCACTCAACGATGCCAGGCTACCACCCGTATAACTCACAGTGGTACCACCAGCAATCGAGGTTAACGTTCCGCCATTACAATCCACCGCTGCATTGGCTGGTCTTGCAATCACTAACCCAGATGGAAAACTGTTTGTCACTTGTAGATTGTTTGCGCTAAAACCGCTGCCAGTATTGTCGATACTGAGAGTCAGCCGAGATCTCTGACCAGTAACAATGCTGGAGGGAATAAATGATTGTGTGAAATTCGGCGCCACAATCGGGTCTGAAATCACTATGTTTTGGCTGACGGCGGTACCTAGGCTCAAACCGTCAGAGATAGTTCCAATTGAAATCGTTGCAGTTTCATTGCCTTCAATATTGGCATCAGCCAGCACCGTAAACGTTGCGCTTCCATTGGTCTGCCCATCCAAAATAGTAATGCTGGTACTGCTTAATGCGAAGTCTGTATTTACAATATTAGTACCACCAACAAGCAAACCAACTGTTTGATCACCTGCAACGGCTTGCTGAGTGGTGGCCGTCACCGTAATGACGGTTTCTGATTCTTCGCTGCCAACGTTACTACTTACCGATAAATCAACGGGAACACCAATAAGTGTATATTGAATGTCCAAGGCAGTAGATGCTGGCCCGGCCGTATTGGATGTTGTTAAGCGCGCACCACCTCCCGGTAATACCGTTGGGTTCACCGAACTGCCTGCGTCTGCGCTGATCACATCGGTTAAGGTATCCGTGTCACCAACATTGATGGGACCGGTGTAGCCATTGACAAACGCCACATTGACGCTGTTATTTGTTCCCATGGTCAAAACACCGGTAACATTAATACGATCAAACTGGCCTACTCCGACACCGAAGGCTTGCATTTGAAAGACGTTATTTCCACCAGATAAATTGAGGTTACCACCCACGTTCAACGTATTTGTGGGAAGTGCTGGGGTGCCTGGGGCAAACGTCGTATTCGCGGCCATAATCGCAGCTCCATCCAAATTACCTGTCCCTTCTACCCGGCCGCCAGTAAAAGCCATGTTATTGGCCCCAGCATTAACAGTACCATTCGTCAGCGTTGTTCCACTAAGTTGACTGTATGAACCGCCCGTTCCACTGACATCAAGCGTGGCGCCACCATTTACCGTCAAGGTACCCATGTTCTGAACGCCAGCATGAAATGTCGTCAGTCCAGCCGTTTTATTATAAGTTCCGCTATTGGAAAAACCGTTGGCTGGCGAGCTAAAACTACTGGCAGCCGAGTCATTGACAATGCTTGATGCGTTGCTAGTGAACACACTGTCTGAATCCAAATCAATATTCGTTCCTGAGCCACTCCAATTGAATGTTGCCGTATTGGCAAAGGTACCGAGGTTTAAATCAAACATACCGCCGGAGAGGCTGGTGATAAATGTATTATTAAATGTGCTGTCTTCGAGCCTTAATGTTCCACCTTGGTTGTTGAAGGTGCCTTGATTGTTAAAGGTCGAATTATTTACGATGAAATCACCCGCTGTGTGATTTACCGTACTGCCCAACGCATGAGTGATGGTGGCGTCGCTGAACTGCGCACCAAACACTCCATCGATCTGACTCCCTAATACACCGCCATTAATTGCAAACGTGCCGGTATTCAAATCAACCAAGCCTTGCGTGAAGTGCAGATCACGCGTTGTGACCGTCGTTGCTCCTGATCCACCAATAATTTCTCCATTGGACAATCTGAGATTGCCATTGACAGTAATATTTTGTGTTCCTGCACCACCTTGGATTCGGCCATTATTGGTCGCACCGCCGCCGCCAAGAATTTCTAATTCTGATGGGGTTAAAGCCGACCCAACCGTGATCGTTTGTGAACCAAGGGCATCAATACGCGCCGTGTTTCCTGAGAAATCAATCGTTAACTTACCCTCTGAGGTGATATTCTGACTTGAGGTATTCAATTGCGTATCAATAATAGCTGATGCGCCACTGCCTGCAATCACATCCAGTGTTCCAGAAGTACGAATGGTTTGAGAGCCCGCTCCAGTCATTCGCAAAATAGCGCCCGCGTTGCCAGCACCTCTAAGCTCTAAATTTCTAACATCAATGTTTTGCGACCCGCTTGAACTCACTAATTTGCCAGAATTAACTTGAATCCCATCCAGCAAATCAACGTCTCCATCTGTCTGCACCATTAAAGTATCAGAAGCAATCTGGATACTTTCACCCGCGCCACTGCCTGAGCTGCGCAAAACCAAGTCACCATCTAATTTATTCGACGCTGAACCCACATTAAAACCACCTCCCGCATTGATCTCAATAGGACCGCCGTAACCTATGGAGGTATCTGCGGTGACGGTTATATTTTCGGTATTGCCATCAATGGTTATATCGCCAAGCACATCGATTTCTAATGTGCCGGTTCTCAAGCTGCCTGAGCCATCGGAATTAATATTGACGTTGCCCGCGCCATCATCGTCCATATCGGCAAACAGATTTAGATTAGTTAGTTTGTTCGCGCCGGAACCCGTGATGGAATCATTGATATTGATGTCATTATCGGCCTTGAGAGTGAATGAATGAGAGTCGTGCACTGTGGATAAATCAATTTCGTTAGCAATAGTGATGTCTAATCCACTGGTCAGATCAACGTTGCCACCAAACAGCAGGTCTAATTGAGTACCGAGGAAAATACTACCAGTGCTGCTAGCGATAAAATCGCCATCACTCAAGCTTAATTGAAACAATCGTAAATTACCCGTGTTGGTCAACATAACATCACCGATCACGCTTAGATTGCGTAAGGATAAGTTAGAGGCATTATCGACGGTAATTGAACCACCACTTAGGTCAACACGATTAAAATTCGGAAAAGCATTGGAAGAACTCAGGTTTCCGGTTGTAATGGTACCTTGGCTTGTGGATTCCGTGCGGCCTCGACTCAAGATCAACGTGCCGCCATTCGTGTCTATTATCTGCGTGCCACCGGATGTCAGCGCAGACTCCTTACCCACCGCAGTGCCATCAAGCACTATTGACGTTAGGCCAGGGTTCGCCACCCCAGTGCCGATGGTTTGATCGCCTGCGCTAGTGACTTGTGCTATGCCGGATGCATTCGAACGAAGTCTTAAGGCACCTCGAATTGTCAAATCCTGGCTACCCGTCGAGGTAGCAACCGCATTTTGGCTACCTGCTACCAAATTGAGATCACCGCTAGTATTAAACACCTGAGTACCTGCGCCATTGGTGACCACAAACCCGGTGTCGGCTGAACCACCAGCATTGATAATGACATCATCTGCAAAAATCTGTTGAGAGCTGAAAGTAGTGATGATGACTTTGTTACTGGTGCTACTGGCATCTAATTCCACGTCGCCGTTGGCGAAAATATCTAAGGTATTGGACTGGACTGTCACATCGAAACCATCTGTACCCGGTTTAAAGATTATTTCGCCATCAATTCGGTCTGTGGTGTTTGCTCCAAAACCCACGTCGATATTATCTGCGCTGATCTGCCCACCATACGCGTTTTCGTAGATAACGTCTTGCGTGCTGGAGCCGATGGTTAAGTCTCCTGTAATGTCTATTTGTAGTTGGCTAAAGCCATTGTCATTGAAACGGACATCCCCCACGCCGTCGTTATTTCTGTCAGCGTTTAACAGGAGGTTATTCAGTTTATGAACCGGGATTGAATTCGAATTAAAGATCGAGCCATTCAGAACAATATCACCATCGCCGTTCAATGTTAGGCTGTTGCTGGTAGTGCTGCCAGCAAAATTTAAATCGCCGTTTAATGTGATATCGCCGTCCTCTATGCCTGTACCGGCGGTATCAATTACAACATCGCTATTTTCTAGAGCCGCTAAAAGCGTTGTAATATTCAAATTCGCGCCTGGCCCGGTCGGCATAAACGGCGAGGACCCGGTAATATTGTTATTCGGACCAAAGCCGATCGTCATATTAAAGGCTCCTGCGGCTTGGCTACTGTACATGCCCAGCAAAATCGCTTGGGCTAACACTCTTCGTCTGAACTTAGTCTGTTTAGGCATCTATGTTTTTCGGATTTATCACCTAACTACGGCATATTTCTGGGTTAATAAAACATATTAGGCAATATTACTTATCCAGGAAATAGTCCAAATGGATGAAACTGCTAATAAACAACTCACTGCAATGCGCCCTTGTCAAAAATTAACAGTAGCCAGCTGATTGATTTGAACTCAACTAAAGCTATGAAATTGCGCTCAATTAAGCAATGTCGTAATAATTTCGGCCGCTTTTTCTTGAGATGATCTATCATTCATTGCCGCGTATTTTTCCGATAGGGCCATTGCCGCCGACTTATAGCTTGTATCGTTCGCCAATTGATTCATCGCAGCTAATATATGTTCTTTCTGATAAGGCAATGCACCGAGACATGCGCCTGTTTTAACGGCATGACTTGTCAATATTTGTTGTTCTTTTTGTAAGGGAATCATTAGCACCGGGCAACCCGCCAACATGAGTTGTGCACAGGTATCGTGAGAAGCATAAGTAATAGCAAAATCGCTCTGCTCTGCCACTTGCTGCAAATCAAGCGGTTCGTTTTCGAAATAAATACTGTCCGATTGATATTTATTTATCAGCGCTTGATTAATTGCATTGGAATAAACAATGGTGGGTTGATTTGAGGCACTGATCGATTTCAAAATCGATTCTAAATAATCAAACGGTCTCAGATAGGCGTAAATTCGCTTACCCGGAAGTGGCGGCCACTGTGGTGATTTCGCTTTTCCAGCCGACCTAACCCCAAGATATTCATCGTTTCGATGGTGCGAAAAGTGATCAAACTCCGGCCAGGTCATTAACAACGTCTTATCGATATCGCGATACAGGTCGCTCAGTGCTTGTAATGGGCTGACACCAGCGTGAGCCAATACCGTATTTGCAATCGCGAGCACCCTACTCTCAATTTCAATAAACTCGTCGCGTTCATTGTCAGTGAGGCTATCGATAAAAAATGGCGCAAGCGGTTGTTGTATCGGCGGGCAAAAAAAGCCGATGCCCATGTTCACTTTTCTAAACGGCTGATCACGCGATGCTAACAATGCTGCGGGGCTATGATCAAACACAACCAAATCAGGCTGAACTAAGTCGTAATAATCGTGCCAACTATTAACCACAGAATGCAACGTGTCTTCTTCGCCAAATCCGCAATTAAACAACAATTGCGAAAAACATTGCGGGTCACTAATTGGATTATGAAGCGAATGTTGAACTGACGGCGCAACAAGAATTTTTACATCTAACCCTGCAAAAACTTGCTGCGTAAACTGTAAATCTCTAGCAGCAACATAGATCTCATGATTCGATAAATGATCACATAACTGTCGAATAGGTAGTAGATGACCTAAACCACCGCCCAATTCCCATGTGAATAAAATTTTTGCCATTACCGTTTTTCCATTGCTAGGAGAGTCTATATTTTTTAACGTTGATTAGCCTAGTGTCACATTATAGAAGGAAAAAACCGCTTGGTAGTATAAGGCGAATAATCTATGGCTTAGGTAGATAGTTGTGAATAAAAAAGCCCTGCTCTTTGAGTCTTGTAATTATGATTATCAAGATGGACTCGACGTAGGGATTATTCGGCGCTTCCTGCGCCTCACCCCTGCGGGGCGGCCTTTGGCCGTTCAATTTTGCTCCCGACAAAATTGTCGAACCGTGGGGTTTGTAACAAATACCTTAGAAAAAGCAATAAAAGAAAAACCAATAAAAAAGCCCTGCTCTTCGAGCAAGGCTTTTTTATTGGCGTCCCCAAGGGGATTCGAACCCCTGTTACCGCCGTGAAAGGGCGGTGTCCTAGGCCTCTAGACGATGGGGACGTCTATGATCCGCGGATAAGCAAATCGGTTCCTTCACTTTCACCTGTGATTAGTGTTGCTATTAGCTTCTGGTGGAGCTAGGCGGGATCGAACCGCCGACCTCTACACTGCCAGTGTAGCGCTCTCCCAGCTGAGCTATAGCCCCCTGATCTCGAAGGAGCGCGTAAGATACGCTCAGATTTGAGATTGGTCAAGCACTAATTTAAATTTTTTAGAAAAAATAGTTTGGTGGATCGTTGTTATAATAATAAGGCCATAACAACTATCTTATATCCATCCCACTTCGCCAATAATTATCAGGTCTTTTGATCGTGCGAAAGACTAACTAAAAAGGGCGAATTCGTTGTATTATCTGTGAGCAATATAAGGAAGGCAGATCATTATTTCTAGAACCTTCCCAAATGATTAACACCCTGGAGGGTACCGTCACCATGTCGTCAATGACTTTTAACTCTTATCGTGAAAACTTCCTAGGCAACTCTGCCGATTGGTATAAAAATGTGATTATTGCGTTTTTAATCATCAATCCAATTGTTTGGTTTTCGGGCTTTCACTTTGTTGCTGGCTGGCTACTCGTTGCCGAATTTATTTTCACCTTGGCCATGGCATTGAAATGCTACCCGCTTCAGCCTGGAGGCTTACTTGCTATTCAAGCCGTGGTAATTGGCATGACATCGCCGGATATGGTTTACCATGAAGTAGAAGGTCAATTGAAAGTGATATTATTACTGGTATTTATGGTCGCAGGCATTCACTTTATGCGCGACCTGTTACTCTTTACCTTCAGTAAGATACTGATAAAGGTAAAAAACAAAGTATTATTGTCATTCCTATTCAGCTTTGCTGGCGCGGTTCTTTCCGCTTTTCTGGATGCATTAACGGTAACCGCGGTTTTAATCAGCATCGGTGTTGGTTTTTATGGCGTCTACCACAAGGTCGCATCTGGCAAAAAATTCTCAGAAGATCATGATCATTCAGGTGATGACGGTGTCCACGAATATAAGCGTCAAGATCTAGACGACTTTCGACATTTTCTGCGCAGCTTAATCATGCACGGTGCCGTCGGCACGGCGCTGGGAGGCGTGTGTACATTGGTTGGTGAACCTCAAAATTTATTGATTGCTGAAAAGGCAGGCTGGGAGTTTACAGAGTTCTTTCTACGCATGGCTCCGGTCACCATGCCAGTATTTGTTGCTGGTTTGATTACTTGCGTCATTCTGGAGCTTACGGGCATTTTCGGCTATGGAGGCAAACTTCCTGAAGGTGTTCGCTCTGTGCTTTCGGAGTTTGACGCTGAGCAAGAAACTGTGCGCAGCCCTAAAGATAAGGCTCAATTGGTAACTCAAGCAATCATAGGCTTAGTGCTCGTGGTTTCATTGCAGCAACACGTTGCGGAGGTCGGTTTAATAGGCCTTATGATCATTGTCTTACTCACTGCGTTTAACGGCATCACTGAAGAACACAAAATAGGACACGCATTTGAAGAAGCTCTGCCCTTTACAGCTCTGTTAGTGGTGTTTTTTGCGATTGTTTCGGTTATCCATGAACAACATTTATTTGCGCCTGTGACCGAATATGTGCTGAGCCTACCAACAGACTCTCAGCCGATCTTTATGTTCATCGCTAATGGCGTTCTATCAATGATCAGCGACAATGTGTTTGTAGCGACGGTTTACATTAATGAAATGGTTGCGTCGTATAATAGTGGAGCGATATCACGCGAGCATTTCGAAGTTATGGCAATTGCGATCAATACCGGTACCAACCTGCCAAGTGTTGCAACACCTAATGGTCAAGCTGCGTTCTTGTTCTTACTTACGTCAGCGTTGGCGCCCTTAATTCGCCTATCTTATATGAAAATGGTATTCATGGCCTTACCCTATACCATCGTTCTGAGTATCGTAGGTGGCGCGGCGATTTTAATATCGTTTTAGAGATCTACCTAAAGTATTGTCGGTTACTAAAACCGGCAATACTCTCCATCATAACTAAAACGCTTAAAAAGTAGTCTAGCGTGAAAAAAGCCTTGAGAAAAAGCCCCGTTTGCTCACTTCTTTTTCAATTGATGCAGCTTGAGCCCGCGATACCTGGTGGCGTTTAATCCTTTCTGTATCCCACTCAGTTTTATTCGAAAATTCAAGATCAGGAAACTCATCAAGGGCGAATTTCTTGCTCAAACCGGTTGCGACCAAGTTTGCCGCCTTTACGTTCGCTTGACTGAATACGCTGCCCGATACCCGAGCAGACCACAAATTACTCTCTTCAAGCGACGCTCCAGATAAATCTGCGCGGCTAAGCCTGCTATAAGCGAGATTCGCCCCATCAAACGTTACATTCTTAAGGTTCGCACTCGGCATGCTGGTTGATCTAAGGTTGGCCATTTCAAAATTGCTGTTTATCAACTTAGCATTGCTTAAATCAGCGTTAAACATGCTTACGTTAACAAGATCCGTATGAATAAGTTCAGCGCCACGTAAACGAACCGAGGTTAAATCAGCACCACGTAAATTTGCGTTGTTCAGGTTTGACTCTTGCAATTTAGCACCAAAAAGCTTACAGCCACTTAGATTGGCACCTTTCAAATTTGCTCTGCGAAATATAGCTCCGGTTAACTTAGCATTGGATAAGTCAGCATCCGATAAGTCGCAATCGCTGAGGTCAGTCGCGGTTAAACTCGAATTCTGCAAATTAGCACCGGGCAGTTTTGCAAATACTAGATTTGCACCATTAAGTGACGCATCGAGCATATTTGCCGACGTAGCATCACAATGACTCAAATTAGCGCCGTTTAAACGTGCGCCCGCAAGTTTTGCCTGATACAAATCAGCACCTGATAAGTCGGCCCCCGTTAGATCTGCCTGCGTCAGGTCAGCCGCCGAAAGATCCGCGCCTGCGAGATTTGCTCCCCGTAATCGGGCGTTAGCTAACTTGGCACCACTGAGGTCACTGCCAACTAAGCTATAACCAGAGAGGTCATAACCTGACAGCTTTTTGATAACTGACGCGTCGCTCATGTGTACTCGTGTTTAAAATTTTCGGGCTGACAATTTAAACGTATAAATATCAGTGATTTAAATCGCCATTTAAACGAGACCAAACACATTGATCTCCGACCTTTTCATCCAATCGGTTCAACCATTCTACATGACTTTGCTTCTCTTCGTTGGTTGCTTGCACCAAGGGCAAGTCCAGCGCCGAATAATTTACTCTGGGAGTTGATTGATTAACCTGATTGTCGGCATCCGAATTCGTTTCAAGCTGCAACGATGATTGCCCGCCGGTCATGGCCAGATACACGTCTGCTAAGATCTCGGCATCGAGCAATGCACCGTGTAATTCGCGATGACTATTATTGATATCGAAGCGACGACATAACGAGTCTAAATCGTTACGCTGACCTGGAAACATTTTTCGTGCTTGTAATAGTGTGTCATGCACACCACAAACTTCGGCTATCCTAGGCGCCTGAGGGTCTGCACGCTCCAGCTCAGCATCTAAAAAGCCAACATCAAATGCAGCATTATGGATGATTAATTCGGCACCGCGCAGGTAATCCATCATGGCTTGGCCAATATCCGCAAAAAATGGTTTATCGGCTAAAAACTCATTAGTGATTCCATGCACTTCCATCGCTCCCTGATCAATTTCCCGATCTGGGTTTATATATTGATGATAGTTATTGCCAGTGAGCTTGCGATTAATGAGTTCAACACACCCAATCTCAATGATTCTATGACCCTGGCGATGCTCTAAACCGGTGGTCTCTGTATCTAAAACAATTTGTCTTTCGTAATCACTCATAACGCGTTAACCAAAATTTTATGATAACCATTAAGCCTTAGCCTCGAGTTCGTCGATTCCTCGATTCGCTAGTTGGTCGGCAATCTCATTACCTTCATTACCAGCATGACCTTTAACCCACACCCAATTAATTTTGTGTCGCTGATTTTCATGGTCTAATAATTTCCACAGATCAACATTCTTAACCGGTTTTTTTGCCGCGGTCTTCCAGCCCTTGGCTTTCCAGCCTTTAATCCACTCTTGGATGCCTGTCATCACATACTTTGAATCCGTATATAAGGTTAATTCGCATGGACGTTTCAGCGATTCTAAGGCAAAAATAGCCGCCGACAGCTCCATGCGATTATTCGTGGTTTCATACTCTCCGCCACAAAGTTCTTTTCTCTGATCGCCGTAGGTCAATAATGCTCCCCAGCCACCCGGACCCGGGTTTCCACGGCATGCGCCATCGGTGTAAATTTCGACTTTCTTACTCACTTTATTTTTTATCGTATTTCATCCAAGACGCGCCAGATTTCGGCGCTTTACTCTGAGTTCTTCTGAGACTTACATTGAGTTTTCGCCGCAGCAGAAGCGACTAGTTTAGGCTTGCCTAATTTAATTCGAGTGCGGCCAACCATTGTCGCCCCAGCCTCTCGTTTCTTGGCGCTAATCATATATCCGCCACCAGTCATCGGCAACCAACGATCACCAACAGACTCAAGAAATTGGAAAGTATTCTTCAAACGATGATTCTTCAACAACGGCGCATATTGAAACATCGCGCTACCGACAACTTCAAATCCGAGTAACTGCAACCAATCAATGACACGTCCAACAGAGTAATATCTTCCGGGGCAAACTGCTTTCGGTCGTAACCATCGCTGCAAACCTAACAGACTGACTGGGTTAAACCCAGTTAAAACAATATGTCCTTCAGGCATTAATACTCGGTGAGCTTCTCTCAACACTTGATGCGGTAAGGCGTTTCCTTCGAGAACATGCGGCAACACTACGGTAGAAAAAACGTCTGGAGAAAACGGTAAAAAGGCAGGATCAACCACGATATCAGAAGAGTCGTCGATCACCTCATTGGTTTTGACCAGAAACGGCAGGTCAAAATCATCAACAACCGCTGTAGGCAATCGCCGCCCGATCTGCAGCACCGTTGGACCTACCGATTGTCTTAATCCAGCGGTAATAAACGAACGCTCAGCATCAAAAAATCGTTTAGCATACTCGCTGGTTCTCCATTCATTCGAACTTAGATCATTTTTTTTGGCGTGCTGTGTCACTACTATTCTTTTGCTAAATCGCAAATCTCATCGAGGCTGTTACGAATCTTATATTACATGAAATGTCGGACAACCACATTGACGTCTGATGAACAGCTCATTACTATTCGTCGATGAATCAAAAAGCATGTTTTTCAACAATTTTATCACTTTGCCTCGCCATAACTCTGAGTGCCTGCTCAAACCGTACTCAGCCTACGCAGACAAGCGAAATATCCGATGTCATTAGCACACCATCAGGCACTGATGCTACCGGCAAAAACACTGCCGATCCAATAGCAAACGATCCGTTAAACTCAGGCACCCTGGATAAAATGGAAGATGACGGTAATCCTTCTCCTGTTGACCTGCTTGAAAGAATGCGTCGAGGTTTCGAGCTCCCAGAATTAAACTCAAAGCATATTGCACAGTACGAAAAATGGAGCACCGAACACGAAAGCTACTTAAGCAATTTGTTCGAGCGAGGCACGCCCTTTTTGTTTCATATCGTAGAAGAAATTGAAAAGCGAAAACTGCCGATGGAATTAGCCTTATTACCCGCGATTGAAAGCGCGTATAAGCCAACCGCCGTCTCTCATTCTCGAGCAGGAGGACTCTGGCAGTTTATTCCATCAACAGGCCGCCATTTTGGTTTACGTCAAGACTGGTGGTATGACGGCAGACGCGATTTACTAACCTCCACAGATGCAGCCTTGGACTATCTTACTCAGTTGAATGAAATGTTCGATGGAGATTGGTTTCTGACACTTGCTGCCTACAATGCAGGACCTGGAACCGTCTCACGCGCGGTAAAGTACAATAAGAGGAAGCGTAAAGGCACCCACTATCAAGACCTGTCACTGCGGCTTGAAACGCGACGCTACGTGCCCAAGCTCATTGCACTGAAAAACGTGGTAAACAATCCTGATAAGTTTGGCATTGAATTGCCAATTATCGAAAGCAAACCCTATTTTGAAGTCGTCGAGCTCAATGGACAAATCGATCTCAAGAAATTTGCCAATGACGCCGGTATTGAACAATCTGAATTGCGTCATTTAAATGCGGGCTTTAAGCGCTGGGCAACCTCACCCAAAGGGCCTCATAGACTGTTAATCCCAATCAATGAAAACGGTGATGTGGAACATGCAAAATTGGCCGTGCAGCGCGCGCCTCAAATCAACTACTCAAACCATAAAATTGCACACGGCGATTCATTGAGCAGTATCGCCAGAAAATACGGCGTCAGTGTCAAGGCTTTGCAAACCAGTAATAATTTACGAGGCACTCGAATTCGCGCGGGTAAAAACTTGTTGATACCTATTCGCGCAGAGAACGCAACGCTTGTTGCGGCAACTTCGGAGGCACAGAGAACCGATACTTCAAGTGATAAGCGCTTGATGCATCAAGTAAAACGTGGCGACACTCTGTGGTCGATTGCTCGTAAGTACAATGTTCGACTGAGTAATCTACTGAGTTGGAACAATATAAGTAAAAATCAAATTCTGCAGCTTAATCAAACCCTTTTGGTGATGACTAACTAGTTGTCATTCTGTTTCACCAAAATGACTCAAAGCTTACGCATAAATATTAGCGCATCTTCTCGAGTTCGATCAGCCGTGGTCGGGCGATAATATTCTTTGCGTAACCCAATTTGCTTAAATTGCCACTTAATATAAAGGTCTTGCGCAACTTGATTGCTTGCTCTGACCTCGAGAAAAATTTTAGCTAAACTTTGTTTTTTAGCAATCTTTACAATATCGTCCATCAACATATGCCCCAGGCCTAAGCCATGATATTGTGGAGCAACAACAACATTCAAAATATGCAGTTCTTCCTCGATTGCGCATACTACATGATACGCAATTATTTCTGACTGTTTGAGAATTGTGGGAGCGCTCTCCAACTCACTGAAAACCTCAACAATGCGGCAGCAATGTTGTTTAGTTAGAGACTCTTCAAACGATAGCCTTCCCCAGGGGCTAGCTTGCGCGTTCGCTTCAATGCTGAGAACTTGAGTTAAATCGTGGCTCTGCATATCCCTTGCTGACAATTGGCCGCATTGGCTCGCTTGTAGGACTCTTTTTCGATTAGCGTTCATTATCACTAATGCGCCCAAGTTCAATCGCAATCACTATCCAACAATGGATGCACATCTTTTTAAATCAGCCCATGCACCTGCTTTTAAAAGCGGTTCTTCTAGCAATAACAACGGGTTATAAGTGGCAACTATTGGCACCTTGCTGTGATGACAGCGTAAATTTTGCTTGCGCAACTGTTCAAGATTCTCATTTGACTTGGCTACGGATTGTGTAGCAAACTCTCCAAAAGTAACAATAACTTTTGGTTTAAGCAGATCAATTTGTCGATAAATAAGCTTATCGCAACTCGCCGCTATGCTTAAATCGTCTGAAGCAACACACTTAAAAATGCTGGTTGTATACACCGAATCTCGATCAAGTCCCAACGCGTTTAGCATTGCCTCGTAAAGTTGCCCAGCTCGCCCCGAAAATAATTGATACTGTTCTAAATCCAATCGACTAGGCGCGTCGCTCACAAATAACCAGTCAGCCGAGGTATCTCCAGCTCCTAATATCGAATTTGACGGCCCGCAGGATAGACACTGGTTTTGCCGGTCGATATTGGCTTGCAAGCCTTGCCAGTCTAACGATTCAATTGGATGAGCTGGGGTTTTAAGCTCCTCGCCAGAACCATTCGGTTCTAACGGCATCGCCACGGGTACCGGTGCGGGTGAATCAATAGACTCAGCAACTCCTTGTCCAGCAACCTCTTTGTTCGACTGATCGTGTGACAAACCGTCAAATTGATCATCGCTCGGTTCAACTGGGACCGCTATGTTATTTGACTGAGCTTGATACTGATTCTCTAACACGGCGTTAGTCGATATGTTTGGCTCAATCTGAGCCTCAACATTGATTTTAGCATCAGCCTCAATGTTGTTTTCAATGGTGGGAGCGACACCAGCCTTAGCCTTACGCAAACGCCATTGTTGAATCCCCATCTGTTTTAGAATCGTGGTCATTGTGTTGAGATTATACTGCCAATTCAACCAATAATTACAGCAACATCACAAATGGCGTTATCACTATTAATACCAACAGCACCGCCAACGAAAAACACGCTAATACCGCAAATACCGGGTTCGCGATTAAGGTGATTCCGCTGACGGTATCGAACACAGCTCCCAAACCATCTTCGCTGCGCAATTCTCGAATGCTTGTAAACAATCCACGCAATCCCACCGGTTCTTTAAAATCGCGTATTTGTGTTACAGCATCTAGCTTATCATCCACCAGTTCCGCAACCAGCTTTGGAGCATCTCGCAATTGTCTGAAAACAAACCATGCAAATACCCACACCATCGCCGGCATTAACACCAAACCGCACTTAATACCATTCCACCAAATCGCTGACTCGAACGAAAATACTTTCCACGCCAGCAACGTACTCGCGAATAAGCCAATGATTACAAAGAGCTTGAGTTTTGCTTGCACTGCATCGGCAATCTCAGCAATTCGATCTATAACTCTTTTGAACTGCGCCACAGTGACATTTGTTGAATGGTTATCGAATAAAATCGTTCCATACCGATTCATTAAACGCCACAATTCCTCGCGTACCCTTTATCAAGAATGGACGTTTAATCAACTTGCCATTACCCGCCAATAAGTTGATAGCTTCATCATTGCTCATGTTTGGCAACTTCTCCTTCATGTTCAATTCGCGATACTGTAAGCCAGACGTATTAAAAAGCTTCCGAATATCACCCGAATAGCTTGCTAACATTATGTTGAGCTCTTTTTTTGTCGGAGGCTGCTTTGTAATGTCGATAGACTCATACTGCACACCTTGTTCGTTCAACAGCTTAACCGCCTTGCGACAGGTACTGCAATTTGGGTATTGATATAACTTCATTAATCATCTTTAGGGTAGATATAAAAATGTGATTATACCCTCTCGGAAAGAACCAAAGTAAGAGAAACTAATAGAGCCGGGGCTCTTTAATAATGAATGCACTACTCACTGCAGATAGCGTGATCCGAATATTAGCTGCATCACAGATCATGCTTTTTATGGGTGTTCTGCTAATTTCCGCAAATCCCAGACATGTTAAGGCGGTCGGTTTAGTTTTAATGGCCGCGATAGTGATTAATTTCTTCGCGCCGTTGGTTGAGCGCTATTACGCGGTTAACAACCTCGAGCTTCTTTATGCCGTGCCATCTCTGATTCCAGTATTAACGCTATTATTCGTTTGGGTTGTATTTGAAGAGGGTTGTCATATCCCAAAATGGATTATTGCACTGGTACTGGTCGATATTGCGATTACTGCTTGGCGCACCACCTCAGGCCAAGCGGTTTTATCGATTGAGTTAATCAGACAACTTCTCAAGGTATTCGCCGCGGCCTACGCCATCTATATAGTATGGCGGGGCCGCGAAAATGATTTGATCGAGATGCGACAAAAAATACGCATCGTATTCATTGGCGCGCTTGTCATTACCGTATTTGGAGTGAGTATCACAGAGACATTTAAGATATACGGTATTGAGTTTCAAGGCGCTATTCTAGGCAGTCTTTGGATGTTAGGTATTACCTTCTTAGGTAACTTAGGCTTTATCAAGTTAAACCCTAAATTGAGACTGGTTGGTGACCCTAAAGAACTGGTTACGCCCAAGTCAGTGAATGACCCCGCCATTGATCAATTGCTAATGAGTATGAAAGAGCAACGCTTGTATGCCGATCACGATTTGCGTGTCGCGAGTTTAGCCGAGCAAATTGGTATACCTGAGTATCAACTACGTAAAAAAATTAACCAAATCCTCGGATATCGTAACTTTAATCAGTTCGTAAACCGATATCGAATAGAAGAAGCCGGTGAACGGTTGCTTGTAGACCCTCGATCGCCGGTTCTGAGCATCGCCTTAGACGTTGGTTTTCGATCAATTTCATCCTTTAATACCGCATTTCAGACCCAGTTTGGTGTTTCGCCAACAAAATACCGCAGTCAAGCGCTTTCGAATTCTTAAAATACCGACCGAATTTCGAAATTCAGTCGATATGAGCATGAATTCGGCAGAACCAAAGCCATGAAAACGTTGAAATAGATCTCGTAGTCAGCGGGGCCAGTCCAATAATGAGCTCGGCCTAACGCAAATACGAATCTAACCGAAACTGGAGAATCATCATGAAATCACTACTTAATATCGCTTTAACCAGCACTGCCCTACTTCTTGCATCTACGACTGTATCAGCCAAACCTCTGTCAGATGGTCAAGCGCTAGCACAATGCAAATCACTCGCAAGTACTCAGTTTGAGAATGTAAAGAGAATCAAGCTAGCACATATGAAAAGCACTCGTGGCCAATTCAAAGCCAAGTTACGCGTAAAAGGTGAGAATGAGAAAGGTATGTTTTTGTGCACTATTGACCAAAACCAAGAGGCACAAATTGTACGCTTAGACACTAAAGCTAAGGCTGTGGCATCTAAATAATAAATGCGGATGGAAAGCAAAGAAAAGCCCGACCACTTGACTTAAGTGATCGGGCTCTCTTTAGATTGCTTGATAGACTGTTTTGTTTCTATCGCGTAATCGGCGATAGCAATATGCTGTCTGTCACCAGCTCGCGTACTCCATGCGCGTGATCTTCCTCAAATTCATTACTCTCACACCATTTACCAATAGTGTTGATATCCAGCTTTGCACATTGAGGTCTTACACTCCATGTCACTTGTAGAGCAGAACACGATTGGGCGTTGTAACTGGGGCCTGTTGTAGAACCAGCAAAAACAACCGGCACACCCGTGTCGCTGGGTATTGATTTAGCCTGATGATAACCACTTACTGTATTACCGTCATAGTCAAGATCGTTAAAATCCAAGGCATTCGAGTCATTAACCAACGTAAATACCTGAGTTTCCACACGAAGCTCTGGGTTAGCACAGGCATCAGATAAACAAGAACCTAAGCCCGGGCCAGGTTGAACATCACAACTCGAATGAACCCAATGCACCTCAATGGTATCGCCTGGCTCTAATCCTTTACATATCTCTTGTTTTGGCGCTTTCAACTCAGCTTTAGTAAGCTCTTTTGAGATACCACATTGGTAGCCTCCGCCAACACCTTTCTTTCCCTCGCCGGCATAAATTGAGAATGCTTTTGCTTTGTGTTCTGCATTATTATGGAAATGAATATTACATAAGTTAAGCTCTGAACTTTCCCCTGCTAATTGGAATTTAACCGTATTGGTTCCTTCAACATTATCAATATCGCGAGGGGTTTGAGGGCCATAGCCTTGGCAGAGCTCGCTGGTCTTGACATCGCCTTTATGCTCGGTATCACCGTGGTGGGCGCCAAAAGCCAAGGTTGACATTAGTAGTCCGACGGTTGCGATTCCGCCAATTTTTAAATTACGACGTATTCTCATAAATGCATCTCAAGTAAAAGGTTGATAAAAACGACGATATCATACTATCTTTTTCGAGAGATTTTTGTCGACGCACTCGAACACACCCTAAGGCACGCTCTTCAAATCATTGCCATGACATTGGCTTCTCAGGCTTGTTATCGGAAAACGGTAATTTATCAGGGTTGCGCATAATGTAAATCCAGGCGATACGATGTTGCTCGTTCATGGCGATCGTTAATACCATATTTTGTTGCGCAGCATCTGACACAACAATCGCAGGTTGACCGTTAACCGATGTAATCTCTCCGACCTGACCTCGCGGCTTTTTTCGCAGAATAGCGAACAGTACTTGTGTGATTTCTTGCGCGCCATTCAAGGGCCTAAGCGCAGCACGAACACGGCCACCGCCGTCCGACACCGAGACAGCATCTGGAGCAAGTAGCGACATAACTTCATCATGATCCATCGATAGGCAAGCTTGAGCAAACTTCTGAAGTAACATGCTTGTCTCTTGGGGTGTTGCATTGAACCTTAGCTTTGTATCCCTAATCTTTTTAGAAGCTCTACTAACGAGTTTTCGACAAGCCGCCTCTGAGCGACCGAACAACCCAGATAATTCATGATACTCACTGTCAAAAACCTTGCGCAGGATAAAAGCGCTACGTTCTTCAGGTGAGAGTCGTTCCATAGCCCACATCAATGCCAGTTCACATTCCTTGGCTAATATAAACGACTCATCAGGGCCAGCCTGCTTGTCGATCAGCGGTTCAGCTAGCCAAGGCCCAACATATACTTCCCGCCTTGCTCTCGCTGATTTAAGCATGTCTATTGCGAGTCGACTAATGACTTGTCTCAACCATGCAGATGGAGTATTTATGCAACTTTTGTCGGCTCTATTCCAGACTTCCCAAGTGTCTTGAACTAAGTCTTGGGCAGCAGACTGCTCTCCCAACATCTGATAAGCGATGGATGTCAGCATCGGGCGTTGAGCTTCAAAACAGTCGGTATGGTTTTTACTCATGCTGTTGTTCTACCAGGCTGTACATTCCGATCTTCGCCGACAGCCAGACTTTGGCACGCTTGGGAGAATCCCAGTGCTCGCTTAAGTAGAGGGTATGCCGGATAACTAACCGTCGCAAAACTCGCAGCCAACAAAGCATCTTTACCATAAGTTTGACGAATTTGAGTACGTAAGGTTTCCAATTCCGAATCGTTATTGATAACGGCATGAGCAAAACGATAGCCAACACCAACAGAGCCAGCATTCGCCCAGGTTTGTTGTACACATGCGGCAAGCTCTTTACTGTCCAGGCCCTGCTCAATTAAACGATCGATCACTAATTGTGCACAAGGTCCACAATCACCATGCAAAGTAGCTGCCAACGCCGCGCCTCCCCAAATCGATTTATCCGATCCTTGAAAATTCGTTATACCCGATAACATCATTAACCTGGCTATTGCAGCAGGCGAAATTTGATTGATTTCGTGCATATATCTCGCATTGTAATCGTACTTGGATTCGAAATTGGAAATCATTTTACAAAAAAACGCTCTAAGCATGAGCCGACTCCTTGCGCTCAATCGCTGTACAATCCATTAGAAACGTAAGAACAATTCTTTTCATCTGTCATAAGAAAAATAGTATTAGTTACCCTTATGACGACTTAGCCCTCCTATTTGTGACCAATTTATCGGTTATTTACAGAGAATTAGTGTTTAAAACCCGAATGTTCAACGTCGAATAATTTTGTCCGCCACAGCTGTCGCATCTTGGCTAACACTTTCATTTGATTGGGGTAGTGTTCGATCTCAGAGTGTTGGCATAATAAGTTTAACCGTTCAACAATGGGAGATATTGACGCATCGCACTGTGTGAGGCTGTGATGCGTAACCAATACAAACAGGCTCGCCATTAAGTCATCAAACGACCCTTCCTGAGCCTCATTTTGGGTTTGCATGGTATCTTGCATTTGGATCTCCTATTTAAAAACAGTTTGATTAGTGCCGGGTTTTTGGTGGATTAGCTCTCGCGCGAGCGTCGCAATTTGTGAGGGAGAACAATGCCGGCACTCATCTTGTGTAGCAAGCAATAGCAATTGCTTGATAAAACTATGGCACTGAGACTCTGAATTAAATTGCAAGTCGCTGGCATGTATATTTTGATCAGCCAGCAATGCTTTAAGTATTTCGCAGTTATACGGTATTACCCACCGGTGAGTTTGAGTTCGAATAACAACGTCAGACCGAGTGAGCGAACCACGATGATTAACTGTTTGATGAAATGACATAAAAACCTCATATTGCGAATGAGAATCATTCTCATTTATATGTTTCTGTATGTCAAATGTTTTTAGAGGTCTAGATCAATAAAATTTTTGGCAAAAAACGGTGTGTGTCCACAGATCGATGTAAACTAAGTTCTTTCAACTATTAACCCAAAGCTTACACATGGAACATTTAGCCAGCGCAAAAATTTTCGGCGGACAGCAATCGCAATATAAACATCAATCGACATCACTCAAATGCGAAATGGTTTTTTCGGTGTATATGCCACCGCAATCGGAAAATAGTAAAGTGCCTGTCATGTATTGGCTTTCAGGGCTAACCTGTACCGATCAAAATTTTGTTACCAAAGCAGGGGCGCAACGCTATGCGGCCAAGCACGGTATCGCAATCGTTTGCCCAGACACCAGCCCAAGAGGCGAAGGTGTACCTGATGATGCCGATGGCGCCTGGGACTTCGGCTTAGGCGCTGGTTTTTATGTCAACGCAATACAAGCACCCTGGTCAGAACATTATTCTATGTATGACTACGTGGTAAACGAGCTACCCGCCCTGATCAATGCAAATTTTCAAATTGATGGCGCAAGAGCAGCAATCTCGGGGCATTCAATGGGGGGGCATGGCGCGCTGACAATAGCATTAAACAACACTCAAAAATATCGCTCAGTGTCGGCCTTCTCCCCGATCGTTTCTCCACTAAATTGCCCTTGGGGTGAGAAAGCTTTAAGCAATTACCTCGGCGATGATAAGTCGAAATGGCAAAAGTACGACACATGCTCACTGCTTAGCGCTGCTGAGTCGCACATGCCAGTACTGGTTGACCAAGGTACGGCGGACGGCTTTCTAGAAGAACAATTAAAAACCGAGTTATTGGAAAAGGCCAGCCAAGAGGCCAATTACCCTATGAGCATTCGTTATCAGGATGGCTACGACCATTCCTACTATTTTATCTCGACGTTTATCGGCGAGCATATCGCGTTTCATGCCGAGCAATTGAAACAATAGTGCAGGTTTTTTGTATGTGCGCGATAAGTATCAGTACAGTATACTGACTAACTTCATACAAACCTCATAAAACTGGTTGTGATGGTGAACTATAGTCTGTTGGAAAACTTACATATTTACCAATAGATTATAGACACCATGTATAAACCCATTATTTTAGCGTTTTTGTCGCTGATTATTACACTCAATTCGAACGCCAAAGAAATAGCTATTACCTTCGACGATGCCCCTCTTTCGGGTAGCTCGTTGATGAGCGGCTCCGAGAAAACCGAGAAAATTATAAGCGGCTTAAAAAAGGCGAATGTGAATCAAGCGCTGTTCTTCGTAACCACAAAGAACATTATTAACGAAGAATCACTGAAAAGGCTACAACGCTATACCGATGCGGGTTTCAACCTGGCGAATCACAGCCATTCTCACCAATCTTCAAGAAAGCTAAGCCCGAATAAATACCTGGCCGACGTCTATACATCGCATCTAATTTTGAATAATTTTACTGGCTTACTAAGGTTGCATCGATTTCCATTTTTGCATCAGGCTAACAGCCTAGAGGCACGCACCCAAATCTACCAAGGACTGTCTGAGCTGGGGTATAAACTCGGATATGTCACCGTCGATAATTATGACTGGTATCTCAATAGCACATTGGTCAACGCGCAGCAGAATGGACTCAAGGTAAACCTTGATACGATGAAACAACTTTATTTAGACTCAATATTAGAAGCCATCGAGTTTTACGATTCAATAGCAACAAAGTCATTGGGCCGATCTCCAAGACACGTTTTATTGCTTCACGAAAACGAGCTCGCTGCGCTGTTTATCACTGATTTAATTGACCACATACGCGCAAACGGATGGAAAATTATTTCTCCTCAATCAGCCTACCAAGATCCAATTGCCAGCCTTTATGATCCTAAACTTGAATTTACAAACCAAGGCCTGGTCGCAGCATTAGCACATCAGAAAGGCGCCCCAAAGAAAGAGCTTGTTCACCCAAACGAAGACACTGACTATCTGGATCGAAGAATAAAACAACTTAAGATCTTTAGCCAACAATAAACTTCAGCTACTGTCGCGGTGGGTAGATCCAAATTTTTGACGATGGATCATGCAAAAAACCAATCACACCAGCAGGATCACAAAAGGTAGTCGTCCATAAATACCTGTCCTTACGACCAGTCAAGGCCAAACCACATGCATTACGACACATGGCTACCCGCTGTGGTATTTCTTCAATGGTACACGGCATCAAGCGTTGCCATTGTGACTTGGCTTGATCAGCCCAATCAATTAATTGAGTGTCTGCTAAGGTAATGGACGACAGTTTCTTTTCCAGTTGAAAAATCAAGTTGGGTAACATCGAAATACGATCATTTTCGGTTTGTGTTCGTTTGCCTTGCTCGGTACCGACATATTCTAGCGGTGCCTGAGGTTCAAAAAACGTGCCAAAGTGTTCAAAGGTGCGGCCGGTTCTCGTATTTCTATAGATCAAGTGTTTACGTGTTTCAGGAATTCGTTGCAAATTCGTTTGTTCCAATCTCAATTGTCGAAGTTGATTTCTTAATGAGGAAGTTTCGGCGGCCTCACTCGACTCAAGTTTGCTCTCCACTCTTAGGTCGATGGTGTGAAAGATCTGATCCAGCAGCCATATACCGTCTATTCGTGCCAACTCAGTGTAATCACAGGTGCCGTTGCATGCGGCTAACGGGTCAGCATTTAAAACACGCGCTTGAAACTGTTTACAACTTCGATTGTTATTGGTAAAACGCTCAATACACTTCTCTTTTAAAGTTGCATCAAGATGTTGGCACAATTGAGGTGGGTTCAACTCACAGGGCTGAGGGGGAATATAGATATCTTCATTCTCGGCTAACTTTACCAAGTTTTTTTGCACATCAGCAGGTATTTCCGGCACATCAATGCTGATGTCATCAGCGATCACCAATGAGTCAAAATTGGGTTCCTTTAAGAACCCATTGTTCGAGAGCCTCGTCGTTGTCTCAGCATCGACATTCGGCGCCGTTAACGCCTCCGACTCAATTGTGCCGTCCCAGCCAGAACTGCCCTCGGGTGGCCCATACCGACCGCCAGGCATAAATAAATCGTTGGCACTTTGGGCTACACGACAACGCCTCAGATTGCAATTAATCAGCGCATCCAAGGCACTTTCACGTACATACTTTGCATCTTCCAATTGTTGTTCCAGGCGTTTCAATGCGGACAACATCGCCTCAGCGTCTGCTGGCGTATTTGGCCCATTAAAATTGGCTCCTGTATTTGGCACCGTTTTAATCAGTCTATTTCGCTCTTTGACTAAGGGCTCTAAGACCTCTTTGGCGAATTTTTGTGCCTTACTTTTGCCCCCTAATAATCCTGCGTAAAAACTGATAACCCTATCAACGGTGCTTGCATCAACATCGCCTTTATCTTGTAAGTCTCTAAAATCACGCAGGGCTTGCTTTAGTTTCTTCTGATTTGCAATAACCCTTTCGTATTCAGCTTCATAAGCTGATAGGTTCTCGAGTCGATATTCTCGTTGAAATTCTTCAACTTTATCCAGTTTAGCGAAATACTTTTCTATGGCCTCTTCGTAAGCCGTCTGCTTGTCATCACATTCTGGGCACTCGGCTGGAAGCGGCTGAATGTCGGTGTGATCACGTACACATTGTTTCCAGTTTTCAAATAGAGTCTGTAACAGACTTTCGCGCCTACTAACTAATTCCTCTATCTCACTCTCAAGAACCTCCGGCCTATTCGAAAGCCCACTACGACGCTCATTATAACCAGCTTCTACAAAACCTAACTTAGCTTGGTACTTTGCAATTAACACATTAAGATAATCCAATTCATCAGTGTTAACGCAATCGCTTGCCAAACTGGTGAGTGAAAAAATTAAGGCAAATAACACAGCAGCTATTCTTACCATGGCTAAGTCCGATGATTGTTTTAATGGTTATTTAGTCTCGCTTTCAAACGGAAAGACAAGTGTGGCGATGTTTTAGATCTGTTAAGCAGTACTATCGAGCGACTAATTCTACCCGCCTGTTTTTCGCCCTGCCTTGCTCCGAATTATTACTGGCTACTGGAGCTAAAGAGGCAACGCCATTCGCGGTTAAACGACCTGCTTTGATACCTCGGGATGTCAAGGCATTAACCACTGAGATGGCGCGATCCTTGGCCAATGCCATATTGTTTTCAAAACGCCCAACATTGTCAGTGTGCCCGACCACATGGAGGTTTAATTCCGGACTGTCGGTTAACGCTTTAGCTATTTGCTCTATCGATTCGATCGACTTGTCTTCCAGAACTGATTTTCCGCTATCAAAATAAATTCCATAGAGTGCAATGCGACCTTGGTCATTAACTTCACTCACTATTTTATCGGCGCTAACCACTTCTATCTGATTATCGTCTAAGGCTTCAACTTCGATCACGTCCAATTGAACGGTTGGGCGATTATGCCTATCTCTATAGCTGTATGAGTCGAATGAATAATTGAATACCAATAAAGAGATATACACATCACCCTCGCCGCTCGATTTGCGTAGTGTGGTATAGCGGTTCTCGGTCATTAAATAGGCATTTTCTACTAACTGGGGTTTAAAATTCGGCATGGATACCGCCAAGCCACCGCAAGAATAAGCATCACCACGACACTGATAAACAACGTCAAAACCGTTATCCGCGAGTTTTTTCAAGTAGTTACGATTTACTTCCGCCACCGAACTTTCAGCGGGCGCCACATAATAAATACGTGTGATTTTACCCTCAATTAATCGGCTCTTAGCGTAGTTGTAATCCGTATAGCCACTAGCATTGGTGCTTTTAACCACCCCGCCTTCATCAAATAAATACTCATCAAATTTTGATTGCTGATATCCGAGAATATCGGAACCCAAAAAACGACCAACTAAAGGATGATCCGCTGAATCCACAATATCAGCCGCTTGTAATTGTGCGTTTGCAATGATCACTATAAAAATGAACAGGCTATGCAAGCCTCTCATCAAATGAGTTCTCGGCGAACGTTGGATATTGTTTGGCAGAGTCATGAAAGCCTCTTAAATTTATAAATTAGGGATAACGTACAAACGTAATAGCACTCGTCATTCACATTTAACCAATAGCAGCGCTTGGCATGGTTGCTTAGCGTATACTCTTTCAAGCCTCGTGTTGCTTCATTTAGATTTTCTGGTGGCAAGCACATTAAAATTACACATGATATAGAGATAAAGCTATTATGTAGCGACTGCTACATAATATACATAAGTGTAGCAACCGCTACAATGAAATGACGAATAAAACTCAGAAAAAGAAAGAAGCTTGGTTATCGGCAATGGCGGACTATATGCTTGAAAATGGCATTAGCGCGTCGAGCTTACGCCCGCTGGCGAATGCAGCTGGAACGAGCGACCGGATGTTAATCTATCATTTCAAAACCAAGGACGAACTGATCAACGAAGTGCTTAAGTTTCTCTTTGGCAAACTAGCTGATGATCTCGCCAGTGTGCTTCCGAAGGAAAGAGCAACGACTCGACTTCAGTGCATACAGAGTATTTTAGCCGCTCTAAAAACCATTCAATATGAGCGCTATACACGTGTATGGCTGGAGTTAGTCGCCTACTCGGCACATCAACAAAACTCGTTTTCAAACTTCGGCCATCAAATTATTAAAGAAATGCTCAGTTGGATATCCGGCTATGTTCCCATTACCGAAACCAACCCTGAGCGGACCGCTAAGGCGATTCTAGTATTGCTTGAAGGCGAGAACGTGTTGACCACATTAGGCCACCAAGATATTGCAATTGACGGGATCGAATTTCTATTAGAAAACACTAATTAAGTGTTTAACGTCTAGCGCTCGAGATTAGGCATACTATTTGGCGCTATCAGGAGAGGCTTCAGATATAAACCCTTCATCTAAGTGCGGAGGCAACTGATGGTGATATCGCGACCGAAGCCGTGGTTCGATACGCTTCATGATTAGATTCTATTTGGTCTAATTTGTAGAGGTAATTAACCATAATCCCAGCCGATTCTTGTAAGCCTTTGGCTGACGTGTCGGCTAACCAATTAATTCTCTCTAAGCGAGCACCATTATTTAGATGAAAATTAGCCACTGGATCCAGTGCGCGATGATGATGTTTCTGCTCTACCAGGTACACTGCGGCCAGCCGCATTAGGGGAGGCATGAGTGCGTCAACTAGCTCTGGAATGTGATACCAGTCATTGCTCGCCAATGTCTCTGAAAGACTGGTAAAGTCGCTGATACTTGATAATGACTTTCGTTCATCATCCAACAGCATCTCAAATTCATCTAACTCATTTAACCAACGACATAAGCCTGGTACCGGAGACAACGTTGAAAATGTCTTTATGTTGGGAAGTTCAGTTTTGAGGTCGGCAACCACTCGCTTAATCAAAAAATCGCCAAAGCCGACTCCATTTAAGCCAGCTTGAGCATTACTAATAGAATAGAAAATAGCCGTATTCGTTTTGTGTGGATTACCTAATGGTGCCGACTCATCTAATAATTCCTGGATATTATTTGACAACGAATTAACCAACGCGACCTGCACAAAAATAATCGGTTCGTCGGGCATTCGCGGATGAAAAAAAGCAAAGCATCTGCGATCGGATTGCAAACGATTTTTCAAATCACTCCAAGAGCGAATGGCATGTACCGCTTCATAATCAATGAGCTTTTCCAATAACTCAGCAGGCGTTGACCACGAGATGCGTACCAAATCCAAGAAACCGATATCAAACCAGGAACGTAATAAACTTTTTAGATTTCTCTCCAGTTCATTTAGGCCAACATCACTCTTATTGGCTAAACGAAGTAAGTCTGAGCGCATATCAACTAAAAATTTAACGCCACTTGGAAGAGAATTAAATTTTGTTAGTAAGTCAAGAGCGCTCGGTCTCAAAGCGTTACGCATTCGCCAATGGAGCTCGGCTGATGAGTCAGTAGTATTGTGATCGAGAATTGCGTGTGCCAATTCATTTATCTGTGTTACATCAACGCCAAAGTCTTCCGCCAAGATACTTAAAAAGCGAAGACGACCGACATCGTTCAGACCTAAATAAGCTTCTCCTAATTTGGCAGCCTGAGCACGCGCTGAAACGTTACCACCTTTACCTGTGAGGCAATCTCGCATGTGTTGACGCACCTTTTCAACATCACTTTTTGGCAATTCGGGCAGTACTTTCAGATCGCCAGATTTAAGAATATTTACGTGCTGCCAAACCGAGCGTAAGTTTGCTAATGTTTGGTCAATCATGGCTGCACACCGTTCTCCATCGCGCCTTAATTTAAACCTTTACATTGTTTACGAAGAACGGTTTTTTGTATCTTGCCAGTCGCCGTTTTTGGTAATGCTCCAAAAATCACTTTCTTTGGCTTCTTAAACTTTGCCATATTATTGGAACAAAACTCGATTAGGTCTTGCTCGCTAACTTCTTCGCCGGCCTTGAGTTCGATAAACGCACACGGTACCTCCCCCCATTGCTCATCGGCCATTGCAACAACCGCGGCTTCGCCTACCGCTGGGTGTTTATAGAGTGTATTTTCGACTTCTACCGATGAGATATTTTCTCCACCGGAAATAATAATATCTTTGGCCCGATCTTTTATTTGTATGTAGCCATCGGCATGAATTACCGCCAGGTCACCACTGTGAAACCAACCACCTTTAAACACTGAGTTGGTTTCTTCGGCGTTTTTCAAATAGCCCTTCATGAGCGTGTTACCACGAATAACAATCTCACCCATGGTTTCACCATCCCAGGGTACCGGTTCGCCGGTGCTGGCATCAACGACATCTACTGCCTCAGTCATTGCAAAACGCACGCCTTGTCGAGACTTGAGCTCGGCTTGCACTTCTTGGGTTTCAGTATTCCAACTTCGTTGAGGCGCGGCTTGCAATATATGGCCATAGGATTCAGTTAAACCATAAACATGCATCACTTCAAAACCAAACGCGGACATACTTTGTAATACCGCGGCCGGGGGAGGAGCACCTGCAGTCATGGCATGAATGGTTCGTTTGAAGGTTTTTTGTTGCTCACTTGGCGCGTTTGCCAACATATTTAAAATAATCGGCGCACCGCCAAAATGCGTAATATCATGCTTCTCTAGAAGTTCAAAAAACAAACCAGGTTCAAATGCTCGCATGCACACCACCGTCGCTGCTTTGGCCGCCATTGTCCAAGCATGTCCCCAACCATTGCAATGAAACATTGGCACAGAATACAAATAACGAGGCATATGAGGCACATTCCATGAGGCAATGGTCCCCATTGTCATCAGATACGAACCACGATGATGATAAACAACCCCCTTCGGTCGACCGGTTGTGCCAGACGTGTAATTTAACGACAAAGCCTGCCATTCATCGTCTGGCAGCGACCACTGGTATTGATCGTTCCCTTGAGCAACAAGATCGTCATAGTGCGTGAGCTCAGGCACGTCGACCTTCTCTTCATCCGACGCAAAGGGGTCATCAATTAAGATCACTTCCGGCGTTGTTTGAGAAATCGCCAATGCTTGTTCTAACGTAGGCCACAATCCTCGATCAACAATGAACATTTTTGACTCGGCGTGATCGATAATGTAGGCAACCGTTTCAGCATCCAGTCGTGTATTAATCGTATTGAGTACGGCACCCGACATCGGAACTGCGAAATGTACTTCGTACATCTCTGGAGTATTATGAGCAAACACTGACACCGTATCATTTTTACCAATACCCCGGCTTGCCAAGCTCGAAGCGACTTGCACGCAGCGTTCACGAGTTTGCGACCAAGTATAAGACGTATCGTTATAGATTAACGATGGGTAGTCAGGATAAATGTCGGCGGTTCGATGCAAAAAAGATATCGGCGACAAGGCAACATAGTTGGCATCGTTTTTTGGTAGTTGATCGTATTCAATCGTCATAGTGAATCTCTTTCTAATTCTGAGCCTTAATTTTGAACGACTGATCCAGTATCCAACATAGAATTTATTCGTTCACGAGTAGCATTGGTTGATACCAGTTTTAGGAAGGCAGTACGTTCAGCATCGAATAAGTCTTGCTCGCTAAACAGTGTTCCCGCAGCGACTTCACCACCGGTGACGATACGAGCCAACTCGGTCGCCACCACGACATTATGCGGTGTTAATTTACCCTCGGCATGCGCATTCTCTAACCAGCCAAGCATTGCATGAAAAACCTCCTTACCCGCCAAAGGCAGGTCTGGCCGGTTAAATGTTCTTTGACCTTTGCCAGAATCAATCGCCTTGATCGCTGCCGGTAATAGACGATCACGATTGCTCAAAAAGCGATCATTATCGCGTAACATCGCTTGCTCTCGTGCGATTATCGGTGACGAACAAGTACGACCGTAACCGAGATTCATAAAAGCTTTCCACGCAGCTTCTGACGTATCGTCATTTCCAAGTTTCTCATGCCAACGGTATAAGGTCTCTTTACAACCACCGCCACCGGGGATAACTCCGACCCCAGATTCAACCAGACCCATCGTCGAGTTAGCATGACAAATCACTTCTTTGGAGTGCAATACTACTTCAAAACCGCCGCCGAGTGACATGCCGACTGGCGCGCACACAACCGGAAAGTCAGCTTTTGACATTCGATGCACTGTATTTTGAAAATGCGCTAAGAACGAATCCAAGCCATCCATGTCTTCGTTTAAGAAAAAACCTCTCACCGCTTGCAAGTTTACGCCACATGAAAAATGCTGTGCATCATTATGCACAATCAAACCGCGCATATTATTGGCTTCGACATGATCTATGGCATCACTTAGTATCGCCATTGAATCACCGTCGAGTGCGTTCGCTTTGCTGTGGAATTCGACCAATGCGACATCATCAACATCAAACCAGCTCGCTACCTCGGTAGTATTCTTTGGAGTGAGAGTTTTCCGCTTCTCGTTAAACCGAGCAACGCCCTGCGGCCGTTTAATTGCCTGCCAACCGCCCCCAAATAAGCGAACTTGTAACTCGCCCGACTCCACGCGATAAAACGTCGATCCCGCCGCCTCAGCCAAGAACGGGGGAATCTCTCGATTCTCACTCTGCAGACGGTCAATAAAATAATCGTTACCAATTTCGTCGAGTAAGGCAAAAGGCCCCTTGATCCAGTTATAGCCAAGTTTCATGGCATCGTCGATGCCCAGCGGATTATCGCCCACTTCCGGTACTAAAGCGGCCGCATAGCTTAAGGTACGAGACAAGACTCGCCATGCGAACTGGCCATAAATAGAGTCGTCATTCAGAAGATGTATCACACCTTCTTTCTCTGCTTTCAATGCGAGAGGCAGATCAAGTCGTTCAGCAGTAAGGTACTCGCCAGTCTCAAGGTCAATAACCTCTCTCACGCCATTAATAGTACGATAGAAACCTTGGCCTTTCTTGTTGCCCGTTTGACCGTTAGCAATCATATCGATCATCAAAGGTAGCTTCGGCGCCTCAGCATTAAAGGCATCAGCCTCAGGCAGTGTGTTAACCAGGCTCTGTGCCACGTCCGACATCAAGTCAATACCAATCAAATCATACAGCCCAAACACACCTGTCTTAGGCACACCCATCGGCCGGCCGAAGATCGCGTCGGCTTGCACGGGGCTCAAACCCATATCATTAGCCGCTTGCAGTGCGGCTTGAATCGCGAAGCAGCCCACTCTATTACCAAGAAATCCCGGTGTGTCTAAGCATGAGATAACGCCTTTACCGAGCTCCTTATCGCAGAAACTTTCGAATTGATCCATTACTTCCTGAGCAGTGTCCTCGCCTCTCACTAACTCCAATAAGGGCATAAAACGCACCGGATTAAAGAAGTGTGTAATTGCAAAACGTTTACGAAAACTTGCCGGCATGTCTTCGACTAATAAGCTGATCGGAATGCTTGATGTGTTAGAACTAATTAGGGTGGAGTCGGAACAGACGTCGTTAATTTGTTTATAAAGTGCCTTTTTAATATCGAGACGTTCAACCACCGCTTCGGCCACCCAGTCGCAGTCAGCCAACTGATGAAAATCATCGCGAGTGTTACCAATGTGTATATGTTGTTGTTTATCTTTACTCATTAGGCCAACGGTCTCGCCTAAGCGTTCCAAGCCTCGCTCAGCCAACGCATTTACACGCTCACCATCGCTGGGAAGATCCAGCAGCCAAACGTCAACATCGGCATTGGCTACTTGCCCGGCAATGCCTGACCCCATTGTTCCAGCACCAATAACCGCCACTTTTTTAATTGTCATTTCAATTCTCTAACTCTTTCTTTATCGTTTAGCTTCTACGCCTAATATGAATTCCCGCAGCGCGTTCAGAACTTGCTTTGGTGCTTCGATTGGCAACATATGGCCATAGTTTTCCAATACCGTTAACTTGGCATTTAAATTTTCAGCGACCTTGAGCCCCGCTTTTAACGGCGTCATCTTATCTTGGCCTGCCAAAATCATCGCCGAAGGAGACTCGATATAGCTCAGCGCGTCTAGCCCTCCCGAATAATCCGCGCAACACTGCAGGTCAATCGCCAGAGGGTTATTGCCCATGATTTGCCTGCCAATCGCAATCGGTTGCATTCCTGGGGTGGGGCTGGCACCCATGTGCATTTGATTGCCAAAGCCCCATTGCAACATCATTTCGGCAGCTTTGACTGAGGAACTTTTTGCGGTGTCTATCAGCGCTGGGTTAACCGGAATTGCAGCCGCCGTGCCTATTCCAGCAATTGACCTTATTAAATTCGGTCTTAGCTTCGCTAACTCTAAGGCGCTTAAGAATCCTTGGGAATGTCCGACTATATGCACTTGTTGCACATCGACCGCCTCTAATAGTTCTGCTAGCCACTCACCTGATTGCTCTATGCTGGTACAGGCATGGCCTTCTGACAAAGAGTGCTCGGGAAAATCAGGCGCCAATACACTAAATCCATTGTAAGCAAACCAACGTGTCTGTAATGCCCAACTGCGATGGTCCAAGCCACTACCGTGTAAGAACAAAACCGTCGGCAAGCGTTCATCAAAGTGCTTACCACCCGTTGCCACATGTGTTTGATGACCGTTAACGCTTAGCTTCATGATTGAGCCTCCGCGGCACGCTGCGCAGCCTTCAAGCCTCTTGAGAAGTCAGCTTGTATATCGTTAATTCCCTCGATACCAACCGACACACGAATCAGATCTTCACTAATACCTGCTGCCAACATCGCCTCAGGTGACAATCGAGAATGTGTTGTGCTCCCGGGGTGCAATACCAGGGTTCTCGAATCACCAACGTTCGCCAGATTTGAAGCTAACTGTAAAGAATTAATAAATGCCGCACCGCCAGCTCGACCACCAACCACACCAAAACAAAGCATTGATCCGGCGCCCTTGGGAAATAGCTTTTCGGCGATCGCATGGCTCGGGTTGCTCTCCAGGCTGGGGTGATTTACCCAAGTTACTTGTTCTTGTGCCTGCAGCCAATCAAGTAGCTGTCTGGTATTGCTAATGTGCTTTTCCATTCGCATATTCAAGGTCTCAATGCCCTGCAGCAATAGAAACGCATTATTTGGGCTCATACACGCACCGAGGTCGCGCATTGATTCCGCTCGAATTTTCATCGCCAGCGCATTCGGGCCAAATTCTTCCCAAAACTTAATACCGTGAAAGGGTTCATAAGGTTCAGTTAGTTCCGGAAAACGGCCACTCGTTTCCCAATTGAAATTGCCTCCATCAACAATCACGCCACCAACCGCCGCGCCATGCCCCCCCATCCACTTGGTGACCGAGTGCACCACCACGTTGGCGCCGAGTTCCACTGTTTTACATAAACCTGGAGGTGCAAAGGTAGCATCAACCACCAGCGGTATTCCATGCTTGCCGGCGACGGCACTGATTTGTGGTATATCTGCAACTTCTAAGCCCGGGTTACCAATTGATTCGCAAAACACCATTTTGGTGTTGTCCTGAATCGCAGCGTTCAACGTGGCCTGGTCATTGATCGATACAAAGGTGGTTTCAATCCCAAGGCGTTTTAAAGTATGGCGCAACAGAGTTGCTGTAGAACCGTAGATTTGTCCGGACGACACGATATGGTCACCCGCTGAACACAGGGTGATAAAGATTGTGAACAAGGCGCTCATACCTGAAGCGGTACAAATTGCCCCACTTCCGCCCTCTAATGCTGCGATTCGTTGCTCAAGTACAGCCACGGTTGGGTTCGAAATACGGCTGTAAATGTGCCCGCCTTGCTCGACATTAAATAGCGAGGACGCCTGGTCAACGCTCTCAAAAACATAAGATGTGGTTTGATAAATCGGCACTGCGCGCGAGCCATGGTCGCTTTCAGGGACATAACCGCTGTGCAGCGCGATGGTATCAGGGTGATAAAAAGAAGAGCGACTCATGCGATGACTCCGTTAGGCAAATTGTTCAAAATCAAAAGGGAGAGCATGAAAATTACTTCTCTGCCCATCAATGGTAATGCCGTCATTTTCATTTATGTACGACAGTGGCAGCATAGCAATAGCCAAGTTTTTGTTGTATCTAAATGACCAAGCCTGAGAACGAATCTCACCAATAATCTGACCGTCGATTTCAATATCGCTTCCTCCCAGGCGACTTGCCTGCATATGGGGTGATCGATCGAATGCCAAGCCAACCAGCTTTCGAGTTTGTTTTCCGGCCATGGCTTTAAGCGCTGGTAAGCTGAGGCTATCGATATCAGCGTCCAGGTCTATATAAGAATCCAATCCACACTCAAATGGTGTATCAAATTCATCCATGTCATTGCCGTAAGACAGTAAGCCCGACTCCAAGCGTTCATTGGCCTGAGGGCAGCCAGCTCGCACAAAGAGGTCTTCGCCATTGGCAAACAGCTCATCCCACAATGCTTCACCCAATGACCATTCAGGCATGTATATCTCAAAACCTCCTTGCTTACTCCATCCTGATCGAGCAACGTACATTTCAACTCCTTGAAATGCTAGCATCTCGCCACGAAAGAAACGTATGTCGCGAACTCTCTCTCCAAATACTCGGGCCATTAGCTCATCCGATTTAGGACCTTGCACGGCTAATGGCGACACATCCGGTTCAAACACTTTTACGTCCAGCTTAAAACCTTGAGCCAGGCCTTGAGCGAACAGTTTGATATCACTATCAGCCACTGAAAACCAAAAGCGATCATTGCTAAGCTTTATCGCGATAGGGTCATTAAGAAGATATCCATCGGCGTTACAAATAGGCGCATACTTGCCTTGTAATAAATCGATATTAGTCAAATCACGTGGCGTCATCAGCTGCGCTAATCTCGCTGCATCAGGCCCATTCAACTCGACTTGTCGCTCACCCGAAACATCCCACACCTGAACATGTTGACACAAATGCCAGTAGTCACTTTCTGGCGTATCGAATAGGGTGGGAAGCAGCATATGATTATAGACCGTATAATATTGCGCACCCGCTTCTTCGACACGTTTAGAATATGGCGTGGTTCTTACACGGCGATTATGAGACAGCATTTTTGCGTTCATTTAGCCCCCTTTTTAAGATAAATGTTAACGACCGACTCATTAACTGCGCGGCCTTGTGGTTTTGTTATTAAGTCAAATCGAAATGCCGCCAAGCTTTGTTTCCAGATACTCAGCTAGCCCTTCCCGAGCACCTTCGCGGCCTAAGCCACTTTCATTCATTCCGCCAAACGGCGCCGCAGCGCTGGTTGGGTTAATGTCGTTAATGCCAATAATCCCAAAGTTCAGCGCTTCGAATGCGTGCATCGCTCGCGACAGATTTTGCGTATAGATATACGCCGCCAAACCATAGTGCGTATCATTCGCTTTTTCGATCACCTCGTCGTAATCATCGAACGAAATAATCGCTGCAACGGGACCAAAGGTTTCCTCGCGATAGATCAACATGTCTTCGCTGACATTGCTGAGTAAGGTTGGCGCATAAAAATGTCCAGCCGCATAATCACCATCAATTAATACTGAACCACCGTTATGTAAGACAGCGCCCTTTTTAACTGCGTCATCTACCTGACGAGACACTTTGCTCACCGCCGCCTCGTTAACTAATGGACCAATAGAAACGCCCTGCTCTAGACCGTTACCCGCTTTCATCCTGGCCACACGTTCTGAGAAGGTTTGGATAAATTGTTCTAAAATCCCGCGCTGAACAAAAATACGATTAGGACTAATACACGCTTGGCCAGTGTTTAAAAACTTTACTAACGACGCACCTTTAGCGGCGTGCACAGGGTCAGCATCATCGAATACGATAAACGGTGCATGACCGCCTAATTCCATCGACACACGTTTCAATTGTGGTGCAGCGTCTTGTGCCAGCTTTTTACCAACCGCGGTAGAGCCAGTGAATGTAAGCTTTTTAACTTTTGGATTGGTACAAAACTCTTGACCAATCGGCACGGGCTGTTCGGTGGTCACTAAATTTGCGACACCAGCAGGCAAACCTGCTTCATGCAATATTTCAAACACAGCGATGGCACACAGCGGAGTTGCTTCTGCAGGTTTTAAAACAATGGTGCAGCCTGCAGCAAGCGCCGGCGCTATCTTTCGAGTTATCATCGATATTGGATAGTTCCAGGGTGTGATCGCGGCCACGACGCCAACAGCCTGATAGCGCACCATAAAGCGTTGATCAGGCCTGGCTGACGGGATGGTTTCACCATAATTGCGCTTTGCTTCTTCAGCGAACCAACGCAAAAAATCGGCAGCATATTGAACTTCGTTCAGAGCGGCTTTGAGGGGTTTGCCTTGCTCCTTGGTCATCAACTCGGCCAGCATTTGCTTACGCTCTAACATTAGGGCATACGCGGCATGCAAAACCTCGGCACGGGCATACGCCGTGCTAGCTGACCAAGCTGAAAACGCATTAGATGCAGCAGTAATAGCTTGTTCAGCATGGCTTCGATCACCATCAACAACCTCACCAATACTCTCCCCTGTGGCTGGGTTTGTCACCGTAAATGTCTGTTCGCCGCTAAGCCATTCGCCGTCGATATACATAGGGGGTCGTGAAGTAATTGCTAATGCTACAAAAATAATTCAGCTTCACGCTTTTTACAAACAAAACCGTCCGCCGCTTCATGACAAAAAACGTGCCTTAGGCCTTATTTGAGTTATGACTCAGCCAGCAACCAATCTCTAAAATTCCGTGCAAGGCCACTTTCACACTGCCCAGGCCGATAAACCAGGTAAAATGCTTCGTCGGTAGCAATTGATTCGCCCAAAGGAGCGACCAATCTTTCATCGGCAATGTAGCCTTCGACCAATGAGCTTCTCGCCAAGGCGACACCGATTCCTTGCTCGGCGGCACTGAATGCTGAGATCAGAGTATCAAACTGGATCCCCTGATTTGGATCTATGTCGGTCTGACCAAAGGTCGATAACCAATGTCCCCAGCCCTCTTCATAGCCGAGAACATGCAACAACGTATGAGAGGACAAATCGGAAATTGAGTTAATCGGATGTTGGCTCAACAAGGCTGGACTACAAACCGGTATTAGCGTGTCGTAAGTGATTCGCTCTGAGATGACATTAGACCAACCGCCGCGGCCGTAGCGAACCTCCATATCGATACTGGGTTCCATATCACCATGATTTACCCAAAGGTGACTGCTAAATCGCAGGTCAGCTTCCGGATGCTTTGCATAAAAATCAGCCAAGCGTTGAACCAGCCAACAATTAAAAAATACCAAACTCGATCGAAGATTAAGCACTTGAGACTGACGGCCACCAAACAGCTCATTAGTGACCGCTGACAATTTAGCAATCGATTCTTTTACCGCTGGTAAATAAGCCGCGCCGTCGTCACTGAGTTCCAAGCCTCGCGGTAATCGCACGAAAAGACGGGTGCCAAGGCTATACTCCAGATTTCTGATTTGTTTGCTAATCGCCGCTTGGGTGAGGTTCAGTTCCTCGGCTGCATGAGTAAAGTTCAGATGCCGAGCCGACGCTTCAAACGAGCGCAACCAGTTTAGAGGAGGAAGCTTCTTCATGGATGATATTCTGTCAGCATTTATTCCGTAGGTCGATTGACTTAAGGCCAAGACTAACAGAAAGTCAACGTTCATATCCCGACTTCACTTAAGCCGATCAAGGAGCCAATCATAAAGTCTTTTATACCACTGCTTCGCAATGATTGGCGGCTGCTGTTATTTGGCTTCACGCTGATGTTTTTTTCCAGTCCTGGGCAAACCTATTTTATCGCCTTATTTGGCGGTGAGATTCGCCAAGATCTAAATCTATCCCATGGCGAGTTTGGCACCCTTTATTCTCTGGCAACCCTGTGCAGTGCCATGACCCTACTCTGGTCTGGCTCATTGATTGATCGATTAGCGCTGCGCAAGATCACCGTCGCAATAGTGTGTTTTCTTGGTCTCGCGTGTTTTATCATGTCTCTTAGTCACCACTTCCTGGTCCTTTTTTTGGCAATCTTTCTCTTAAGACATGTTGGCCAAGGCTTAATGTCGATGACCAGCACCACCACAATGATGCGCTATCTGGCATACAGCAAGGGTAAAGCCAATTCACTTAGCAACATGGGTTACTCGGTGGCCGAATCAATCATTCCGGCGATCATCATTTCATTGTTATTGGTGACTGATTGGCGAACCATTTGGCAGTTAACATCGCTATTCATTTTTCTGGTGGTTCCGTTACTATTGCTGTGGCTCTCCAAGCACCAACCCAAAAGGCACTCGCGCTATCTACAACAACAAGCGATAAATCATGAGGTAAAACCACTCCCCGAGGATTCTCAAGCAATGCAACGCCAATGGACTCGTGCGCAAGTTCTTCGTGATCCATTATTTTACATGTTTGTACCAACGTTAGTGTCTCAGTCCTTACTCTATACAGGATTCATGTTTCATCAAGTACACCTAACTCAAGTAAAGGGGTGGTCACTGTTAGTATGGGGAAGCCTGTACTTTCTGTTTTCAATGACCACTATCGTTTCCAGCTTATCGATTGGTGCCTTGGTCGATAGAGTTGGCGCCATAAAATTGGTACCCACTATCCCAATACCAATGGGGGTTGGTTTATTAAGCTTATCAAGTTCAGATGCGACCACAATTGCGGCTGTCTTTATGGTATTGATGGGCGTATCCACCGGCGCACAAGCGGCAATTTCTGCGCCGTTTTACGCTGAGCGCTACGGCAATAAGCATTTTGCTTCAATCAAGTCACTGGGCGCCTTCGTGATGGTAGTCACTACCGCGATGTCACCAATCGTTCTTGGATGGTTTATTGACCAAGGAGTTAGCATGAATACCCTGGCATTTTATGGGGCCGTTTATGCGTTGATCGTCACAAGTATAGGGTATAGTGCGTCGCGGCTTGCGTTATCAACGTCTACATCAGCCTCAACCCGAATTCGTTAACTATTGACCTTTTACCGTCTGACCAAGACTTATGTATACCAAGCAACAACTAACCGTTAGCCGTTTTTTTCTGGTGTTTGTCGCTGCCTTAGCCGCCCTCGGCCCGATGGGTATCGATACCTATCTACCAACACTTCCAAGCTTGGCCAGCGATTTTGGTGTCGACATGTCGGCGGCCAACCTTACCGTGAGCACCTTTATGATGGGCATGGCATTGGGACAATTTCTGGGCGGCCCTCTATCGGATCAACTGGGTCGAAAGCGCATTGGATTAACCGGCCTTTTGGTATTCATTGTCTCCTCCTCATTGATTGCTGTCGCTAACAGCATTGAACAAGTTCTCGCACTACGCCTGATTCAAGCTATCGGCGGTGGATTTACCTCAGTGATTTGTCTTGCTCAGGTAAGAGATGTATTTGAACCTCAAGAGGTTGGCAAAAAGTTCGCCAATATTATATTGGTGATTCTGATAGCGCCGATGGTGGCACCGACTCTTGGAACGATTATCTCCGCGTATGGCTGGCGGGCAATCTTCGTAGTTCTATCCATATTTACCACTGCGATGGCGCTGATCTATTTGTTAAAAATTCCGGAAACGAACATAGACACTCCTGACTCCTTCAGTTTCAAACAAATATTTGTGGGTTACTGGGCAGCGATCACCAATCAAACTAATGGCAGCCTGGTTGCATTGCGCTACGCCCTTTTCTCTGGGTTCAGTGGCGGAGTGTTGTTTTGCTATGTCACCAACGCGGCCTTTATCTTGATCGATCATTTCGAGCAAACCAAATATCAATTCTCACTGTATTTTGCTGTGATGGTGTTTGCCCTGATGATTGGCAATCGACTAACCGCACGCATCATGAACACGGCTGATTTGCCATCCATTATTTACTGGGCAAATTTATTGCAGCTGCTTACTGCTACAGCGATGGTGATCTTATGTGCAATAAGTGATCTTAGCCTAGTGCAGATTTTGCTCGGCATGGGTGTTTTAATGGCGTGCAATGGCGCAATCTCGCCCGCATCGGGAGGTCACTTCATTGGTTTATTTGACAAAAATGTAGGCGCTGCCTCCTCACTTAATTCGACCCTTATGTTTGCTTTCGGCTCGCTCATTGGCGGACTGGCTTCAATTCTATCAAACGGCGAGCTGCTGCCCATTTTCGCGGTTATGCTGGGATCGTCTATTATTGCGCGCATTCTATTATTGTCGGCCAGAGCTCGAGAACGCTAATCCGGGTCAACACGCCAATCTAAAAATCCGAGCTTGCCTTGATCAACCAACTCGTCCGGCATATTGGCCAGAATAAGTTGTGCCTCGCATGCAACTAAGCCATCCGGTAACACAATCTTGCCTTCAGCCTTACCAATTCGGCCCTTTAATCGAGTCACATGTCCGATTGCGGTAAGTGCTTGACCCGTAGGAACAGGGTGGCGATATTGCACATTCATGCTGACGGTCATCATAAAGCGATGATGATCACCTGACATCACCGAACGCCCAACCACTTCATCCAAAATCGAAGCCACAATGCCACCATGTAACACCCCTGGATAACCCTGGAAGTGATCGGCGGGGGTAACAACACTCTGAACCGTGTCTGCACCATCATCGTAAAAACTCATCTTTAAACCAACGGGATTGTCGCGGCCACAGATGAAGCACATGCTCGCACTGGGCTGTTTGTGGGTACAATTTGCGGTCATAAATTTGGCGCCTAAAATTTATTGTGATTTTTAATTTTGCATAATCATGCATTAAGCGATTAGTATATTTCAACCAATAACGATAAGCAGAATAAAAATGGCAAGTTCAAATACAGCTCAGTGGTCCTCTCGTTTAGCATTTACTCTGGCCGCAATCGGCTGCTCGGTCGGCTTAGGCAATCTCTGGCGCTTCTCGGCAGAGGCGGGCTCAAACGGTGGTGGCGCATTTATAATGGTGTATTTAGTCTGCGTGATATTTATTGGTATACCAACCATCATGGCGGAGTTTTTGATTGGCCGTGCTGGCCAGGCCTCGAGCGCTGTTAACAGCATGGATGACCTGGCCAATCGAAGCTCAACATCAAAATTTTGGAGTCTAGGTGCTTGGGCTGGCATGCTGGCTGCATTTCTGATTGTTAGTTTCTATGCCGTGGTGGCCGCTTGGGTCATGGCCTATATTCCGCGTTTTTTAATGGGCGCATTTGATGGCCAGACACCACTACAAATCGCCGATCAATTCGACGCTTTAATCAAAAGCCCTCTCGATCTCATGCCCTGGTTTCTGGCTTTTTCCATTATGGTTATATGGTTAGTAGCGAGAGGCGTCAATCGAGGTATAGAACTGGCATCAAAAATACTGATGCCCGCCTTTTTTGTACTGCTATTGCTGCTTAGTTGCTACAGTGTTTTTTCGTCTTGGGAATCCGGTGGAACCAGCAAAGCTTTGGAATTTTTGTTCGCTCCCGAATTCTCCAAAATCGACGGCAGCGTAGCCGTTAGCGCATTAAGTCAGGCGTTCTTTTCAATCGGCCTCGGTATGGCAATGATGATCGCCTACGGCAGCTACTTGCCTAAAAACATCAGCATTCCGCAGTCAGCCGTCACTATCGGACTCGCCGATACTGGTGTTGCCTTGATCGCGGGTCTGGCGATTTTCCCGATCGTATTCAAGTACGGTTTGGACTTTAGTGCGGGTGCGGGCTTATTTTTTCAGACGCTGCCCACGGCGTTGATTGAGACACCAGGAGGAAATCTGGTCGGTGCAGCATTCTTTTGTATGGCCTTCTTTTCAGCATTAACCACTGGGGTGGCGTTGTTAGAGCCATCCGTCGCTCACACTGCAGAACATTTCAAAATCAACAAGGCAAAGGCGGCGATATACGTAGGCATTGTTATGATTGTCGTTGGCTTTGGCAGTCTTTACAGTACCGAGTTCTTGGACTTTCTTGACGGAGGCTTAACCGCCCCCATACTGCTGCCTCTATCGGCACTGTTAGTCGTGCTTTTTGTTGGCTGGCGTCTAGACAAAAACATCGTAGACGCTGAACTGAGCGACAATGATCGGAAACTGGGCAAATTTCTTTTACTGATGATTCGCTATCTCGCGCCATTGATGATTACCATTATCTTAATCGCAGGTATTCAACAAAAATATTTTTAGTAAACCGGAAACAATGCGAATACTCAATGCAGAAGAAACCGCCAAAGCGTTGCCACGAAATACCTTGGTAGAAACATTGAGAGACGCGTTTAGAGAAGGCTGTGAAGCGCCTCTTCGCCACCATCACACAGTACAAGTACCAGCAGAGGCAGATGCGTCACTACTGATTATGCCCGCGTGGCAAAGCGGCAAATACTTAGGCATTAAGAACGTAATGGTAGTGCCTGAGAACCACCGACGAAATCGACCTGCAGTGGCAGCAAGTTACCTACTCTACTCTGCAACGAGCGGCGAGCTATTGGCAATTATCGACGGAGAAGAGTTAACCCACCGCCGAACTGCAGCTGCCTCAGCCTTAGCATCAGGGTATCTGTCTAGAAGTGATTCGAGTCATCTACTAATGATAGGTGCCGGAGGCTTAGCACCCCATTTAATCTATGCCCATTGCAAAGCCCGACCGATAAACAAAGTCAGTATTTGGGCCAGAGACTTCACGAAATCAACGGCCTTAGCGTCATCACTCACGCTAAACAATATCTCGGTTGACGCTGTTCAGACCTTAGATACGGCATGCTCACAAGCCGATATTATCAGTTGCGCTACATTATCTGAGACGCCGTTAGTGTTGGGGAGCAATGTCAAGGATGGCACGCACGTAGATTTGGTCGGCGCGTTCACGCCATTGATGAGGGAGTCCGACGATGAGTTAATTGAATCATCAAGCTTGTTTGCCGATACCGTTGAAGGTGTGTTAGCCGAAGGCGGTGACTACGTTCAACCGATCAATCAGGGTGTAATTAGCACCGATGATATTGTTGCAGATCTCTATACACTGACGCGTGGAGAACACAAAGGTCGACAGCACCCTCTGGAAACCACTGTATTTAAATCAACCGGTACTGCACTAGAAGACTTAGCCGCCGCCGCTCTGGCGTTTGAACGTACTGCAGGCAATTGCGTTTAAAGTTCGATAAGCAACATGTAAAAATCAACGGTGTCTTTGTTCTCAGAACAGTGATTCGTAACGCATCCGAGTTATGCCCCAATCTAAAGATTGGCTCATTTATAATTCAAGCCATTAACTTCCTCTACCTATCAATCGTTAGAACAATGTTTTAGCCGAATTTCCTTGGCAAGAGCAAACAGAGAGATTGAATCTTGCCCCAATTCGGTTAACGCATACTCAACCCGTTTTACAGCCTCATTGAATTCCGATTTTTGCAAAATTCCGTATTCAACAAGTCTGTTTAAACTTTGATTCATGACTTTAGTCGAAATTTGGTCACACTCTCGCTGTATGGCTCCCGGCCGTGTTATTCCTCTTGATATTGCGTCCAAAAGGCAAACACTCCATTTACAAGCAATAACATCCAGAAGCATTGTATCGAAATCACTGTTTGATAAAGCTTTCAAAGTAGTTACCTCGAGGTAAGCAATTGTTATTTATAAAACATTAAACATAATGCTCTTTTTTAACATAACTGAGATTACGATGTTTAGACAATATGATGACGGCAACGCGCCAGAGAAATCAAAGCCATTCTTGGAGGCCACTAAAAAGTCATTTGGCATGATTCCAAATTTAGAGCGTACCATGGCTGCTCTTCCCGAATTACTATCCGTTTACAGTTTCGCATGGGATGAATTTGCATCCGTTGGCCTGTCACCAATAGAGCAACAAGTGGTTTATCAAACAGCCAACTTTGAGAACGAGTGTTCATACTGTGTTCCCTGGCATACATTGCTTTCAAGAAAGGCCGGGATGCAAGAAGCGCACATCGAACAGTTGCGAAACGGGACAACGATTTCCGATGCGAAGCTCAACGCGCTATCAGGGTTTACTCGTAAAATGATCCACAATCGAGGAAAAGTAAGCCGCTTTGATCTAGAAGAGCTGTACGAAGTGGGTTACAACGAGACAGATGCGCTCGCGGTTATTCTCGGAATAGCAATCAAAACCATGAGTAATTTTACCAACTCGATTGCTGGTACTCCTCTAGATACTCAGGTTGCGTCATTGAAATGGAACAAGCCTTTCGTAAAAAACGGCTAAGCTGCTTGTAGTGCACGCAACACAGAGCATCAGGAGACGTTATGGTTTCGGTCTGAGCGTTTCAATGATCTGCGCATCAACCCAATAAATATCCACGTTACTATTGTCCTCGGTAATACCTCGGTTAAACAGTATATATCGACCATCGGGCGTGACACTCGCATAGGCATCCCACCGATCAGAGTTAATGTTGTCTCCCATATTTATTGCTGCCCCCCAGGAGCCGTCTTTTTGACGAAAACTGATATAGAGATCGGAATCACCATAGCCGCCCTCACGCTTACTATCCCAAATGAGATAGCTTTCATCCGGGGCGATAAATGGATGAGCAGTGTAGGTACCCGTATTAACCACGGACTCCATATCTTTCGGGGCTTGGCGCTCTCCACCTTCGAGCGTTGATATCCGGACGATATCAGTCTTAAAATCGTCAAAAACGTAGGTGCCTTTTGCGGACGCTGATAGGCGCATAATGCCCAATTCTTCCCGATCAAACATAGGACCAAGACTTTTCCTCTCGGACCAAGCATCGCCCTGCCGATCCCGATATCCATCGGCCATGTGCATGCGCTTGCCGTCGGGCGAAAATGTTATTTCGCCTTTGCGTTTAAACTCAACGAATTTTTTCCACACCTTATCTTGCTGCCGAAAGCCAATCACGGTCGGTCTCTTACGCTCACCGCCCATTGTCGTGAAATAGAACTCTTTCATCCCAGGCGCAAACACACCTTCGATCTCCCATCCGTCACGGGAAATGACTCCCGGTGCAAATGGTTCTGCCACCAAACCAGGGGGTGTTTGCCCCATATAAGGTCCCTCAAGAACAGGAAATTCATTTTGACCATCAGCTTTGTGACTCATCGTTAGCGTGGAAAACAGCATCACAGCCATTGTATAAACAGATTTCATTGATTTACCTCTTTCGTCTGAAAGTTAGATAACCAAGTGACACTGCGCACTCCAGTAGCCGGAAACGCGGTCTGATGACTTCCCTCTATCACCTCATGTTGTAAAGACACATGCTCATCATTTTTATTCTTTACCACTGCTATAAATTCTTCGATGTGCTGACTCAACTCCTTTTCCAGTGTTCCATGCGAAATAAAAATATTGGTATGCAGCCCTTTTCGGCTTAGCATTGTATTTTCGATATGCTTGGCAAGCGCTGGAATATCCCGTTGTAATGATGGACTGCCTAAAACGTAGTTTTTAAATGTATCGGGCTGTGCAGAAAATACATAGGCGCCAAACAGACCACCGAGTGAATAGCCAAAGTAGGTACGATCATCAGGGTCAGCTCGATAACGACTTTCAACGTACTTAAACACGTCATTGCGAATAAAGCTCAGGTGCTTGCTGGCATGTCCGAATTGATATTTGGCCTGATGCTCCGAGTTGGTTGATTTACTTATCGAGTAATCTCGAAAACGACTAACATGATCGCCGCGTTCATTTTTTAATTCCTGGTTAATATCCTTCTGCCAGGATATGCCAACCAAAATAACATCTTCCATCAGAAAAGCAGTTGTGGCGGATAACAGCTCGATATGCCATACCGCATCGGTAAAATAAATTACCGGATAGTTGACCTCACTGTTTTCAGAGTATTTTTCGGGCAGTTTAATATAGAGTTCATAGCGCCTATTCGATTGAGTATCGTTGATAGGAATAACATCAATGTTCGGCAACTTATACTGTGTTTGCTCTACGGCTTCGAGCTGAGCCAAGGGCAGTAAAAACAAAAATATCAGGCGTAACTTTTTTATCATGTCGATCGATTTCTCTCCAGAGAGTATCCGGCGTTACTGAATACTGACTATGCAGGCTAAGTGAAAAATCAAATCTAGTTGGAGTAGAACAAAAAAACCTGAAATTCTACTGACTTCTCGCTGATTTCTCGCTGATACGGAGAACTCATAAGGTTATCGAGATGTTTAAACCGATGCTTATGCTAAGATAAATTCAATCGTTTGGACTCACGTTTTAAGCACACGTTTTTATTCTGATTAAGGTTTATATGGCAGAACAGTATTGGGTAGGTGGTTTTTTTATCGATTTATCCAGAAACCAAATCACGCAAAACAAGAATTCACAAACCATTCCGCCAAAGGCATTGGCGGTACTAACTTGTTTGGCCGAAAATCAGGGAACGGTAGTCAGTCAGGAAACATTGTTAGCCAAGGTCTGGCGCGATACCGTGGTTTCACCGAATACTCTGCAAAGAAGCATCGCGCAGTTGAGAAAAGCATTAGGCGACGACGGCAAGGGCCAAGTGTATATAAAAACACATTCCAAACAGGGTTACAGCCTGGAGTGCGATGTGCGTTGGCATGATCGCCTCACCACGCCAGATATAAGTAGTCATGATGAAATCGCAACTGACAAACGTTTATCGGTCGAAGACAGTGACACGGTCAGATCCGTTAAAGCTCATCAAATTTCGAGACCTAGCTGGACAAGCTTAGTCATCGTAACCGCGATTATTTTTTTGTGCGTCACGGCTTATCATAAGTTTCATCCTAAGCAAGGGTCTCAATTAACAGTTGATGCATTGCGCTCGCTTACCGCGACTGACGACAAAGAATATGACGCCAGCTACACACCCGACGGTAAATACGTCGTATTTCATCGTTATTTGGATAAACAATGTGGTAATAAATTATGGGCTAAAGAACGAAGTAGCCAAAAGGAAATTCAACTGACTCGAGACTGGGCTGCGTACGGCCGTCATAGTTTCTCGAACGATGGTAAAAAACTGGTGTTCCTGGCAACAGAAGCCTGCAGTGCGCCAGTCACACAAACAGATTGCTACAACTTGCTTAGTTTGGACTTTGAAAAAGCCTTGGACAGTCCCCAACAGCCAAGCGTAATTCTGCAGTGTAAAAATTCGCTGGTGCGAAAGCCCGTCTGGTTAGATGATGACCATATTGCGCTTTTACAAAATAATTCAAACCGCTGGGAGTTAATACGTTACTCGATTAGCAAAAACGAGAGTACTGACTTATACGACCTACAAAGCGGTAGTATTGTGGATTTCGCCTACTCGGTTGTCGATGAGCTTATCGCAGTAGTTAGTGTTCAATCTGACGGTCAACACTATCTTGAAATGCTCAAGCCTGATGGGCAGATTTTATTCAGTAACCCGATTGAGCGAGTTCCTGAAATACCTAAGCACTCCAATATCTATCCAAGCTTTGACCCTAAAAATAATCGGCTTATATTCAGCACAGGCAGGCAGCTCTTCACTCTCTCTTATCACGGCAAGACAGCTAAAATTAACCTGCCATTTACTGATCGAATGGTGCAGCCGGTGTTCCACCCGGATGGGAAAAGACTACTCCTGATTAAAGGATCCTACGATAGTGATATTGTGATGTTTCCACTGGATCAAATCGACCAAACCACTTCTTCCACGCCATCAAGTAACACGGCATCAAATAAGAAGGAATCAAAGCACTCTGATGGCTATGAACGTTTCGAGCGTTCAAACTTGGGCGAAGATTACGCTATTTTTCAACCAGGCGGCGATCTCGTCGCGTTCTGGTCAGAACGCTCGGGAGGTGAACAGCTTTGGATAAGTGGCAATAATGGGCCGAGGCAACTCACCAATTTTCCGGTAGACACGTCTATTCGCGGGATAGATTGGGCGGCCGACGGTAAAAGCCTGTTAGTCAATGCCAATGGCGTTCTTACACGCATAACTCTGGATTCTCGCCAAGAAATCATTCTATGGGAACACCCCGTTGCAAGGCTTTATCAATGGGATAGCAAAAACAACAGTGCGTTGTTGCATGCGCGCATTAACGGGATAATGAAACTCGTGGAAGTCGATCTAGGCGCTTTAGCTGCAAATAATTCGCTTGTGAATAATACACGGTTCAGAGAAATTACCAATACGCCAGTTTTATGGGCGCTTAAAAGCGCCAGCGGACAATTGATCTATAAAGATCACCTGGATCAATTCTGGCGTCCGGGACCTGCCGAAGCTCGGCTTATAGAACCGTTGAAGCAACACGGAGGGAAATCCAAGTCGTTTATTATTGATGGCGAAATAATTTATGCGATTAATGACGCAAATCAATTATGGTCTTACAACCTCGACACTGACACTCTCAACATTCTCGCAGAGGTTAACCAAGATATCGATTACCTAACCGACGTCAGTCAGTCACAATCTCTAATGACCATTAGAGTGTCCTCCAAGAAAGAAGTGGTCGAACTCACTTTAAACGACTAGTTAAACGAGTCGCTAATGCTCCAACTTACTCGCTCAGATTATTCGAACACAATTGAGCATACATATAATTGCTTGTCTCTTACTTGCGTCGTTAAATCACAATCAAAACGATCACAAATACGCTGAACAATATTCATACCAATGCCAAAGCCTCTGCTACTTTGCAGGCTAGAACCGACTGAATTGCGTACCGAAATACTACCAAGGCACATATCCACAACAATGGGCGAGGAATCACCATGTATCATCGCATTTCGCACTAAACTTCTAAGCACTACTGACATCACAGTGCTGGGCAGTGGATAGAAAAAAGGGCCTGAAGGGTCAATGTTAAAAACGATCTCATGGTCAGGAAAGGAGGACTGCAGGCCAACAACGGTATTTCGCAACTCCGCCGCAGAACACTTCTCATCCTGTTCTACAACACGGTCACTCGCCAACCACAGGAATGCTTCAGCAACGTCACTCATCTCTGCTACCGATCGCTGTAAACGAGACACCGACTTTATAATTCGGGGGTCAGTGTCACTTGTATACAATTGTAAGAGCTCGGTGGTGGACTGTGCTACTTGTATCGGAGATCTCAGTTCATGGCTGACTCCCCGATTGAATTCATATTCGCGTTCGGAGGATGCTCGCACTCGCTCAAGTGCTTTCGCTAATTCATGTGTCAGAATTCCTATTTCATCTTCAGAAAATTGATTTGCTAAATCAATCACCACATGATCCAGATCATTGGTTTGCAATGCATTACTCAATTGAGTTACCGGCGCTAGCGTAGACTTAGTGAGTTGCCGCGCCAGTAACACAGCAACGATGGTGATTAACAACGTAAGCCCGCCTATCATGGCAAATAGAATACGTTTGGTTTTTTGTACCGCGAGCAGATGTTTCACATCGTAAACAAGATAGTATGCTAGTCCGTCATTTGGACGCCTCAAACTGGCGATAAACATTGCATTATCACGATCGAAATACTCATGTATTCCAATCTTAGCGACAATACTTCTCGCCACAGTATCAGGCAGACTATGCGGGAGATCAGCACCCTCATCAATACGTTCTATATTGGCATTTGTAGGTCGCCAATTCCGAATAAGGTGGGTATCACTTTTAGCTATAACCTGCTCAAACGCGACTTGCTCAGCTTTGATCTGGTTTATAAATACTTGATCTTCTATTATGTAAACTAATAGAAAAATTAATCCTGTAAACAATGCACATAGCACCATGGTCAAACCGAGCATGGCGTTTCTAATGCGCGACGTAATACTAATCGCCATGTTTGTCCTCTTTAGCCGTTAGCGCAAAACCGATACCACGCATTGTCTTCAACATTTTCCAATCAAACGGTCTATCGAGCTCTCGCCGCAACTCATACATATGAGAGCGCAGCGGGTCACTATTGGGCGGATGATCACCCCATAGAACGAATTCTAATTCTTGTCGTGAAACCGCATTCGGAGAAGCTTGCATCAGTACTTCGAGAATTTTTAAACTTGCACGGTGCAGATCGAGTATTCGGCCATCACGTTCTGCCTGCCATTTATTTAAATTCAAACTGAGATCTCCGACCTCAAGAATACGACCTCGATTTGGAGACTTACGAAGTCTTAGCGCATGAAGTCGCATCATTAACTCTTTTAACTCAAACGGCTTCACAAGGTAATCCCATGCGCCTAGCTCAAATCCTGTTGTTTTATCAGCAAGGGAACCACGTGCCGTAAGCATTAACACGGGCGTATCGAGCTGGTGTTGATCACGCAGCTGCCTGCATAGCTCAAACCCATCCATTCGAGGCATATTTATATCCAGGATGATCGCATCGAAAGTATGCTCCGTCGCTAAATTTAGACCCATCACGCCATCGCTCGCGAAGTCGACTGTATGGCCATGCAACTCTAGATAATCGCCAATATTAGCTGCGATATCTGGATTATCTTCTACTATTAGAAATCTCATGGTATTACGTATTCCGGTTCTATGAAAATTTGATTGGTTGTCGTAACTCACGGATCGCAAACAACCAACCTAAACCAACAAACGCGATGCTGATCATTGCGCTCAATAACAGAGCACTACCCAATTCCATTTCATAAGGCAGCGCGAACAGATTATGAAACATCAGACCAGCAATTAACTGCACGCCCAATATTCCGATCAAGCAAGCAACCAAACCAACCACCAATTGCTCAGTGATATTCATTGCATAACATTGAGAACGCCGTAGTCCGAGCACCCTCATCAGACTGCTTTGTACCCGTCTATTCGATGAGCTGACAAACGAGGTCGCGATAATCACCATTAACGCGCCGGCGAGCAGCAAAACCAGGGTTGAGTTCATCAATCGAGTTAGAACAATCATCATGTCCCGAATACCGGAAATTTGACGCTCAAGGTCGGTGATACGCACCTGTGGAAAGCTATTACCAATCTCACTTAATGCACTTTTAGAATCGTCATCAACCATAATACCGCCCATGTAATGCTGCTCAAATGGGGCGAGTGCTTCCGGTGAAAACATAAACCAAAACATCATGCGCGAACCGCCCCCTTTGTATTTACGTTGACTGGTAATTGTTGAGGATAATAATACGTCACCAATTTGGAAACCCAGAACATCGCCCAATTCCAAATCCAAATCACTCATTACTTCATACTCAACTGAAACCTCATTGCTACCTCGAGTTGGCCAATTCCCACGTAGAAGGAGATTGTTATCCGGCAAATTATCCGCCCATGAGAGGCGAACCTTTGAACGAGTCTCTTCCCGAGTGTCGCTTTCCTTTTGCAAAGCTTCGTCAATCGATATGCCATTGATACTTACCAGCTTCGAAGTCACCGTTGGATACAAGCCTTTCAGTTCCGCCTTGCCCGACTCAATTTTTTGTATAAAGTGTTCACGCTGTCCGGCTGGCAGTCCGGTAAAAATGTAGTTGCCATCGGTCTCAAGCATTTGTACCTGAAACACATCCAGAAAGCTACCTCTCAGGGTTACCGTCATTAGCACAGCCATCATTGCGATTGACACGCTGGCGAGAGGCGTAATATGCCGAGTGGGTGAACGCCCTATTGAGCGCACCGCTACCTTTATCGGGCCACGCAATAAATGATGCACCTGAGCAGAAGCCTTGGTCAGTCCCCAACCAAAACTGATCGACAATACTATTAAGAACACCACGGCGCCGACCAGCATTATTGTCAGCTGCAAATTATCACTGCTCAGCCACAGCAAGCCAAATACAGCCACGCCGGCACACAGCGTGGTTAGATAGAATCGTTTAGGCTTTTCCAATTGGCCACGTAATACACTGGTAACCGGAATAGAACCAAGCTGCTGTAACTTAGGAACAACAAACGCAACCACGGTTACCAGACCAATTCCAATCGGGCCGAGCAGGTCACTCAAGGTAAGCGCAGCGACCTGTAATGTCATGTGCGGTTGCATCAGGTCAATCAACAACGGTTGAATAAGCCAACCCAATACACAACCAATGACACTCATGACCAATGCTAACAGCATGAGTTGCAGACACAATGCCCATGCCACTGCTTTGCGGTTTACCCCCATACAGCGTAAAACTGTAGCAGGCATGGCATAGCTACGAACCGAATAATCGGCCAAGGTTGCCGCTGCGCCACCACACATCAGTAGAATCATAACCAGAATGACATTCAACATACGTTCTGCACGCTGACTTATCCGGGAGAATGGGTGGCGACCTTTACCTGGCTTCAACACTTCATATTGCTGAGTAAGCGATTTTGACAAGTGAGCTTCAAATTTCGCTAAGGCAGTTTCGCTGCCACTGACCAGTACACGATGTTCACCGCGATTATTGTCAAGACTAACTCCGGTTTGCGCTAAGGTATCCAGCGTAACCATCGCTCTGGGCAGTGCATGCTGTAATTGCGTTAAGCGGTCCGGCTCATGCACTATTTCGCCCACAACCGTCAGCTGCGAGCTGCCAATTTGAATTTGGTCGCCAAGCTCAATACCTAGCTCACTTATCGCAATTTGACCAAGCCAAACTGAGCCGGTGGCAAGTGCATCGGCACGATGAATGGATTCGCCATCAGCTGTTCGGATCAACAGCTCGCCTTGCAGAGGATAACCATTTGATACACCCTTTAACGACACACTCTGATAGGCATTATTTGCAATTGCGCCAGTGGTGAAACTAGAGGTAACAACCAGTGATTCAATATCATCCGACACTAGTAATTCAATCGGCAATGCCTGCTCAGAACGCACCACGATGGGGGCGCCTAGATACTTGGCAATATCGTTATCGAGAGCGATTTGAACACTATTGGCAAAAAAGCTTAGGCTGGCCGCTACGCAGGTACACACCACGATACAAAGACTTAACAAGCGATTGGCTCTGCTCACTATCGCTCGTCTGCTCAAGCGCTGCATTAATACACTGATTTGAGTCAGCTTAGTCATGATGTGACTCCGGGCACCAAACGTCCAGATCGCATGTGTAACACTCGATCACACCGCTTCGCCAATGCTTGGTCATGCGTTGCGATCACCATGCTCGTGTTTAACTCACGTTGCAATGAGAAGAGCCTATCCAGTACTGTTTCAGCCGTCGCTGTATCAAGGTTCGCCGTTGGTTCATCAGCAAACAGAATCTCAGGCTCTACGGCAAACGCACGACACAATGCAACCCGCTGCTGTTCGCCACCAGACAGCTGACGCGGTAAGTGATCTAAGCGATCCATCATTCCTAATCGGCTAAGCCAATCTGAGGCAATTTCGAACGCCGCCTTGTTACCAAACAGCTCCAGAGGCAACGCCACATTTTCGAGTGCTGTTAAGTCGTTGATAAGATGAAACGACTGAAATACGAAGCCGACATTTTCCGCTCGTAAACGTGCGCGTTGATCCTCATCAAGCTCAGTGATATCACGGCCGTTTATCATCACTTTTCCCTTTTGTGGCACATCCAATCCAGCCAATACCCCAAGTAAGGTAGATTTCCCACTCCCCGATGCACCTTGTATGGCTACCGATTCACCCGCTTTTAAATCAAGGCTAACATCATCCAAAATCGTTAGCCCACCAGAAGCCGTATCCACCTGTCGAATAAGGGACTGTGCCGATAATATGGTGTTCATTTTTCACCTCTCGAATTCAACGAGTCAAAGAAAGACGAGGCTGTATCCAGATAGTCCAGTGGCAGGCGATGACCCGCATCAAACCAAACTAATTCTTTATCGGTAGACGAAATTTGATCAAACGTCATTTGAGTTTGATCCTTATTTGAATGAGGGTCTTGACTACCCGCTAACCACAACACTCTGGCATCACTAATACGTTTAACATGAATGCGAGGCGCAACGGGAGAAGTTGGCGAGCCCACATAGGGTGGCACCATCGCAACAACGCTATTGATACTCGGCTCGTAACTTGCCAACAGCAAGCTCATTTGCGCACCCATGCTATAACCCATCGCCAATACATGCTCAGGGCTGAACTCCTTTCTGGCCCAGTTTAATATAAGCCGATAGTCGCGAACCGAGCCAATAATCGTATCGATGTAAACTCTGGGCTCTGCGCTGTGCGCTCGCTTGATAAGTTCACGTGGCCCAAAGCCTTTTCGCCCCCGTTCACCATGCATTCGTGCATCTAAGCTTATCACCACAAAGCCCTGATTTCTTAGTTGATCGGTCATCTTCTGGCTTGAGAGCGGGCTATCATCGCTCCACCAGAATTTCTGTCCCAACCCCATTGGATGTAACGCCAAGGCCAGCTTATTGGAAGAAGTTTCTCCACCTTTTGGAAACGCAATTAGCCCATTGACCGAGCTTCCATCGTCGCTGGTAAAACGAATTTCAGCACGCTTGCCCAGCGCGTCGTTTTCAATTGGTGTAAGAACGAGATCAATAGACTCTGCCGAGTCATAAGAGAACCAATGCGATAGATACGCTTGGTCTAAGGGCTGTAGCGAATCTGGCGTCTCTTTTGCAAATGATGCCGGTATCGTTAGTGTTGCTGCCAAGCCTAATAGAAAAACAGCGTTTGATAGTTTCATCTTCATAGTCCGTATCCGGGTTTAATTTCGATACGCAGAAGATTAATGGGTGAAGGTTCAAATGAACTTCAAATAGCGAGATCTAAATATTAAATGCGGCCTCGGGCTTATGCACAACAAACGCTCTATTTCCAGATTTCACTCTATACAATCCTTTTCTGGTAAATCAAAAACACTCAAGCCGCCCCCTACCGTAGGCGCGTAAAGCTTCCCTTGATGGTATTGAATGTCAATCGCGTAGACGCCCAACTCGGATAATGGCCTACTATTCGCCTTCGCAGTTATCTGCCATAAACGGGAATCCTCTATTAGAGACACTATATAACCGCCACAATAAGCCGTAATTCCATCAATATCACTAACGATTGGTTTCGGTGTTTTAAACCCGTCGATCAACTGTCTCGTATGCATATTAAAAACAGACCAATGTAAACCGCCGTGAATAAGATGATCGCCCTCCACCAGCAAACCATTGGCATTTTTTAGTCTTTGTTTGTCATGTTTCCATATACGCAATTGATCTTTATCAAGCTCATAGATACTGCTGCTAGCACTACCCGATACAAATACTCGACCCTCACTCGATATGGCAACATCATTAAGGCCTGGTTTTTTATCCGGCGCTGGAATTCGTGCGACTATTTTTTTCGATTCGATCTCAACAATTACCAACTCATCATAATCAGCGATATACAACCGCCCATCAAAAACGACCATGCCTGTCGGGCTGCTTAAGCCCGTCAACCATTCTAATTCGATGTGTTTTCCGTCGACAGAAACTCTAGAAACAAAGCCGTTAGCATCTTTTGCATAACCGTTTACGTTAGAGATATATATTTGCTGTTGTTTAACGTCCAACGCAGCGGATTCGGGCATCGTGAACACATTTTTTACAGACCATTTTTCTGCTAATTCTTGCGCAAGCGAATACTGAGTGATGCAGCAAAGTATAACGACAAGGCAATAAGCAGTACGATGTTTCAGCATAGTCAATACTCAGCTTTCCGGCGTCACGGCGAAACAAATCTTAAAGATATCGGGCATTCGGCTGGGCTTTCCACTGGTTAAATTGGTACATATATAATCACTACGGGCGCGAAGTAAGGTTTTTTCGTCGCTCAATCTAATAATCTGAAATTTTCGTTCAGCGCGCAGTCGCCCATCGTTGGCGGTCACCCAGTTTGCGATCGCAACTTTGTCACCCGGGTAAGCCGAAAGGAGATAGTCAATTTCATGACGAACGGCCGCAAAGCCACGATTAAGCTCTCTACATTTATCAGGCGGCATGTCTACGGCCCGGCAATGATCCCATATACATTGATCAAGCCAAGCCAGATAAACGCTGTTGTTTATGTGACCATATCCATCAGCTTCATCCTCCGTTGCCGTATGCTCAATTATGTGAGGCTTCGGGTAATCCCATTGTAAGTTAAGGTGAGACAAAGGTTGGTTCTCGAGGTTCAGATTCGTATGTGTCTTATCAAAAATTTAGGCAGCGTGCTTGTCGGTGTAATCCTGGCCTTTTGCCATGCTCGATCTCGGCAATCCATTCATCGACACGGCCTTCATCTCTCTCCTAAAATATTCTCACTGTACATAATTAAGCAACTAATTCTTCACCTTTGCCCTTGCACCACCGTATATCGATCACAACGAGTAATGAAATAATAAATAAAAAGGCCTTACTCATAGTTGTGCGGATAAACTAGAGTCGTCTGTGCGCTTAGCGCCATATTCAGGTTCTCCACCGACTATAAAATTAGCTTCGCGCCATAAGCGTTTTGATCTCGAGCCCGAGCGACAATAGCAATGAATACGCTGACGAGTTTGAATCAATTTAATAAACTCATCACGATTTTCAGCGGTGATTTGATACGACGAAAATGCCAATAACTTAAATGTCAAACCTAGTCGGTCTGCTTCTGCTTCAATTAGCTTATACTCAGTTTGACCTTCGTCTTCGCCGTCGGGACGGTTACAGACTAATAGCTGCACACCTTGATCGACAAAGCCTTGAACGTCATCAACGGTAATTTGGCCAGAGACTGAAACTTGTTTGGTTAGTTGTTCGATCTGCATTGTTCTACCTCTTTGATCTGGATACTGAGTTACGCGTTGGCGAGCTTATATAGGCCCATTATTCGCTCACCAATAAAAAAATGCAAATAGACTATTCCGATGATTAGCGTGCGCTAACCATCGGCAAGATTTGATTAGTCGAGCATGCTTTTGTAATTATCTGAAAAAATATCACGGCCAATGATTAACTTCATGATTTCAGAAGAACCTGCATAAATTCGACTAATACGTGCATCGGTATACATGCGACTAATTTCGTACTCATCCATAAAACCCGCGCCGCCGTGCAACTGTACACCTAAGTCGACCATGCGGCCTTGAATTTCACTGGTTTGTAACTTTGCTTTTGCACCTTCGATGGCAGTCAATTTGCCGTCATTCATTAACTCAACACAATAATCAACATACTTCTGAGCCATGTCGATTTCGGTGTCCATTTCAGCCATTTTGAATTGCGTGTTCTGCATGTCAGACAACTTCTTACCAAACATCTTACGCTGCATCACAAACTCGCGTGTGATATCGAATGCTCGTCGTGCTTCAGCAATATAACCAACTGCCCCAAGCAGACGTTCTTCGGCCAAACCATGCATTAGTTGATAAAAGCCCTTGCCTTCTTGACCCAAGACATTCTCTTTGGGAATTCTAACATTGTTAAAAAATAGCTCCGCAGTATCCTGTGCCTTCAAACCCATTTTCTCTAAATTGCGGCCGCGCTCAAAACCTTCCATATCCGCTTCAACAATAACCAACGTTAAAGCATGCGAGTGATCTACTCCTTCTTGACGTGCGGCGACAATGATCACGTCAGCGTTAATGCCATTAGATATGTAAGTCTTGGAGCCATTTAATATTAGGTGGTCTCCCTCGTCGCGAACACTGCTGCGCATTCCAGATAAATCGCTTCCAAAGTCAGGCTCAGTCATGGCGATCGCAAGAATAGAATCTCCTGACACACAGCTTGGTAAAAACCGTTCTCGTTGCTCCTCTGTGCCAAAAGATTTGAAATACGGCCCAACTAAGCGACTATGGAGACTATTAAACCAATCGCCACAGCCAGCACGACTGGTTTCTTCAATGATAATTTGTTCATAACGAAAATCGTTATCGCCTAAGCCGCCGTACTTTTCATCTGGCCAGATCATCAAAAAACCTTGGTCGCCGGCTTTTTTAAACGCCGAACGGTCAACAATGCCCGCCTTTCTCCATTCTTCCATGTTTGGCTTGATCTCTTGATCAATAAACTTGCGGTAGGCTTGACGGAACATGTTCTGTTCTTCGGTAAAGTTTCTCATAATTCAACTCACTAATTTTGATTTGCTTAGGCTATTAGTTTGTAACTTACGCCGATTAAAAATGATCGACAATGACCAAGCTTATTAATAAATAGACAAAGGTTTCATACCCGATTAACCTATGGTGTTTTCTGCGAGAGCGCAATACCACCGATTATGAGTACCAAGCCTAACACGTGATACCAGTACAACGATTCACCAAGTATCAGGATAGCAAGCAAGGTGGCGAGAATCGGCACCAAATTGATGAACACACTGGTCGCATTTGCTCCAATCAACTCTATCCCTCGAATCCAAAACATTTGAGCACAGAGCGATGCAAATAAGGCTGTATAGACGACAACTAGCCATGCTGTTTGGTCAGGAATGACTGCTCGATGATCAATGAATTCCAACGCCACGAACGGCAGCGATGCAAGAAAAGCAGAGACAGAGAGTATCGCGATCAAACTTAACCAATGTAATGCGGGCTTTCTGATCAGCATTACTGAGTATATTCCATAGGACATCACTGCCAATAGCATCAAAACATCACCAGCAACAAATTGAAGAGAACTCAACAATTGCCATTGCCCTTGTGCGACCACAGCAAGTACGCCAATAACCGTGATCGTGAATCCGATTAGTTGATCTTTGTTAACGCTTATTCGATAAACAATGAAGTTCAGGACGAAGATCACTATTGGCAATGCAGCCTGGATAATCGCGGCATTGATCGCAGTGGTAGTTTGTAAAGCGGTATACATCAAATTGTTGAACAAGGAAAAGCCAATTGCGCCTAGGACAAAGAGAAACCACAGATTGCGACGTGCCAACTTCCAATCCTGGCGTAAATATTTATACGCCAACGGCATGACAAGCAGTGTTGCAACTAACCAACGAAGGGACGTGAGTAAAAAAGGAGATATGTGGCCAACCGCCAACTTGCCTGCTACGGCGTTACCCGCCCAAAAAAGCGTGGTTAAAAATAGTAACAAGTACGGCTGACTATACAGCCATCTGAGAAAGCGCATACTGACACTTAACCTTAAGGTCTGAGGTAAGAGGTAAGAGGTAAGAGGTAAGAGGTAGGTTTATTTAATCAGGAAATACCATTTAACTAGTTGTATCGAACGCTGGCAATCGCCGACTCAAATACATCGCGATAGCCCGCTGCATTACCGATATCAGTGTGTAACGTAAAAAGCTGAAGCTGTCCGGTTGGGGTCATGGTGATGAAGAAAATGGAATCGCTTAACCCCGAATCTAAATAGGCTGGATGCTTAAGTTCGCTGACAAATTCGAAACCTGTAATCTCACCGAAGGTTTTCTGATTAAGTTCCTCACTCTTAATCACACCTGTTTCATCACGGCATTGATATGACTTGCACGCACCTTTAATGAACATTTTTTGCTGTGCGATACCCAAAGATGGCATTTTTACCGCGAGATCGTTGGCGGAGATTTTGGTCGTAACACAGATTGTCGTAAGTGGCTCTACCGATTCGGCGATGTTCGCACACGTCACCGTATTTCCTTGGTCGATCTCAGTATCGAAGCGCCACTCCACATCATCATGGATGTCAAAACTGTAAGATGCCTTAGTATCGGTAACCGTCGTTTTAACCTCAGCAGCGGCCAATACGCTAAACGCAAAACCCAATGACGCGAGCAATACGCCTAAAAATCTAACCCTCTTCATCAAAAACTCCATATAAAAGATATATAAGCAAATCACCTAAATTCTCAGGCGCGGGCGACAGCGTTAAGAATAGCGGCGAGTGTTGCACCTAGTATATCCTGACTCCGGCCGGCTCCACACACTCGTTGAGCATTAATACTTAATTGTACATAGGCCATCGCATCTGACGCATCATCATGGCCTAAAGTATGTTCATTGTATTCAATGATCACTAAGTCCTTTCCAATATACCTACTCAGCCCGGAAACAAAAGCCTCGAGTACGCCTCGTCCATCCCCATCAATCGATACCTCGTTGTCTCCATCAATAATCACGGCGTTCATTGAATCCTGCCCTTCCTGACGATTTACCTGATAACTTTTCATCCGCATCGATAATTCTGGTGCCAGGTAAGTGCGTTGGAACAATTCCGCAATTTGCTCCCCGCTAACCTCGGCCTCGGTGATCTCTGCCTCCTTTTGAACCACCGGACTAAAATCTACTTGCAGCCATCTTGGCATCTTAATACCATGTTCTTGCTCCAGTACATAGGCGACCCCTCCTTTGCCCGACTGAGAGTTAATTCGGATAACTTCCTGGTAGTTGCGCCCCACATCGCGTGGATCGATGGGTAGATACGCGACCTCCCAGCTACTGCCTTCCTGGTAGAGTGCTAAACACTTATTGATCGCGTCTTGATGGCTTCCCGAAAAAGCGGCGAAAACCAGTTCGCCGGCGTACGGGTGCCGAGGGTGCACTTTTAACTGCGTACACTTTTCAACCACATTGATGATGCGATCCATTCTCGAAAAATCTAATTCCGGATCCACTCCTGCGCTGTACAGGTTCATCGCCATGGTCACAATGTCCATGTTGCCCGTTCGCTCACCATTGCCCAGCAATGTCCCTTCGACACGATCCGCACCGGCTAATACACCGAGCTCTGAAGCGGCAACGCCACAGCCCCGATCGTTATGTGTGTGCAAGCTGACGATAATCGAATCTCTATTTTTGATATTATCGCAAAACCATTCAATTTGATCCGCGTAGACATTCGGAGTTGCGACTTCGACCGTTGCGGGTAAATTGAAAATAATTTTATTTTCCGGACTAGGTTGCCAAACCTCCGCTACGGCATCGCAAACCTCAACGGCGTATTCAATTTCGGTTCCGGTAAAACTCTCAGGCGAATACTGAAATTGCCACTGTGTATCAGCTTGTTTTCCAGCGCATTCTTTGACCCAGGACGCTCCATCAATTGCGATCTGTTTGATCTCATCTTTAGAAAGCTTGAAAACCTGCTCACGCTGGACGGTTGAGGTTGAATTATAAACATGCACAATCGCTTTCTTGGCTCCGACCAATGACTCATAGGTTCGTTCAATCAACTCTTTGCGCGCTTGAGTCAAAACCTGAATAGTCACATCATCAGGAATGCGGTCTTCGACAATCAGCTGTCGAACAAAATCAAAATCGGTTTGTGATGCCGCTGGAAAGCCTACCTCAATTTGCTTAAAGCCCACACTCAATAACATTTCAAACATTTCGAGCTTTTGGCTGGGGGTCATGGGCTCGATCAACGCCTGATTTCCGTCGCGTAGATCTACACTGCACCACTTGGGAGCAGCGTCCATTACCTTATTTGGCCATCGGCGATCGGGTTTATCAACCGTGGTGATCTTGGTGTATTTCGAATGATCGAAGCGCTTCATTGTGACATCTGTTTTCTAAGTTTCTATGCGAGTGAGTATAACGACTAATTTTTAGTTTTTTTAACCAAATAAATGTGTAATTAAGAAAATATTGGCTATAAAATCTAATATATCGAAATATTTTAGATTTTAACCATGCCCTTAGATAAGATTGACAAGCACATCCTCCACGAACTCCAGGCAAATGCACGCATCAGTAACCTGGAATTAGCGGAAAAGGTGAACCTCTCGCCAACGCCTTGTGCTCGACGAGTAAAACAACTTGAGGAATCTGGCATAATCACCAACCACGTTACCGTGCTTGATTGCGAGAAGCTGGGATTAAATCTGACAGCAATGATTTCGGTAACAATGGAAAAACACACCGCCGAGCTATTCGAAAAATTCGAACGCGATGCGGCACTCTTACCGGAAGTAATGGAGTGTTACATTGTTACTGGGCAAGACTCAGATTTTCTTATCAAAGCTTTGATCCGTGATATGCGACACTACGAAGAGTTTTTACTCCGGCGCCTCACGAAGTTAGAAGGAGTAAGCGGCGTCCATACCAGTTTCGTATTACGTCAGCCAATCAACAAACACCAACTTTCGTTCTAATAACCGACAATGAAAATAATAAAAAAAGCCGTCATTGGCGTAATTGCATTATTCATCGCATCTACCGCATTGCTTTACGCAACCGGCAATGGTTTTATCGTCACCAGCGTTAAACGCACCTACCTCGCCGGTGAAGTCACGGCCAACATTAATGACCATATCGAATTTGATACGAAGGTAATTAGCACCAGTACTCCACAAATTTTAACGAATCACCCAAGCTACAATAGCAAAGCACTTTCCGCTGAATTTCAAAAAGAGCTTGAAGAGTTAGGCGCAGTGTCTTTTTTGGTGGTTAAAGATGGCCAGGTTGTCTTTGAAAAATATTTTTCAGGCTACCACAATCGCAGTAAGACTAATTCCTTTTCAATGGCAAAAACAGTGACCACCATGTTATTGGGAATAGCAATTGAAGAAGGCTACGTGCGTGATCTTGACCAACCGATTGTCGACTTTTTGCCAGAATTCAGAGATGACCCGATGGGTAAAAATGCGACTGTTCGACAACTTTCTCTGATGAATTCTGGCTATGAATGGGATGAACAATATTACACACCCTTTAGCCCAACAGTTCAGCTCTATTACGGGGACGACGTTTCTGATTTTCTATTGAACCGAGAGTTTTCGGCTGAGCCCGGTAGCTTTTGGGAATACTCAAGCGCGTCCACGGAGCTCTTGGGAATATTCTTATTGCGCGCTTTACAGAAACCAGCTGCGGCGATGTCTCTGAGCGAGTATCTGAGCGAGAAGCTATGGAAACCCATGGGTATGAACGACGACGCACTATGGCATACCGATAATACTGGCATGGAACTCACCTATTGCTGTTTAAACACCAATGCACGCAACTACGCAAAGCTTGGCCTATTGATGATGAATAAAGGTAAATGGAATGGCCAGCAACTCATTCCAGAAGAATTTGTAGAGGAAATGTTAAAGCCCGAAGGCACTTCTTATTACGGTTTGTCTACCTGGCTGAGTGACACTCAGTCTCCGTCGTTTTACGCGTTCAGCGGTCATCTCGGCCAGTTCATTATTAACGTACCCGAGCATAATATGGTCGTGGTGAGGCTTGGTGAGCGCCCTCACCCAGGTACTGCGTTTATGAACGAGACACTTCCCAAACTGATCGATGAAGCGCTAAAAGTAACTGTCAATTAGCTGGTTCTAGGATTTTTTAATAACTATTTTCCGAAACGCTCCACATCCGGGATGTTTAACCGAAGTTTCGGTAAAAGCACATTAGCGCTTCGGTAATTATTCACACCCGGGATAAAGTAAATACAAATCATCACGGGTATCCAATATGAACATTAGATTGACCGCGCTATCGACTTAAACGCTAATGCGCTCGGCCTTTATTGTCTTGCATCTGCGCAATGCATTGATGTTCCATCAATTCGTTTAGCGATCTAGGATGGCCGTGCATGGCAAGGTATTCTGGAGATGCATATAGAACGGGCGGTCAACTGTCAGTTTTTCACAATCGGTGAACTGACCATCAACGCGTTAGAAATCCATCCTAGATCACACTGCTAATAAGTGGTTTTTCATCGAGAAAATTTTCGATGTTATTTTGTGCAATCTGCGCTTGCGCGAACAATGATTCATACGTGGACCCACCCTGATGAGGTGAGAGAATCACATTCGGTACGTTTGCCCAAGTGGACCTGTTTGTCGGCTCGGGCTCGAATACGTCAAGCCCGGCACCCGCTATTTGTTTTGACACTAAATAGGCAATTAAGGTCTTTTGATCAATTACATTTCCTCTCGACACATTCACAATCACGCCATCGCTGCCGAGTTGATCGAGAACCTTGTCATTGACTAAATGATGAGTAGATTTATCAGGGCGGCAACACACGACGAGACCACGACACTGTTTTGCCAATTCACTAACAGAGCAAACGTAAGGCAACGAAATATCACTCTTTCTTCTGGGTCCCCACCATCTAATATCGACACCAAATGGCTCAAGCCGCTTTACAACTTCCATGCCTATTGAGCCCAAACCAATAATACCAACGGGCATATTACGGATCGAATGCCGAATAAAGCTACTCTTATTCACCCACTGATCAGCCATAATGTAGTTATGATTGTTAGGCAAATTTAACAGCAGTGAAGTCAACATGCTAACGGCAACATCGGCTACATCTCCAGAATTCAACCCTGGTGCATTGGTCACGGCTAAATTTCGCTTTCGACACTCATCAAGATCAACATTACTGAATCCGGCTGATATAGACGCTATCATCTTCAGATTAGGGAAACGATCAAGCATTTCTTTATCGAGCTTTTCGATACTCGCAGACAGTAAAAACTCCACCTCAGCACCAGACTCATCGATCGTTTTGTCGATATCATCATGCCGCTCAACAAATTCCCAACGTGTTGGCATGTTCGGAAACAAGGTATGCATATCAGGATGCATCGCTAATATTTTTGCTGTTTTTTCCATTGAATTCGTATCTCTTTCGCTATCGTGAAGATCACACACTCGCCACGGCGCTGATTAGATACTTAAATCTCTCAAGTTATAATCTTTCAGTGTTGCCATCGTAGAAGTATTCCATTCAAATTTGTCACCAGCATCTCGATGCAATTTGTAGTCGTAAGGTACTTCGTCAGGGTAGCGTTGCTTACGTGCTTCAATTGCAATTCCGAGCACTTTGGTTCGCTCCTTAATATAGTCGGAATCGTAAACAACGGCTTCACTATGGATTCCAGCCCCCATCACATCGAGTACAGAGGATCGTCGGTGAAAACCCGCATTAACAGTGATACGTCGTTCAAAACCCGTGTTCGCAAAAGAGCCATGTACCAGCTGGCGATTGCAAATCACCACATCGCCGGCATCACAAATTAATGGTACCGCATCATGAATACGCTCGCTGCCCGCTTGGGCGATGAGTTTTTTGATGTCTACTTTGCCTTGCTTATGTGTGCCAGGCACGACCCAAACACCATTGACGGCGGTACTTCCATAGGCCTGCACCATAAAGTTAAATCCATGAATTTCTTCATCAAATTCAGGATTATCCCAATGAGTATCGCCGTCTTGATGCCACGATACAGCAGCCCCCAAACCGGGCTCTTTTAAAAACAAACCTTCATGAAAAGGCGCAAAATCGTCACCATTAATGTCGGCGGCCATTGCCAGCAAATCCGGGTGAGCATAAGCACGTAAGCACGCCTCAGAAAATTGTAAGGAGCCAAGCATTACAAATGGCGCTTCTTTAGGTGCGTCAGACGCCGCTTCGGGTTCAAATAGCTTCACTTGATGACGCCCATTAGCGATTGCTGTGCCACCTAGCGGGTCACCTAACGGTTTAGACCAAATGAGATTTGGTGCTTGATGGCCGACTCCCAGAGCGGGTTCTCCTGATTTGGTTACCGATGAGCTGCTATCAACCGGGAATCGTGTCGCCATATTCTCTAAGTCCGTACGAATATCTTCCAACTCTTCATCATTGATCACACCGGTCATCACATAAAAACCGTATTGTCGATAGGCATCTCGAATGTGGCTACTCAGGCGGCCATTATCGTCGAAAGACAGAGGACCACGGTTGTCCATTTGCAATGCTTTTTCCTGGCCCTGAATTAAGTATTCCCTCATCGCATCGGCATCGGCGCCATAATGAGCCGCGCAAGCGTCGATAGATTTGCTGATATCAGTCGTCATTTTTTCAATCTCACAGTTTTTATACACATTAAAATTTTATACACTTTAAAATATGTGGTCAATACTCTATAATCAAATTCATGAAACAATCTGCCACCAAATCCATCGCCCGAGGTAGTCGCACTCGTACTGAGAATATGAATAAGCGACGCGCGCAGATCCTCGAGCGTGCAAGCAACATCATTGCCACCAAAGGCTTGGAGGGGTTTACCTTAGGCGTGTTGGCAACCGAAGCCAGTGTTACTGTGCCGACCATTCATAACCTCATCGGCAAGAAATCAGACATCGTCGAGCACTTGGTGAAAGAAATGGTGAGCCGAACCGAGCTCGTACTGGGTGAGCAGAACCTTGATCACCCTATCGAAGCTGTCGAGGATTTTGTCGCCCGGTTGATCAAATTGTTCTCTAGCAATCAAGATCTGTATAAAGCAGCATTTATTGCGGGTGAGCAACTAAAGCTATTTGAACACGCGATGAGCGATAATATTTTCCACCGCTCACTTGAGCTCGCGAAACAGGTTGTCGATGCAGCGGTCCAGAAAGGGCTTCTAATGGGAAGAATCGAAGCGGACAAACTCGCGCATCAGATTTTCGCCAGTCACCGCACGGCACGTCATGACTGGATGCACGGTTATATCGATTTAGAAACGTATCGAAAACAGGTTTTGGCGGGAATGTTCTTTACGCTTGCAGCCGATGCAAGTGAGCATTATCGAGAATTGCTATTAAACAAAATCAACTCGCTATAACGACGCGCCCGCATGGTTGATCACAACGCCAGGAGCGCCCCGTTCGAGCTTGTCTCTCAAGTCAGCCGGTATTGCCATTTTTGTAAATTCGGTGGCACTGACCATCACATAGACTATTTCTGCGGTTGCAATTTCAACACCAGTCACATGATTGCGAATTTCGAATGCTAATGTGTATGAGCTATTGCCGATGTGGCCCGCCTTAACCTCGATAGCCAATACATCATCGAAGGTCGATGGCGCTTTCCAGGAAATAGTTAGATTCACTACCTGACTGTCGACACCCATCGCCAAAATATCATTGTAATGCCCCCAAACCGCTCTGGTAAATTCCGTCGCTGCGATATCAACAAACTCGGCGTACTTGCCATTGAATACTATTTTTTGTGCATCGCACTCGGAATATCGAACGCGCAACAAATGAGTAAAATTTTTCATCTAAACTTATATCCAAACATCATTTTGTGCGGTCAGATCACTCGTGTCATTGTCGCCCGTATTCAGCACACCACGAGGTTCGATCAGCAACATTTTCACTTCTTGCTCTGCATACGGTTTATGCTCGACGCCTTTAGGTACCACAAACATTTCACCCGCGTTTACCTCGACCGCACCATCATTAAAGTCAATTCTCAATGAGCCTTCCAATACAATAAACGTTTCATCGGTATCTAGGTGATTATGAAATACAAAGTCGCCTTCAATCTTAACAATCTTAAACTGATAATCGTTCATTTCCGCGATCACTTTAGGCGACCAATGCTCTGAAAAGAGTGATAACTTTTGCTCAAAATTAATCGCACTATATTTCATAAATATTCTCTATCGATATTAAATCAGGTCGCCTTTTTTCTGGACGACATAACAATAAAAATTCCCCCAAGGGTCAGTAATGACGCGATTACCAGCCGTTGAGAAAGAAGTTCGTTCGCAAACACAACGCCACCCACGGCAGCAATAATCGGAACCAAAAGCTGCATCACCCCAGCTTGGCTGGTGGTTAAATCTCTGAGAGCAGAATACCAAATAGCATAACCCACGCCAGAGGTAATCGCACCGGACGAGATCGCCAACAACCAATCGCTAATCGCGGCTTCACCCTGTAAGGTCGATTCGAAAAAGTCTCCGTAAAACATCAGAGTCAATACAATCGTAAAAGGAACCGATTTAATAAAGTTAGACGCGGTGTCTCTCAATGGGTTTTGCGAGCCTTGACCTAGCACTGTATAAATACCCCAGGCCACACCAGCAACACTCATCATTATAAAGCCCACAAGCGAAGGCTTGGTGAGCTCTGGGTACACCAGGTATACCAACCCGCAGCAGGCGAGTATTAAACCCAACCACTCAAGACCAGACAGGCGAGTACCGCGTATCTGGCTAATTAACACCATGGTAATTTGTACTGAACCAAATAAAATCAAAGCCCCTACCCCGGTATCCAAGGATATATACGCGAATGAGAACAGTGCGGCGTAGACAAACAGTGACGCGGGAGCGGCCCAGCCAGATACCAGAGACAGATTTGATTGAATCCTCACGGAGTTCGAAAACCAAACCAAAATAAACAGTGTTAAGGCGCCCGACACCAGACGTATGCTGGTAAAGCTGGCAGGATCAATGGACCCGTCGCTCAGTGCCAAACGACAGAGAACCGAATTGCCGGCGAAAGCAAGCAATGCCAGCGTGGACATTAACGCTGTTTTAAGCGTCATGCCAGCAAGCCTAAAAACACCACCACACCCGAAAACGTCAGTGCCGCGCCGGCAATTTTTCGTTTGGTTAATTGCTCTTTAAGAAACAACCAGGCCATCAATACTATAAAAATATTAGCCGTCTCGTTTAACACCGAGGCAACCGATGCATCGGCGTATTTAAAACCTCCCAACCAAAACAACAAGGCCAAATAGGAGCCAACGACACTTGCCACAAAAATGTGTCTCCAGCGATGTTCACCATTAAGAATAACGCTAAGCGTGTTCTGTACCTGGCCTCGTATTTGAAGAAAGATCAGCATACCAACAATGCCTGCTAACATACGCAAGCTGACCATCCAAAAGAAGCCTTGGTTAGTCAGTATTGGCTTCATCGCAACCACACCTGAGGCGGTTAAAAATACCGATGCAGCCGCTAATACAATTCCGCGAAACAGGGCTTTACTATCGACGCTTCGATAGCTTCGCTGGTAAACCACAACCAAAATACCGGCCAGTACCATAACGAAGCCTAACCACTGCCACAGTGCTAAACTCTCTTCTAAGAAAACGATTGAGAGTATCACGACGAAGGGACTGTAGAGACTTGCCACGATAGCCGTTCTACCTGCACCTAAAGTGCGAAGGGCTTGTAGATACCAAGTATCCGCAACCGCTATTCCGAAATAGCCGGAGGCGATAAGAATAAGCCATTCGCTCAATGTTAAAACCGGAAGACTCAATCCTTCGAACAGTAACGCTGTCGGCACCAATAGTGAAAAGCCAAGCATGTTTTTCACCAAATTTAAGGTGTTGGCGCTCATACTTTCACCGACATGCTTGTACAATACAACCGCACTGGCCCACATCAGCGCGCACACAAGAGCGAATAATTCACCAAAATTTTCTATTGCCATTTTCTACGCTGTTTTAATTTCTTATTGTCTTTAGACTCGATTCGAGAGCTTCTCTCGCTTAAAGAATTGCTACGCTCTTTGCCTGGATGAATACTGAATCACCCACACTTAACTTCAATAACTTTACCGATTTGGAAGTAACGCGCGCCAAAACAGGCACTCCATTCGCGACAAGTTTCACGTTAACCTGAGCATTGCCAACCTCTTCAATTTGATCGATTTCTGCGTTAAAAATATTTAGAATACTGGTGCCTTGCTGACGATGCAAAGCAATACTTACATCGCGTGCGGCGATCAGAATTCTGACCCGATCACCTATCGCCAATGAACGCCTCAATACCGAAAATTGGCCGACGTCCGATTCCAAATAAGTTAACTCAAACTCCTCATCATGACCGATAACTACGGCGTCGATCAGTGATTCAGCGTCTCCTCCCTGCGCCAGAGACAAGTTGAGCTGAGTAAGCATTGTTTGAATATCGCCACTGGCCACCACCTTACCTTTTTCCATGATCACAAGATGATCGGCTAACCGTGCTACCTCGTCCAACGAATGGCTCACATATATGATAGGCATATTAAACTGTTGGTTCAGCGATGCAATCATCGGCAATATTTCGTTTTTGCTATCTCGATCTAATGCCGATAAAGGTTCGTCCATCAGTAATAGCCTGGGGTTGGAACAAATAGCCCGTGCGATCGCGACACGCTGCTTTTCGCCTCCAGAAAGCGTTTGCGTCGATCGATTAACAAGTTCTTCTAGTCGCAATTCAGAAATAGCGAGTTCGGGTGTTATCGGCTTTTGAGAATCGACAACGCGCTTAAATCCATATTCAATATTTTGTCTCACGGTTAAATGCGAAAACAAGCTGGGTTCCTGAAAAACATAGGCGAGATGGCGGCGATGAGCTGGTGTAAATGCCGAACCTTGCTGCCAAACCTCATTTTTAAAACCAATTTTTGCAGCAGGCAATTCAAGTAAACCCGCAATGGCTCGAAGCAATGTGGTTTTACCGCTTCCCGACGGACCGTAAATTGCTGTCACCGTCTCGACATCGATGTGTCGATCAAGCTCAAGCTTAAATTCATCATGCGTCACACAAAGTTTCAATTCTAATTCTGACGCCATCGCTAAAGCCTCAAAATACGAGAGTGTCTATTGCTCGCGTAAACCAAAATCAATAGGCAAAACGAGATAAACAACAAGGCGCCCGACAACCAATGAGCGCTCGCCAACTGCATGCTTTCCACGTGTTCGTAGATCGCTATAGAGGCAACTTGAGTTTCACCAGGAATATTACCCCCAATCATTAGCACCACACCAAACTCGCCTAGTGTATGCGCGAAGCCGAGAATTGTGGCCGATAGAAATCCCGGCATTGCCAATGGCACTACCACAGATATAAAACGATCGATTGGTGCCGCACCTAAAGTGGCTGCCACTTCAAGCGGTCGACGCCCTACAGCAAGAAAGGCGTTCTGTAATGGTTGAATTACGAATGGCAGAGAATAAACAACTGAACCAACCACCAAACCGGTAAACGAAAATGCCAATGGCTGACCAAGCACCGATTCGAACAAACGGCCCACCAAGCTCTGAGGGCTAAACACAATCAACAAATAAAAACCCAATACCGTGGGCGGCAAAACCAATGGTAGAGCGACCAAGGCTTCAATCAGGTATTTGAAACGCCAACGAGAATTTGCCAACCACCACGCAAGTGGCGTGCCAAACAAAACCAGCACCAAAGTACTTATGCCCGCCAGTTTCAGCGTTAATAATAGTGCCGTGATATCAGATTCCGAAAACATTAATTAAGATTTCTAATTTACGTGCGTTAATTCAAAATGGGGTTTGTGGATGTCAGGTATCCATGCGAAGTTATCAAACTACGTGCGCTCTCGCTTTGTAAAAAACGGACAAAGTTTTTCGCCGAACGCGTATTGGTTAGCAAAACGGCTTGTTGCTCGATCGCTTGATACCTATCCACTGGAACCAGCCAATACGAACCGCTATCCAAAGTCTTAATCTGAGAATAGGCAATCAATGCCAGTTGCGCACTGCCACTACTGGCAAATTGGTATGCTTGACCAACACTTTCACCAAACACCAGATTCGGCGTAAGATCCATGCCCGATAAGAGCTCCTTTGCTGCGACTCCGTAAGGCGCAGTTTTGGGATTGGCAATGGCTAAGTACTTGTAGTTAGTCGAACGTAATACCGCTCCCATGTCATCAACCAATAACGGATCACGACTCCATAAGACCAAGCGGCCGACAGCATAAGTAAACCGGGAACCTTGAATCGCAATCCCTTTTTTTTCCAATAGTTCAGGGCGCTCTTTATCCGCAGCAAGAAACACGTCTACCGGCAACCCGTATTGAATTTGCGAAGCATGTTTTCCGGTTGAGCCAATTAACAAACTAATCGAATCATCACTAATTAACGAATATTCCTCTACCAGCGCACGCGCTGTTACTGCAAAATTGCTTGCTACCGCTATTTTTAACTCACCCGCTGTCGCCATGCCGGCAACAAGCTGAGCCAGTAGGAATAAATTAAGGCCAAAAAAAGTTCGCTGCATTGATGCCTAGCTACGTATCAAGGTTCCAACACCTTTGTCCGTCAGAACTTCTAATAAAAGTGCGTGATTAACCCGGCCATCAATAATATGCGAGGTTTTAACCCCGCTATTCACCGCATCAAGTCCGCAATCTACTTTTGGCATCATACCTCCCTGTATCGTCCCATCGGATTTCAGTGCTTTAATTTGTTGCGCATTTAACCCGGTGAGTAACTCACCTTGCGTATCAAGTACTCCTGACGTGTTTGTCATCAGCACCAACTTCTCAGCCTGCAATTTTGATGCTAAGGCTCCCGCCACCGAATCAGCATTTATATTGTAGGTAGCACCATTGGCGTCTGAACCTATCGGTGCAATAACCGGGATGAAACCTTGGGCTTCTAAGGTTTCTACTACCGCACTGTTTATCTCGGCCACCTCTCCAACGTGACCATAGTCAACATCGGCCTTACCCGAGCTTATCTTCTGTGCGCGAATCATATTTCCGTCCTTGCCGGTCAAGCCTACCGCATCACCTCCATGAGAATTAATCAAATTAACAATCTCTTTGTTCACCAATCCACCCAGCACCATTTCAACCACGTCCATAGTCTCTGAATCGGTTACGCGCAAGCCGTCTATAAATTCAGTGGTTTTACCGACGCGCGCGAGTGTGCCATTAATTTGTGGGCCTCCCCCATGCACGACGACAGGATTCATACCGACCGCCTTCATCATCACCACATCTCGGGCAAAGCTTTCTTTCAACGCATCGTCTATCATGGCATTGCCACCATATTTAACAACAATTGTCTTGCCTCTAAAGCGTTGAATGTAAGGCAGAGCCTCTATCAGTATTTGCGCTACATTTTGGGTGCTATTCGACATCTTAAATTTCGTGTTATTGCCCGTATTTGATGGCTTGGAAGTATATCACTTGAGAGTCAATATGCGCATTGATTCAGTTTTCGCAACATATTGACACTCAAAGTGCGACTATCCGCTGACATCTATGCTGCTCCTTCATATTTGCGACTAAATCAGTATTAATTAACTAGGTTATAAAGGTTATTGCTTTATAATTCGTATTAAGTGAATCCATAACGACGCCTCAAGCATCTAAAGATCATTGAAATTAATTGGAAATAGCACTTCTTGAGGGCATGATGACAATAAATAGCGAAGAACTCTTACTGAAAACAATGGATCGACGTAATACACACCTAGCTAAGAAAAACCTAAGCCAACCCGAGCACAACGGTTACCCGAGCGCTTATTCAGCTAGTAAAGCATTGAAAATTAGCGGCTTAGCAATGCTGCTCTTTATTTCTGGATGTATGTCTAAGGTGGGGAACCTACCCGAAGAAGCCCAAGTAGAGGTTCCCAAAAGCTGGCAGCCAGCCCCGGTGGATGAGAATAGCGACTCCGAAGATAATACCCCGGCCCCAGAACCAAAACCGGTTGTTGGTGGCTGGTTAAATAGCTTGAATGATAGTGCGCTTAATTCGCATGTCGATAAGGCGCTGGTCAATAACCCCGACTTACTAACGTCGGCAGCACAATTAAAAAACGCGATAGAGCAAGTCACAATTACCGGTTCTAACTTGTGGCCACAACTGCGTTTCGATGGAAATTTTAGTAATCGCGAATCGAGTGCGGCTGCGGCATCAGGCGGCGCAGCACAAGGCGACGCCAATAGCACAACTGAGATTCGCAGTATTGGTGGCTCTTTGAACATTCAGTGGGAGCTTGATGTTTGGCGAAAACTAAGCCAGCGTCGAAAAGCGGCGGCACTTGGTGCACAAGCTCAGGGCGAACTCTATAAAGCGGCCGAATTGTCATTAGTTGCTAACGTCAGTCGCGCTTGGTACAACCTGGCAACCAACAAGCTCCAACTTGACCTGGCTCAAAGACGGCTGGACAGTTTTCAAAACACAGCAAAACTCATTGAAGAGAATTATGAACGAGGTTTACGCTCTGCGCTTGATGTTTATTTGAGCCGTACTGATGTGCAACGCCAAATATCCGCACTGGCCGATTCAAAGTTCAATTACATTCAAGCTCTACGCGCGCTTAAGACGCTATTAGGCGAATACCCCGATGATTCGCTGGAGCTAAACGTCAATCTGCCCGAACTTGAAGGTAATGTACCCGTGGGTCTGCCCGCCGAGTTGCTCACTCGCCGACCTGATGTGCGAGCTAGTCAACTTCAATATGAAGCCCAGATAGCAAACGCTAAGGCTGCGCACCGAGATCGTTTTCCGAGCTTAAGCTTCACCGGCACCATCGGTGAGAGCCGCGACACATTTAATAGTATTTTTGACAGTGACAATAGCATTCGAAATTTGATTGGCTCACTGACTCAACCGATCTTCGCATCAGGTTCATTAAAGGCGCAAGAGAGGAGAGCTTATAATGACGCGGAAATCGCTTACGCATCACTGGTGAAAACAACATTAACTGCTTTTGAAGAAGTTGAGAACTCGCTCACCCGAGAAACGGTATTATTCGAGCAGCACTCAGCGATCAAAGAAGCCGTTAAGCTAGCACAAGGTGGATTAGACCTCGCATTAGACCGCTATCAGTCTGGTATCGAGAACTACACTACCGTGCTCGAATCTCAACGTAGCTTATTCGACTCACTGAGTAATGAATTGAACTTACGTAATGCCCTATTGCAGAACCGTATTGGCATACATTTGGCCTTGGGTGGCGACTTCGCCACAACCGAAGACCGCGAAGCAGACAACATCCCTGCGCCTTCAATAACGAAGACGCCGTGACAATAATTTAGAACAGTAACAATATGAGTAGTGACCGTAATAGCAGCGACTATGATCTAAATCTCGGCGAGAACACAAGCGATGCTAGCAGCAGTGTCGCAAGCCGCATCATCGATTTAATTTATCGAGTTCCACGGAAGCTTCGAATTGTTGTTAGTATCTTATTGGTCGCATTCATTATTATTTCCTTATTGAACATTTTTAAGCCCGAGGCTAAAAAGCGCGCAATACCGGAAACTGTGGTTCGAGTGGATGTTATTACAGCAAGCCCGAGTAATTACCCGATTGTGGTGAACGCGAACGGCACGGTTGAAGCTCAAATTCGCGGCGACCTGGTTGCCCAGATTCGTGGTGAGATTGTCGAAGTCTCGGACAACTTTAATACGGGCGGCACCTTTAAAAAAGGGGACATACTGATCCAAATCGATCAACGTGATTATCAGGCAGACTTAAGTCAAGCTTTGGCCAGTCTCTCTCAGGCTGATGCAGCTTATCGACAGGAACAGGCCAATGCCAAACAAGCCAGACTCGACTGGCAACGATTGGGCAACACAACGCCTGCACCTGATTTAGTATTGCGCAAACCACAACTCACCGCAGCTAGAGCGCAGTATGATTCCGCAAAAGCGGCCGCTGACGGTGCACGTTTAAACCTTCAGCGAACCACGATAACCGCACCCTACGACGGCCGGATAATTGAAAGGAAAGCGGTGTTAGGCCAATACGTCGGCGTTGGCGTTCCAATTGCCGAAGTATTCGCCACCGATGGAGTGGAAGTACGACTGCCAATCAGTCAAGAAGAGTTTAGCCAGCTTGGCTTGGACTCATTCTCAAGCGAGGAAGGAGCAGACAATCCGTTCACAGTTTCGATTACCTCAACCGTAGGCAATCAAGGCTATCAATGGGACGCCAAGATCACTCGAACAGACAGCACATTTGATATCAATACCCGTCAGATCGACGTCATTGCTGAAGTAATTGACCCATTTGGTAAAAGTAGCGGACAAACAGCGCTGAAAATCGGTCAGTTTGTGAGTGCTCGCATTCAAGGCCGTACTGTTGAAAATGTTTTTGTGATACCGAATAAAAGCATTCGGGAAGGCAGCTATGTTTACGTGGTGCGTGACGGAAAGCTTGCAAAACAGAGTATTAATATCCTGTGGCAAGATGATCAGAATGCGCTGATTGGTGGGGGAATCCAAGATCAGGAATTGGTTGTTACAACGTCGTTGAACAGCACCTTGGCGGGCGCCAGTGCCAAGTTAGGGGACGATATTGCTTCTCAGACACCCGCGTCCCAAGAAAGTCAAACGCTGGCCCAAGAGCCCGATTTAATTACACCGATAGCGGATAATGAAAATATCGCCAACGAGTCATCCGACGACTCGGCCACCAGCCTCATTGAGGCTCCTGATACGGCTGAAGCTCCTGATACGGCTGAAGCTCCTGATACGGCTGAGGCTCCTGATACGGCTGAGGCTCCTGATACAGCTGAGGCTCCTGATACAGCTGAGGAGCTTAATCAAGTCGATGATGGAATTGAATCTAGCGATGTAACCGAACAAAGCAGCGACGAAACAACCGTTGAACTCGATGACTCACAAAATGGAGCATCGCAGCAAGCCAGAACATCCGAGTAAACATGTCTGCTGTTGAGTTTATCGAACACAGTTCAAACTAATTTTAACATCGCCAGACTAAGTGTTTGGCTACAAACTTGCGGTGATTAAGAGCGCTGACAAATATGATTGAATGGTTTGCTCGTAACCCCGTAGCCGCTAACTTACTGATGATTACCATCATCATCGTAGGTTTATTTTCAGCGTCAAGGTCCATTCCATTAGAAGTATTCCCAAGCTTTGAAGTCGAAGCAGTCAGTGTGTCCACATTGTATCGTGGAGCCACACCCCACTCAGTAGAAGATGGCATCACGAAACGAGTTGAAGAAGCAATTTACACCATCGAAGGCGTTAAAGAGATTAACTCTCAATCTTCCGAAGGCCGCTCTCTGGTTACGGCTCAAGTTGATGACGGCTATGAAAAACGAGAGATCCTGAATGAGATCAAACTTAAAGTTGATGCATTGAACACTCTTCCCGGCGGAGCTGAGAAACCGGTTGTCGCATTGTCGAGTATAAATCCTGGCGTGATTCAGGTAGCGGTGATCGGAGAGGTGAGTGAGAAAGTACTTCGCATTACCGCCGACAGCGTACGCAACGACCTATTGGCAAACAATGATTTAACCTTGGTCGAGCTGATCGGTGTAACCAATTATGAAATCGGCATTGAGATAGCGCCGAAAACGCTCGACGATTTTAATTTGTCATTACAAGATGTCAGCGATGCCATTAGACGCAGCTCGGTCGATATATCCGCCGGCAATGTAAAAACCCGTGATGGCGACATCTTAGTTCGTGCAGACGGCCAAGCCTATAATCAGCAGGATTTTGCAGCCATACCGGTTATCACCAAGCTTGGCGCAGACCCCGTATTACTTGGCGACATAGCCACAATTAACGATGGGTTTGAAGACCAGCCACTGATAACGCGCTTTAATGGCAAGCCCGCAATTTTGATAGATGTCGCCCGTACTGGAAAACAATCATCTCTCAAAATAGCCGCTACCGTTCGCAACTACATTGAAGAGAAAAACACGCGTCTAAGCAACGGCGTTAGTCTGGATTACTGGGATGATGACTCAAAAGTTCTAAAGGGCCGCCTTAACACTTTATTGAGTAGCGGTTTGTATGGTGGATTGTTAGTCCTGCTGATTTTATCGCTGTTCTTACGCCCCGCAATCGCCTTCTGGGTGTTTCTCGGTGTACCGGTGAGTTTTATGGGGGCGTTCATTTTCATGCCCTTCGTTGGTGGCACATTCAACATGATCTCGTTGTTTGCGTTTATCACCGTACTCGGAATCGTAGTTGATGATGCTATTGTCACCGGAGAAAATATCTATTCTAAAATGCGTGATGGTATGGAGCCGATTAATGCATCGATTATCGGCACAAAAGAAATAGCCATCCCAGTTACGTTTGGCATCTTAACCACGGTTGTCGCCTTTTTACCCATGAGTGACCTTGGCGCCAATCGAACCGGATTTCTTGCCGCGCAAATCCCAATGGTGGTGATTCCAGTACTGATATTTTCATTGATAGAATCAAAGCTGGTTTTACCGTCGCATCTTAGCCATGTTCAACCGCGTAAAGATATCAACGAGGCCGGCTGGCTGGCGCAACTGCAAATGCGTGTTTCTCGCGGCTTTGAAGAATCCGTCGTTCGGTTTTATCGTCCCTTTTTAAAGCGCTGTCTAAACAATAAATCAATCGCGATCGCAGGACTGTTCGCCAGTTCAGCAATCATTATTTCGTGGGCGTCGACTGGTCACACTAAGTTCACTTTTTTTCCAAGAGTGGAGTCAGAAGAAATTCAGTTTTCACTGACCATGCCGGATACAACCGGGTTTGAAACAACTAAAGCGCACATTCAAGGCATTTCAGAGCACGTGCACGCATTACAAGAGAAGTATCGCGATCCCGAGACCGGCATTTCAGTCATTCGGCACACCTACAGTACTGTGGGCAGCAGTGGTTCGACAATCAAGCCCAGTGTCGGTGTGGTTCGAGCTGAGTTAATCGGTCCAGAAGAACGACACATTGATATCAAGGCCTCTGAAATCGCGCGCGAAGTTCGCGCACTGGTTGGAGAAATTCCAGGCGCGGAGAAACTCAGCGTACGCGCCGAACTAGGCCGCGGTGGTGAACCTATTAATGTTGAACTTACTGGCGGTGACCCCACTCAAATACGCCTAATTGCTGATCAAGTACGCAAACAATTATTGCGTTACCCTGAAGTATTCGACATTCAGGACAACTATTCTGGTGGCAAAGAAGAACTTAACATCACATTGACCGAAAAGGCACATGCCTTAGGCTTAAGTCTGGCCGATGTGGCCAACCAAGTACGTGGCTCGATTTTTGGTTTAGAGGCACAGCGATTGCAGCGTGGTCGAGAAGAAATAAGAGTGATGGTACGTCTGCCTGAGGAAAACCGATCCTCAATGGATGACTTGGCGCGCCTATCAATATTAGTTGGCCCCACTAACGAAGCAATTCCCTTATCAGACTTAGCCAAGATTGAACCGGTTCGCAGCCCGACCACCTTATACAGGCTTAACCGAAAAGGCATCATCAACATTACCGCGGATGTCGACAAAGAACGCGCAGATGTCCCGGCGATTTTGCGAGAGATCGATGGCTTTCTACAAGAAAAAACCCGGCTGGATCCTAGCATTAAGTATTCATTCAAGGGAGAAGCCGAGGAACAATCCGAAAGTAATGAGGGTCTTCAGTCTGGCAGTTTACTGGTGCTGATCGCAATCTACGCACTATTAGCAATCCCCTTTAAATCCTATCTGCAACCGCTAATTGTGATGTCTGTGATTCCATTCAGCCTTGTAGGCGCAGTATTAGGGCATATCATTACCGGTTATGACTTATCAATCCTGAGCATTGTAGGGATGATGGCCTTACTTGGCGTAGTGGTTAACGACAGTTTGGTTTTGGTTGACTATATAAACAAGCAGCGAGAAAAAGGCATGGCGGTATTTGAGGCCGTACTCGAAAGTGGTACCGCTCGATTCAGGCCAGTGATGCTGACGTCCATTACAACCTTCGCAGGCTTAACGCCCCTATTGTTAGACAACAGTACTCAGTCTCAATTTTTGAAACAAATGGCAATTTCACTTGGCTTTGGTATTTTGTTTGCCACCGTCATCACGTTGGTGATAGTGCCGATAAACTATTATCTTGGCTATCAAATAAAGCACGGCACGGTCAGAATAAGTCACCATATATGGTCAAGATGGTTGGAGTTTTGGAACCGTGAAGACGCTCAACGTGGCCGACCGTGAAAGTGCTAAATTGACCCACAGAAATTGTTTGAACGCGCGTCAAAATGAATAACGTTGGTAATGCATAATGATTGAATGGTTTGCTAAAAACCCAGTAGCGTCAAACTTACTGATGTTTGGCATACTTATCGCAGGTCTAACATCTGCCAGTCGTTCTGTGCCCGTTGAAACCTTTCCATCCTTTGAATTTGATACGGTCACCGTAAGCACTTCGTTTCGTGGAGCAACGCCCAAAACGGTTGAAGATGGAATTACCCTAAGAATTGAAGAGGCAATTGCTGATGTAGAAGGCATTGAAGAATTAACCTCGCGCTCTTCAGAAGGCTCGTCAACGGTCATTGCTGAAGTCAATGATGCGTACGACAAACGAAATGTCTTAGACGATATCAAGGTCAGAGTAGACGCTCTAAATACACTCCCATCCGAAGCGGAAAAACCGGTGGTATCGCTTAATGCCCGTATTCGCACAGTAATATGGGTTGCGATTCAAGGGGAGGTAAACACCAAAGTATTAAGGCAAGTCGCCGGCAAATTTCGCGAGGGTCTATTAACCAGGAGCGAAATAAGCAATGTAGACTTGCAAGGCGTTGCCGAACATCAAATGAACATTGAGGTGTCACCGCAGACTCTAGACGCCTATAACATTAGCCTACAACAAATAGGTCAGGCGATTAGGTCTGGCTCGAGCGATGTATCCGCCGGTAATGTTCAGACCCTAAACGGTGATATTTTAGTTCGCAGTGATGGGCAAGCCTACACGGCCGAGGAATACGCTGCAATCCCGATTCTATCTAACTCGCAAGGCAAACCGATTACTCTCGGAGAAATAGCGACGATCGATGATGGTTTTGAAGAGAAGTCACTCATCACGACATTTAACGGCACACCCGCGATCATGGTGCAGGTTCGAAGAGTTGGAGAGCAAAGTGCGTTAAAAGTCGCTCAGCAAACTAAGGAGTACATGGCTGAATTCCGTGAGAACCTACCCTCCGGAGTGACGATAGACTACTGGGATGACGACTCGAGTTATCTCAAAACACGAATCGGCGCGGTTCTTAATAGTGCATGGCTTGGCGGTATATTAGTGATGATCTTACTATCACTATTTCTTCGCCCAGCGGTCGCAAGTTGGGTATTTTTAGGTATTCCGGTCAGTTTTATGGGTGCCTTTTTGTTTATGCCGCAGGTGGGCGGCACATTTAATGTAGTGAGTTTGCTGGCCTTTATTATGGTCATCGGCATCGTGGTGGACGATGCCATCGTCACCGGGGAGAATATATATCGACGAATGCGCGATGGAATGGACCCCAAACAGGCAGCGATCGTTGGCACGAAAGAAATTACGGTACCCGTCACCTTTGGTATTCTAACCACAGTAGTCGCCTTTCTCCCATTGGGCTACCTTCAAGGCACTCGATATGATTTTATCGGCAGTCAGATGCCAATGGTGGTAATCCCTGTACTCTTGATGTCACTTGTTGAGTCGAAACTGGTTTTGCCATCGCATATGAGTCACATTAGAGCTCGCGATGAAAACAGTCACATGGGCTGGTTAGGTAACACACAGCAAAAAATATCTCGAGGCCTTGAGAATTTTGTTAAAAACCACTACAGCCCTTTTCTTAATCGATGTGTAAATAACAAGGCAATTACACTGGCCGCACTTGCTGCTTTTTCCGCGATTATTGTGACCGCAATTTCAGTCGGGCATATTCGCTACACCCCCTTTCCCTATGTCGAATCTGACACGGTACGTATTAACCTCACCATGCCCGAGTCTACCGGCTTTGAGACCACGGATAAGCATATCCAGTCGATCGTGGAGCACTTTAAAACAGTCCAGGAAAAATACACCGACCCTGAAACTGGTGAAAGTGCGATTATGAACATCCTGGCCACCAGCGGTAGTCAGAGGCGTACCATTAAAAGCAATATCGGTGAGGTACGGGCTGAATTACAGCCATCAGGTTCCCGTGTGGGAAATGTCGCAACCTCTCAAATAGGACGCGAAGTGAGGGCTCTTATTGGGCAAATTCCGGGTGCGCAAAGCCTGAGCGTTCGATCGCGATCCTTCGGCGATCAAGCACCAATTAATGTAGAGTTATCGGGTGATGATCCTTCCCGAATGTATCAAGTCATAGAAAGCCTGAAAGAAAAGTTCAAGGCTTACCCAGGCGTTTACGATATTCAGGACAACTACAGTGGTGGTAAAGAAGAACTAAAGCTGAGTTTAAAACCACAAGCTTATAGCCTCGGCTTAACACTGGGCGATGTTGCCAGACAGGTTCGCAGTGCAGTATTTGGCTTTCAAGCTCAACGCATACAACGGGGTCGTGACGAACTCAGAGTCATGGTGCGCTACCCATTAGAGTATCGTTCATCGATGCAGGATCTCAACCAATTGGCTATTCGAGTGCCCAATAGCACGGAGCAAGTTCTATTATCTGATATCGCCGAGGTGAGTCCTTTTGAAAGCCCAAGTACGCTATACCGTTTAAACCGAACTTCTATCTTAAATGTCACCGCTGACGCCGATAAAGATGTGGCAAATTTGCCACTCATCTTGAATGAGGTCGATACCTACCTTAAAGAGATGCAGCAGCAGTACTCCGACTTGAACTACCGATTCGACGGCGAAGCTGAAGACGCGGCTAAAACAAACCAACGACTCGGTACCGGCTTAATCCTGGTATTACTTGCCATTTATGCACTGCTCGCAATCCCGTTCAAATCCTACGGTCAGCCGTTGATTGTAATGTCGGTAATTCCATTTGGCATTATTGGCGCGATTGTTGGACACTTTATTACCGGCCAAAATTTATCGGTATTGAGTGTCTTCGGTATGTTGGCTTTAGTCGGAGTATTGGTGAACGATAGCTTGGTACTCGTTGACTATATCAACAAACGTCGCGAACGAGGCATTGAGTTGATAGAGGCTGTGCTCACGTCAGCGGCCATACGTTTTCGCCCGGTACTGCTTACGTCATTAACCACATTCGCAGGTTTGGCTCCTATTTTACTCGACGGATCTCAGCAAGCAAAATGGCTTAAACCAATGGCCACCTCACTTGCATTCGGCATTGTATTTGCAACCATTATTACGCTTATTATCGTACCAATTAACTATTTGGTAGCGCACAAATTTAAATATTTCTGTATCAGAGTTGCCTCTAAAACCTGGGCTTCGTGGTTAGAATTTTGGAACAAAGAAGATGTTAGACCAACACGATAAATGGCTCACTGTTAAGCATTGTATATCAGGAGAACACCATGATTGATTGGTTTGCTAGAAACCATGTTGCCGCTAATCTGATGATGATTGGCATCATGATAATGGGCTACACCGCGGTAAAAAAAGACATTGCGCTCGAACTCATGCCTGATTTTGCCTTGGGCTTAATTACCGTAACAACTGTGTTGCCAGGCGGCAATCCTGAGTCTATTGAAGCAACCATAACCGCTCGCATTGAAGAATCGGTCGCTGATCTGGAAGGCGTAAAAAAAATAACCTCTCGGTCATCTGAGAACGTCTCTGCGGTATCGATCGAGGTAGAATCAGGCTATGACGAAAAAGCATTATTGAGTGACGTAAAGAACCGGGTAGATAGCCTTAACACGCTACCCGCTGACGCCGAACGCCCTGTCATTAGTTTAGCCGACATCCCTATTCAGGTCGTGGGCATCGCGGTCTATGGTGATGTTGACTACGATCTGTTGTTTCAAACTGCCTCCGACATGCGCGAAGCACTGCTCCAGGTTGACGGCATAACTCAAGTAGGCCCAGTACAAGCACCTGGACGTGAAATACACATAGAAATTAGCCCAGAGGTGCTAAAGCAATATGGGCTAACGATTGCGCAGATAGGGTTGGCAATACAACGAAATGCGATCGATATTTCGGCCGGCAACCTGCGAACCCGAGATGGTGACATTCTGGTGCGCACCAATGGCCAGTCCTACAGTAAAGAAGAATTCGAAGCGATTCCTGTGTTCAACTCTGGCGATAAGGTGCTCTACATTAAAGACTTGGCTACCGTCGTCGATGGGTATGAACTGCGTAGAGTTGAGACACAGTACGCTGGCTTACCCGCCCTGACTATCGAGGCTTATCGCGTTGGCAATCAAAATACGATAGAAATTGCCAATAAAGTGTTCGCCTTTATGGATGAGTATGAAAAGACATTGCCAGAAGGCTTGCGTCTGGGAAATTATGGCAATACCTCAGCCGTTGTGGAAGACCGGCTCTCGACGCTGGTTACGAGTGCTGTCCAAGGAGGCATTTTAGTGCTGGTTTTGCTTTCCCTATTTTTACGACCAGCGGTAGCACTGTGGGTTGGAATAGGCATTCCTGTTTGTTTTTTAGGTGGATTGGCGATGATGCCAGTGCTGGGGCTTACTCTCAACATGCTGACCATGTTCGCCTATTTACTGGTGTTGGGCATCGTCGTCGATGACGCGATTGTAACGGGTGAAAATATATACCGACATCAACGTAACGGGCTGTCACCCGCTGATGCTGCGCTGGTCGGCACAAAGGAAGTTGCTGTTCCAGTGACCTTTGGAGTGATTACTACCATGGTCGCCTTCGCGCCGTTATTACTGGTTGAAGGGATCTTATCCGATTTAGCCGCTCAAATACCGCTGGTTGTGATTCCGGTGTTGGCCTTCTCACTTATAGAGTCAAAGTTAATCTTGCCATCACATATGAGCACCATTAAACCGCGTGATGAGAATAGTATTGGAGGTTTAGGACGAATCCAACAGAATTTTTCACGTGGATTCGAAACCGCTATTATTAAAGTGTATCGACCGTTTTTAGACCTGTGTATTTCGAATAAAACGATCACCATAGTTACCGCTGTTATGGTGTTTATTATCACTATTTATTCCATGAGTACGGGGTGGCTAAAAAGCTCCTTCTTCCCGGAATTTGAAGATAACGCGGTGTTTATTCGGTTAACCATGCCTGCGACCACGGGTTATGAAACAACCAAAGGCCACGTCATAAGAATGGTCGATATCGCCAGCGACCTGGCTGATGAATACGTCGATCCGGAAACAGGCGAATCGTACTTTAAATACATAGTCTCGATCGCAGGCTTGTCGATTAGTCCAAATGGCCCAACCTTTGGAAACAATCAAGGCATGGTTATTATGGAATTCGTACAAGGCGAAAATGGGCTGCCCGAAGGTTTCTCAATTCGTAAAGTACAAGACCAGCTGCGAACAAGAATTGGCGATATTCCCGGCGCCGAAAGGCTTAGCCTAAGTGCCACATTCGGTGATTTCGGCGCTCCAATTTCGGTTGCACTGTATGGCAAAGATATTGAGCGAATCGGTGTAATAAAAGACGATATCCGAGAGTATTTACGCACCTACCCCGGGATATTCGATATTCAAGACAATCTATCCAGTGGTAAAGAAGAATTAAAACTTGATATTAAGCCTCTTGCAAAAACCTTGGGCTTATCACAAGACAATATCGCTTCTCAAGTGCGCGAAGCACTATTCGGTTTCGAGGCTCAACGAATTCAACGTGGTTACGAAGAAATAAAAGTAATGGTCAGGTATCCATTGAGCTCGCGCTCTTCGGTAACCGATGTAAATAACATTCCCATCAGCACTCCAAATAGCGACACAACCATTCCTCTATTTGAACTGGCAAACCTGATTCCGTTGCAAGGGGCAAGCTCGATCTATCGTGATAAGCAACGGCGAACCATTACCATTAGCGCCGATATAGATACCACCGCCTATGACGCAGACGTGATCCGGGCAGACTTGGTCAAATATCTGGATGAAAGATTCCTCTACGAGGCCGACATAAGCTATGAACTGGCTGGGCAAGCTGAAAATCAAAGTGAAGCAAATGCCAGTTTTTTACTGGGCTTCATATTAGTAATCATTCTAATTTACGCTCTATTAGCCATTCCATTTAAATCCTTTGGACAGCCATTTGTGGTGATGTCAATAATACCATTGGCCATTGTAGGTGCTATTGTTGGTCACTATGTTATGGACCTGGCTTTTTCAATGCTCAGTATCATGGGCATGTTGGGGCTAACCGGAATCGTTGTGAACGATAGCCTGGTACTGGTCGACTACATTAATCAAAAACGCAAGGAAGGTATGTCCGTAATGGATGCAGTACTCACAGCGGGCGAAACTCGGTTCCGCCCTGTTATGCTAACATCACTGACGACATTTGTGGGTTTACTGCCGCTTATGCTCAACCAAAGCACCCAAGCCCAGGCGCTGATTCCGATGGCGGTTTCCCTGGGTTTCGGCATTTTGTTTGCCACTGTCATTACGCTGGTCATTACGCCAGTAAACTATTTGGTTGGTCGTTCAATTAAGCATTTATCAATCGCGGGCTTTGCATTTCTGTACCATTGGTGGCAAGGCTCTGCGGCAGGTCCAAACAACATCACAAATGACGAGACCCACCACCCTAAGACTAACAACATTTGAGAGGTAAATATGAAGTTTCCAATTAGATCGATATTGATATCCATCGCAATCATATTCACAAGCGCGCCTTCGATGGCTCAAGAGCAGCCAACACCAGAAGAACGAGCCTATAAATTTCGTACCAGCTTGTTTCAGACGTTTGCTTGGAAACTTGGGCAAATGGCCGGTGCCAAAGGCCAAAATGATCCAGCGTCGTTTGCCAAACATGCGACCGACTTAGCACAGCTCTCAGGGCTCATCGAAGAAGGCTTTCAAATTGAAAATAGCCTACCAGACGGCAGCAAGGCAAAGCCTGAGATTTGGCAGGATTATGAGAAATTTCAGAGTAAGGCTCAGGCATTAACCGAAGCGGCTATTGGGTTTTCCCAGGCGGGTGCAATGGCCGACTTTGATCCAAGGAAATTTGGTAGTAAAAGCTGTGGCGGCTGTCATCGAGATTTTAAATTCAAAGACTGAGAATGCCTTTGAATTAGTCCTTTTAATTAATAGTAGCTTTCAACGGGGCTTGGCAACCGATCCAGGAACGCGGTTGCCAAGTAATAGACAAATACAGCGCAACTCAGAAAAATTATCAGCGCTAACAATTTGCTCGCTGGCAACTTATTCGAGGCCTCTAAATCGGCGTAGTTAATATCATCCGTAATGCGCTTTTCGCCGGTAATCATTGCCTTGGTTAAACCGTCCTTTTTTCGTAGCGCATAATACAATATTGCAACAATGTGCAGAGCAATTACTCCGTAAACCACATTGCTATTGAGCAAGTGTAATTCGCTCAATAGTGCAACAAGTTCGTTGTCTACCAAGCCACTAAGCGGCCCAAAGTAATAGTCGTCGCTGCTGAATAAACCCATCATAGCCTGACTTAACAGCACTGTAATCATGAGTGCTGCCGACAAGCTACCAAGGGGATTGTGCCCTAAATATCGCTCGGGATTCGGTGACCTTAGACTTTTTAAATAGCGTAGAGCATGACGCGGCGAGTAATAAAAAGAGCTGAAACGCGAATAGTGCGAGCCCATCACCCCCCAAATTATCCGGAACAATAATAATTGAAGCACCACATAGCCAGCATAAAAATGCTGTTCTATATCTTCAAGTATCTCAATGCTGAACCATGAATAAAAAACCGCCGCAACCAGGCACCAATGGAAAAGACGTGTCGGGAAATCCCATACAATTATTTTTTTATTCACGACTCTACTCCGCGTTGTTGAAGATCGACGTATGCAATATAAGCAGACTGACTTTTGAATCTAGGTTCCTTGTTTTTGGCACACTAACGACAATGTCATAATCGTGAGCGAGTGTTATTATCAAGACAAACCAGTTTCGACAATATCAACAAATGGACACAAAGCAAGCATCCAACGGTATTCATCTATCGTTTAAGCTACTACTATTACTCGCTCTATTGGTATTCGGTGCAAGACTTCAAATAATCGACGCGTACAGTTCCTTTTTACCGGTCTACGATGATTGGGGAATGGGTGGTCTTTTGCAAGAGTATCAATCCGGTGTTTTGCCGTTTGAGTATCTATTCAATGCGAATAACGGTCATATAGGTTTGTGGCGGGATATGCTACAAATATTTGTGTTTGATTTAAACCAAAGCCAGTGGGATACGCGTTTGCAAATGACCATCAATGCAGCGATTTGGACTGGCTGCGCGATTTTTTTAATAAAAGTTTTAACGCCCTACTTCACAGGCATTTCAGCCAGCCTCAGCGTACTAATGATACTGGTACTTTGGATATTTCCGACGTCCCTTACAAACGCAACATGGGGAGTTCAAACCCATAGCTACATCATGATCACCTTTACGGTGATGGCGTTTTGGTATATGACGGGGCCAGCACCCAATAAGGCATGGTTTGCAGGCATTGCTTTTACCATCGCAGCCCCACTGTCGATGGGCGGTGGTGCGTTGGTGGCACCAGTGGTGCTGGCACTCATACTGCTGCGTCTACTATTTGATAAACCTAACCGTAGGCATCAAACATTGAGTGCGGGTGTTGCTTTGCTACTAACCGTTTATGCCATTTGGATTACCAACTATGCATCGGATGGTGCGCACAACAACCTGGCCGCTCGCTCAGCGTTGGACTTTCTTAGTACTGCGCTTAAAGCTTTATCTTACCCGCTACATCGCCAGATGTGGCCAAGCATAGTGTTGTTATTACCGCTGTGTGCACTGCTGGTGCAGGTGGTTCGAAACGGCGGTTGGACCGATAGGAGTGTTCTGTTTGTGCTAAGCCTGTCTGGTTATGCTTTGGCCTTAGCGGCAAGTATTGGTTACGCTCGTGGTGTCAATGGTATGAACATTTCGGATCGATACTTTGAATTCCTCCAACTTTATACTCTCGCAGGTTTCCTTAGTCTACTGATACTGCATAAACCACAATATCGCCCAACAACCACGCTATATACAGCGCTAATACTCGGCTGGGGAGCGATCTTTATTGCCGGTGCGATAACGCAAGTAAGCTTCACCAATACTGTCATCACGCGTTTCGCCACCGAAAAACCAACGCATGAGAAAGTAGTGGACGACTATCTCCATACTCGCGACCGACAAGCGGTACTTGACCTTGCGTCAGCGGACGTTCCTTATCCGAGCAATCGAGGTTTAATTCACTTCATCGATAAAGTGACCGAGGAAGATATTTTAAGCTACCAATTGCAAGTACCCCAAGCCTTGGTCAGGGAGAGCGTTTCTACCGCTTTCGTAGTTAATGGCACGACTCGCAGCACCGGCGAAGCCTATAAGCATTCTCATAGTGATGTCATGGGCTCTTATGATCGGCAAAATGGCGGTAGTGCTGCAGACGGTACCTATGTAAGCCAAATTTTCGCAACTAACCGCAATGGCATCATGATTCCCGTTACCGGTCATCTAGGCTACCCTAATATGTCTTTACAATTGGTCGACTTAGAAACCGAACTACGAACCGACATCATTCCATTACACATAGGCCGTGATTTTATCGAAGGTTGGCAAGAAGTATTTGTGCCAACCCCTGAAAATGCATTTCGAATTATTGCCACCGACAACAATCCGGAACGCTGGTTTGCCTTTGGTGCGCCGAGAACCGTGGGCAAGCTATCGCTTGTCAGCAACTGGTTAATCAGTCACGGTCGACTACTTTGGCAACTGGCATTACTTTGCATACTATTAATGCTGATTGATCTTCAGAAACTTCGCTCTGGATTTTTCGGCAAATTTAAAGAAAGTGGCCATTAAGGCGATAGCATATAGTTATGCAATACGATGCCTGTCACTTATCTTGAAAGTTCTTTCAATGCGATTAAGGCTCTATCTGCCTCGCTTGATTGAACAAAAATGTGATCATGAAAATAACCCGCGATCACATTGGCACTGATATTGTGTTCAGTCAACTTGGCTGAAAAAGCAGCCGTCAAACCAACCGCCTCTAAACTAGAGTGAACCATAAGCGTTATACGTTTATAACTAGATTCAAACGTCAGCGATTGTTCGATTGCCATTCTTTTTTCAACAACCAGGGTCAAGCCTTCCGCTTCTGCCACTGACACGATTGGCTCAAGCTCAGCGTAATCTCCATAGCCTGCATCTTTGAACGATAAAAAAACGTAATCGACCGCACTCAATACTGGCGACATAGACTTCAGCATTTTATTTAAGTCGGTTTCGCCAACCATGGTTGATCTAATCCGGTTCAATTTCGGCGCCAACTCGACGCTTCAACAAACCGTAAAAAGCCTCTTCAGCGGTCCGTCGACCAGCGATCACCTCATGCACATCTCGCGCAATAGGCATCTCAATTCCGTGGTTTTCAGCCAGCTTGATAACGGTTGGCGCACTCTTAACTCCTTCAGCAACCATGACCATTTGTTCGATAATTTCGTCAATGTTACGGCCTTTACCAAGTTCCAATCCCACATGATGATTTCGGCTTTGCGGACTGATACAGGTCGCCAACATATCGCCCATTCCAGTTAACCCAGAGAACGTTTCTGCTCGACCGCCAAGCGCCACACCCAAACGAGTAACCTCGGCCAATCCTCGCGTAATCAATGCTGATCGAGTGTTATCTCCTGCACCTAAGCCTATTCCCATACCAACCGCGATAGCAATGATATTCTTCAATACGCCACCAAGCTCGCAACCGATTACATCGTTATTCGTGTAGACCCTAAACACACCGCTATTAAAAATTTTTTGCAGCTCCTTTACGATGATTTCGTCTTCCATCGCAATAACACTGGCGGCTGCTTGGCCGGCCATAATTTCTCGAGCTAAATTCGGCCCAGTTAACACGCCAACAGGGTGGCCAGGCAGCTCTGATTCGATAATTTGAGTCATACGCAAATCAGACCCACGCTCTAATCCCTTAGTTAAACTAACAATGGGTACCCACGGGCGAAGGTGAGGCCGAACATCTCGCAACACATCTCGAAACGAGTTAGACGGGACGCCCATCACCAGTACATCGGCTGAGGAAACTACGTCTTCGATACGCTCATGCGCAATGAGGTTTTTGGGTAGCTTTGCACCTGGCAAATATTTTTCGTTTGTATGCTTCTTATTTATTTCCCTAACGGTGTCGGTACTGCGCGCCCACATCGAAATATCAGTATTTTGAGCCACTAAAGACGCGACGGTGGTTCCCCACGAGCCGCCTCCAATCAAACCTACTTGTAATTTTCTCATTCGAATTCTTCCCGGTTCTTCTTTTTTTACAACAGCTCAAGAAACAGCGTGATGTGTAAATTCCGACAACATCGATCTTACGATTCCAAATCGTTTGGCATAGCCAAAGCCCGGATCTGTTCCACGCGATGCGACAATATTCTTAGCTCTTTGCTGATTTTTTTACGGCGTTCAACCAAATCACCGCCGCCGATTGAAACCAGGCCATAGCTGTCGAGCAGCTTATAGCCATTCTTAAACAAAATTTGACCCAGTGATGCCTTGCTGCTTATTCGGCGTTGTAGATAGGCTTGTCGACCATACTTAAATGCGGCTGCAACGGTCGCTTTTTGATCGAGGGTTTCGTTCGGTCCCAAACGCGCAAAAACATCAGCAACAATACGATAGGCTTCAATATACGGTTTCAGACTGCTGTGAGCGACTAAGGGCTTCATATTTCTCAACATAGTCAACACATACAGCCGATCACCCATTTTCGACTCCCAGTCGTCATCGTAATGGTTCAGTTCACGTTTAATACCTTCGTGAAACTCATCGGTCGCTTCATAGAAAAATTCGAACTTAAACATATCTTTAAGTCGGTCGGCTTCTCGCCAAAACGCGGCTAAAGAATCGTCTTGCTCATTCGCTGCTTCAACCAAACTAAGTTCGGCAATGGCCTTAGCGACAAAGTGATGCACAATGGTATTTCGGTAATAGCTCGCCATTGCGTGCTGATCTGCAGCGACCGCGTACACCGTCTCGGGGCCTTCGTCATATCGGTTAATTAACTCAGAATTAACCATGTTACTGATCAATGTCTGCATTTGTTCATTATTATCGTCGTCAAAATCGCTGGTAAAACTTATATCTCGACCTTTAGACCACTCTCGCAAAGCCTGCATATTGTCTTGCAGTTCTTCAATTGTTTGCGCCCGTGGTGCTGCACCGAGTAATGATAACGACATCAATGCGGTTAGCGTAATTGGCGTGACCCGATTTGCTTCCACGCCGATTTGGAACGCGGTTTTCTGCAATGCGAGTGGGTCGTCACTAAAACTATTCTTCTTAACAACGACCGGCTCACCAAAGTCTATATAAATACGGCCTAGTGGCTGGCGCATTCGACGCAGATAAGAAATAAACCAACTAAGCGACTCAGGGCGCTTTATTGCTCCACTTTGCTCAGCAGCATAATCTTTAACATCGTTATTCATGTCATAGTTAATCGCCACCGGAATCAAATGCAGGTCATCGGCGCTCGATTCCTGCATTGCATCAACAACGTATTTCAACATGCCATACCTGGGTGGCATTAACTTGCCAACTCGTGATCGGGTACCTTCAAACGACCACGTTAAGGGAAATCTCTTTTCCAGTAGGTACGCTAAATACTCCCGTAAAACTAATTTGTACAAGGGGTTATCTTGAAACGTACGGCGGATAAAAATCGCGCCAGAGCGTCTTGCTAAATAACCGACTCCAGCGAAAGCCATATTAATACCGCCCATAATATGCGGCGGTGGAAAGTCATGCTCAAACAATACGGATTGCATGGTGATACCATCCATATGTGTTTTATGCGTCCACAATAAGGCAGTCGGATGCTCTCGAACAATTGAGCGAAAGCGTTCCAGTTTTTCCACGTCAATGACAACTTCATTTTCATAGCCAAGCGAAATCACCCAGCGATTAAACGCACCCGCCACGTCTTGCCAAAAATTATGAGGGGTCGCAACCAGTTCCTTGAAGTAAGGTAATGCTTTGGTACGTAACTCTTGCTCGGACTCACCGGTCTGAGCAGCAATTTTCAATAGTCCAGCTTTGTAACGATCACTGCCCCTGACTTGCTTAGAAACTTGTCTTGGAACCTTATAACGCCCCCCTCGCAATCGCCTCTCGGCCACTTCTAGCGCCAGACTTGCTTGCTCAGCAACGTAGTCTGCTAAATCTGAGTCAACAGGAGCGATCTCACGACGTTGAGCATAGCGCTCAGACAAATCGCCAACCGTCGCGGGCTTACCCAGAATGCAATGAGCACGTGATGGATCAGCGTCTAAAATTCGTTGCGCCTTTGCTTTATTCGGCCTGCGAGGATTGCCACGCAACAAGTCCCTTAATCTGGGTTTACCGTCTATTTCGTCCAATGTGGTTTTCCAAACCACACGGACTGGCACAACGAGGGTTTCTTCGGAGACTTGCAAAGCCATTTGTAAGCCTTGAGTAGGGATATCTTCAGGATCGTGTGCTATGGGTACAACGCAGTGGCTAACCGACCCAGCAAAACCAATTTGTGCCTTGGTATTATTTAACCACTGAAGAAGCAAGCGCTCCTCTACGTCATGCTCTGCATCTATAATGAAAAGAACTTGTTCAGAGTTGATTTGCGTCCAGGGGTTTATCGTCATTATTCTTCTTAGGTTTAACTATCCAATGTTCGAGCTGACACTTTTGGCGCGGCCGGTTTGCGCGGCCGTTTACGCGGCATGCGCTTTGGTTCAACCGCCTTGACTGTTCGCTTTTTAACTTTGGTTTTACGCGCAACAGGTTTATTTGTCGCTGGCGATTGTTTCACCGAGTTGGTTTTTTGTGTGTTTTTCTTAGCGCTTTTCTTGCTTGCAGTTTTAGTTGAGACGGAAACTTTTTTAGCCGACTTTTTGACTGTATCGGCCACCTTGCCGACGGTTTTGCTTACCGAATTAGCTTTCTTTTTCGAGGGCTTTCCAGCTTTCGCGCGCTTCTTTTCAGCTTCTTTACGCTTCAAATTCTTAAGTCGAGCGTCAGATTTTCGTCGCTCTTCATCGGATATTTGAAATTGCATTTGATCTAACTCTTCAAGAAACATATCGCGCACATAATCGACATGCTCACCCATCGTTTCAGCTTGCCACTGTGATGTGTCAACTGCAGGCAATACCGTTACCTTAACTGTGGCGGGTCTAAACACATACTGTCCACGGGGAGCAACATCAATCGCGTTATGAATCACAATCGGTACAACCGGAACACCAGCCTGCATTGCTAAATGAAAGGCACCTTTCTTAAAACGGCCCAAGTTTGTCGATGTCGAGCGTGTACCCTCTGGCGCTACACACACGTTGCGACCCTCTTTTTGCAATACGTCAACCAATGGTTTCATTGCTTCTACCGCTGACGCGGAATTCTCTCGGTCGATTAAGACAGTCCCACCAATCTGCATTAGCTTTCCTAAAATCGGTACATTGCCAATTTCCTTCTTACCGATGCCCGCTAAATCGCGACGTAACAGTGCCGGTAATATCACCACATCGGCCTGACTTTGATGATTAAAAACGAACACACAGGGCCGATTAGCCCAGGCATTTTCTTCGCCCTCAATATCGAGCTCTATACCCGTCAAAGCACAGGCGGTATCGGCAAATAAAGAGGTAGAAAAGTTTCTCGTCTTATTCATCGAGCCCGTTAAAGCGTAAATCGGCAAACCAGCCACGAACGAAGTCAGCATGCTGGCTTGTGTCGCGGCCGTTTTAACATAATCAAAAATCGATGCATTGCCACGACTTTTAAAATCTTGCACTGGCCAGCCCCGACCGCGCGCTACACGACGCAAACGCTTGTTCGGATTTAGCGGCCTGGGGTTACCAACGAATTCCAGCAGTTGAATATCTTCATCACTGTCAGAATAAAAATAACTCTGACTAATATCAATATCATATTGATCTGCCAATTGTTCTGCTGCGTCTACCTTGCCCATTCCATAGCAAGTGGGCTTAACGACTGCACCAGTGAATTTTCCATCAACAACTTCTAAGTTAGAACATTTGACGTTCTCAATTCCCAGATCTCTGGCGGCCGGCATTATTTGATAAGGCGTTGCGGCGCTTATCAAAGCGACCGTATGCCCTTTTCTCAAATGCGCTTCAATAAGAGCTCGTGATTCAGGGTAAATCAATTTCGCAATATGCTTTGAATAAAGCTTCTCGGCAAATTCCAAATAGTCCTCTTCAGAAATACCTCGCAGGTATTGCGATGCGATTGTCATCATCGCCGAAAAGCCCAAATTCCCCAATCCAAATTGAGTCATGGTCTTCATCAATTCAACGAGCTGTCTCGGGGAGACATCACCACGCTTAATCTGCTCGCGCAAATACGTGGTCGCCGAATAACCATAGATTACGGTACCATCAAAATCAAAAAACGCACCTATTTGCGGACCGTTGGGTAATGCATCTACTTCTTTTGTAACTTTACTGTATAAATCCATGCAGTCACTCAGGGCGCTTAATAATTAATTTGATCTATGAATATTGATGTGCACTACCTATCAAGATGGCAGATTTTTACTACTAACGTCCAATACTACCGCAAAGCCTATTATTTACAAGAAAGACAGGGCTTAGCTCAGAATATTTACATCATTCATTAAAGAAAGGTTAAACACCGAGATATTTATCAGCAATCTTGTCAATAAACTTAGTCTCATGGAGGATCTGCACTGTAAGTCGACAACTGTTTTGGAGTAAGATTATCGCACCACGGCACCGAGCCTCACCATTTACAAAATACACTCATGCAGCAGCTATCGGCACAAGACGCGCAATTTCTTTACATGGAAACCAACAAGAGCCTGTCTCAGGTTACATCGGTTGCCATTTTCGACCCATCGACCGCGCCTGAAGGAACCGTTCGATTCAAGCAAATCATCGAACATGTACGCAGCCGTGTGCACACGTCACCAATCTATAAGCGACGCATCTATCATGTCCCTCTTGAACTCGACTACCCCTATTGGATCGACGACGAACACTTTGATATTGAATATCATATTCGACATGGTCGTTTACCTCACCCAGCTGACTGGCGGCAGCTCTGCATCCATCTGGCAAGGTTCCACTCACGTCCGCTGGATATGCAACGAGCGCCCTGGGAAATGTACGTGATCGAAGGCATCGATAATGTTCCTAATATTCCCAAAGGCTCATATGCGATTGCGACAAAAATTCATCATGCGGCAGCAGACGGTATGGCAATCGTCAATTTCTTTGGTGGATTAATGGACATCGACCAAAAAGGCACCCCCGTGATGCCAGTAAAACAACGCGTTACGTCTGCTCGTAATGAAAAACCCACTCCGTTTCAAATGTCGGCACGCGGCTTATTCAATGGCTTACGCTCTCCGGTTAAAGTGGCTGAGTCATTAATGAAGTATGCACCGAGCATGGTACAAACAGCAAAAGATCGCTTTATTGAGAAACAAAGAGAAGCGAAAGCCACGGTTCCTTTAACTCGCTTTAATCTTGAAACATCACCGCACAGAGTATTTGACTCCACCGCGTTTTCACTTGCCGACTTTAAGCCCATAAGAGGATTGGTCGAAGGCGCCACCATCAATGACATTGTGCTGGCTGTTTGCTCTGGCGCGCTACGTAAATATCTCGGTCACCATAAAGAATTACCCAGTGAAAGCTTACGATCATTTGTTCCGGTCAATGTGCGCGCTGATAAAGGCAGTCTTCAAGAAGCGGAACAACCCGGTAATAACATCAGCACTATGTCGCCGTTGCTGCACACGAATATAGCCGATCCGGTTGAACGCCTAAGCGCAATTCAGGCAGAGACGAAAGGAGCAAAAAGCGGCTCGGCGCGGTATCTCGGCGCGAATCATGACTGACGTTACCAGGCACATTCCAGCAAGTACTCAATTGCTCGCGGCTCGCCTGATGATGAGATCAGAAATGGCGGGGCGCATGACGAATGTTTGCATTTCCAATGTCCCTGGCCCACAAGTGCCAGTGTATATGAATGGAGCGAGACTGGTTACCCAAATGGGCTTGGGGCCACTATCTGATCGTATGGGCTTATTCATTGCAGTGACTAGTCATAATGGCAACATCTCATTCAGTGCAACTTCATGCCGACGCACCATGCCCGACGTCGATTTCTTTATGCAATGTATGCGCGAAAGCTTCGATGACCTGTTAGACGCATCAATGCAGAAAAAATCGGTAAAACCGAAGCCGGCAAAGAGAAAAACAAAGAAAAAAAGGACAACAAAAAAGGCAGCAACAAAACAAAAATAATCAACGATCAAACTCCATCACGACCCCAGATAAGTACAATGACAAAAATTAATCAATTAAGCTCAATAGCTATTCTCGGCAGCATGCTTTTTCTGCAAGCTTGTGAGCAACAATCTACACCTAATAGCTCAGCAGAAGAAATCAGCCCCGAGGCCACGCCTCAGGTAAGAGCCACCGCCGCTAATGACGTTGAAACAGCCGCTAGACAAATTGATGAAGCAGGCTTTATGCAACACGTAAATATTCTCGCGTCGGACGAGTTCGAAGGCCGCGCACCCGCCACACCCGGCGGCGAAAAAACGGTCAGCTATATCGAAGGAGAATTTAAAAAATTGGGCCTAAAACCCGGTTTTGGGGACAGTTATCGGCAAGCGGTACCGCTTATGGAACTTACCGTCACCAATAACCCACCATTAGTACTTAGCCATAACGACGGCACCAGTATGTCACTCCCATATAGGAAGAGCTCAGTGGTGTTTACCTCTCGCAGCGGCGATGCCTCTGAAATAAAAGACTCCGAGCTGGTGTTTGTTGGCTACGGTGTCGTCGCGCCTGAGTATGGGTGGAATGATTACCAAGGTGTTGATATGACTGGCAAAACAGCCGTCATCTTAGTCAACGACCCTGGTTTCCGCAGTCCAGAGGGAAACTTATTCAAGGGCAATACAATGACGTATTATGGTCGTTGGACGTATAAATTCGAGGAAGCCGCTCGTCAGGGAGCGGCAGGCGCCATTATCGTTCATGAAGATAAAGCCGCGGGGTATCCCTGGGAAGTAGTGAGTGGTAGCTGGTCTGGTCCGCAATACAATTTATTTGCTGAAGACGGCAACATTGATAACTTGGCAGTAGAATCTTGGATCACTCAACCCGCCGCCGAAGAATTGTTTAGCAAGAACGGTGTCGACTATTCGGAAATGGTTGAACAGGCAGGTAAGCAAGGTTTCAAACCGATAATAATGAGCAGCAAAGCCAGCAGTCGATTGGAAACCAGCAACCGAAAATCAGATTCATACAATGTTGCCGCGTACGTTGAAGGCCGTAAAAAGCCGGATGAATTATTTATCTACACAGCGCACTGGGATCACTTAGGCGTGAAATCCGTCGCCGAAGGCAAAGACGCTATATTTAATGGTGCACAAGACAACGCGACAGGAATTGCTGGGATGCTGGAAATGGCACAAGCCTTCAAGTCGTTGCCACAGGCTCCTGAGCGATCAGTCATGTTTCTCGCGGTTACTGCTGAGGAGTCAGGCTTGCTAGGCTCTAAGCAATACGCAGACGCGCCTCCGTTTCCAATGAACAAAACCGTTGCCGGTATTAATATCGACGCGATGCCGACGGCGGGTGCGACCGATGACATCGTCGTTGTTGGCTACGGAAATTCGCAGATGGACGACTACTTAAAAGCCGTGTCCACTGAACAAGGCCGAGAACTCGTACAAGAACCAACGCCGGAAAAAGGTTTCTTCTATCGATCAGACCACTTCAATCTGGCAAAAAAAGGCGTACCAATGTTGTATGCTAAGGCCGGTATCAATGTGCGTGGTAAACCAGAGGGATATGGCAAATCTGAGTCCGAGCGTTACGTCATTCAGCGTTATCACAAAGCCAGTGATGAAGTACACCCTGAATGGGACAACGACGGCATTATGCAAGACTTATATGCGCATTTCAGTATCGGCGTGGCGATCAGCAATAGCGATGATTGGCCAAAGTGGAGCGAAGGCAACGAATTCAAAGCGATTCGTGAAGCGAGCCTTCAGGCAAAGTAAAAAACAAGGCTCTATATAGATTCATGAAAACCGTGCTCAAAATCTTTGGCGGCATATTCTCAGTAAGCATAGTCGTGGTAGGAATCATCTACTTCATTTATCCAGGCACAATGATGAGTGCGGTGCAGTCGTTATCAGCCAGCGGTGCAGGATTGGTAAAAAAATCCGTTGATATTGATGGTTACACTGCACATTATTTCGAAGGTGGAGATGCGTCAAATCCAACATTGATGTTATTGCACGGTTTAAACGATGATAAAAACTCCTTTGTAACGTCTGTTCGCGAACTTAGTTCGAGTTATCGAATCGTGCTTCCAGACCTTCAAGCACATGGAGAGAATTTGAAAGAAGAAGGTCGAGACTACAGCATTGCTGGGCAAGCGAAATTCATCAAACAACTGGTTGATCAACTCAGAATCCAACAGCTGGTCATCGGAGGTAATTCTATGGGTGGCCATACAGCGAGTTCCTTTGCAGCCAGATACCCTAGTAAAACCCGAGGCCTTGTGATCCTTAACGCCACAGGTATGCAACTCGAGAATGAATCCGTTTACGTTTACTTTCCAGAAAAAATAGACGTAAAGTTTTTATCTGACTTCTTTGAAAGCGCATTTGTAACGCCACCCGCCTTCCCCCAACCTGTGTTACAACATTTGGTCAATGAAACAAATAAAGTTATTCCCTTCATCAACGATCTGATCAGACAGGTCGAAACCGGCGCCGACTTTCGAATGAATGAGGCAGCGCAGACCATTACCGCACCAGCATTAGTATTATGGGGCAAACATGACCCAATAGTGCCTCTGGAATATGGTCAATCTTATAAAGATAATCTGGCCAACTCTCGATTAGTCGTCTTTGACAATGCAGGCCATTCAGCTCAGTTCGAAATACCCGAACGCCTTCAGGCCGAACTCAGAGCATTTATGCAAAACTTGAAATAGTTACTCGCAAATATCTTTAGTAATTTGTGTCTGTTCTAACTCGAGATACCCTGCTTTACATCTGAATAATGATCGGGCCGACCTCACTTATTTTAGCAACACATCTTTTGCCAAATTAATTTGTTTTGCTAACGCATCGGATCCACCTCGGTCTGGATGTATCTTTTGCATTAGACGCTTGTGCGCTGTGCGTACATCATCGGCATCAGAATTAATATCAACACCGAGAATATCGGCCGCTTCTTGCCGACTCATCCCTTTTTTTGTTGCGGCAACTGAGCCAGATTGAGACGGTGCTTCTTCATCTCCGAGCAACTTTTTAAACAATGGTATATATTGCGCGAATTGAGCAACCCTGCCTGCGAGCGCCAGCAAGGCCGCCAAAACCCCCATTAACCAATGAGCTTTGCCCGCCAACACCAGGCCAAGAATCATCGCAGCACCACCATAGATAAATGCTTTTCTAGCAAAGGCAGCACGTTCTGATTCTGGCAATGACTGCCAGCGCTTTATCGCGAAAAGCAACGCTCCGACAGCAGCGATGACAAGAAGTGAGTAGAACAAGGGGGACAACCTATTTGTCGACTAAGTCCTGTTATAATAAGGCCTAATCGACCATATTCAAATAGTACGGCGACACTATCGAGCCGTATCAAGACCAAATAGCCAACTCAAAACATGACAACTTCTATCGCTAATGATTTGTGTGACTACATTGCTCAGTCACCTACGCCATTCCACGCCACCAAGACTCTGGTTGATTTATTCACTCGTAACGGCTTCGAGCATTTACGCGAGGAGGATAATTGGCTTATTGAGAATAACAGCGCCTATGTAGTCACACGAAACGACTCCTCGATCATCGCATTTCGAACCGGTGCCGATTACTCACAGGGATTTCAAATGCTGGGTGCGCATACCGATAGTCCTTGTTTGCGCATTAAACCCAATCCTAAAATAAGCAAACATGGTTATACACAGCTGGGTGTGGAAGTGTATGGTGGCGCCTTGTTACACCCTTGGTTAGACCGAGAACTGTCGATTGCGGGGAGAGTCAGCGGCATCACAAACGATGGCACACTATTTCACGAGTTAATTGATTTTCAACGCCCTATCGCGATCATACCCAATTTAGCGATCCACCTAGATCGTGAGGCCAATACCAAGCGTGCAATCAACCCACAAAACCATCTGCCGCTTATCATTGGACAAAGTGATGACATCGACTTCAAAGTATTATTACTTGAGCAACTAACAACACAAGGTCTCGAAGATGCTAAACAAATCTTAGATTTTGAATTGTCATGCTATGACGTTCAAGCGCCAGCGCTGGTAGGCTTAAACAAGGAATTTGTATGTGCTAGCCGCATCGATAATTTACTCAGTACTTACATCGGCGCACGTGCGATTGTCGACACGGCAACGGATCAAGCATCGTTATTTGTTTCTACTGACCATGAAGAGGTTGGCTCAGCTTCCGCGTGTGGCGCGCAAGGTCCATTTCTCAAGTCAGTACTACAACGTCTTAGTGACGGCCCCGCCAGCATGACCCAATTAATCACTCGCTCAACCATGGTGTCTTGTGATAACGCTCATGGCATACACCCTAATTATGCTGACAAGCACGATCAAAACCACGGACCACTGCTCAACGCCGGTCCGGTAATCAAAATTAATAACAACCAGCGTTATGCCAGCAACAGCATCAGCTCAGCAAAATTCAAGCAGATTTGTGACAAACTCGAGATACCCGTTCAAACCTTTGTAACACGCTCAGATATGGCATGCGGTAGCACTATTGGCCCGATTACCGCGAGCGAACTCGGTATCGAAACACTCGATATAGGCGCGCCCCAATGGGCAATGCACTCTATTCGGGAAACGGCGGGCTCGCGAGATTGCGAATACCTTTACCGGGCTGCCTGCGGAGTACTACGCAAAATATAATGCGGAAAGCCTGCGGAGCAATAGAATTAATGACGCTTCACTCTAAATAATCTGCACATATTGATGTAAAATTAAACCGCTTTTCACACCAACCTTATTTACAAGATAAGAGCACACCAAGATGCAAGACACTCTGATCGATCAAGGAATCAATCTCATGCTATTTGGTATGGGAACCGTTTTCGTGTTTCTAACAATTCTGGTATTTGCTACCACCGTCATGTCTAAGCTGGTGAATCGCTTTGCTCCGGTCTCTGAGCAAGCCCCTAATCAAGCTGAACCGTCTCAAGTTTCAAATCAAACAAGCGCAGTCGACCCCAAAATTATCAGCGCGATAGAAAAAGCAATCGCTCAACATCGCCGACGTTAAGCATCACATTTTCCGAACACTAAAACGCCATGTCTAAAAAATTAGGAATAACTGAAGTCGTGTTGCGCGACGCCCATCAATCATTACTGGCTACCCGTATGCGCATCGACGACATGCTGCCTATTGCCGAGAAGCTAGACGACATTGGTTATTGGTCAATGGAATCATGGGGTGGTGCAACGTTTGACTCTTGTATTCGTTTTTTGGGCGAAGACCCTTGGGACCGAATTCGTGAAATCAAAAAAGCAATGCCAAAAACACCTCAGCAAATGCTGTTTCGAGGCCAGAATATTTTAGGTTACCGCCATTATGCAGATGATGTGGTCGACAAATTTGTAGAACGTTGCGCGATCAATGGCATCGATGTATTTCGAGTATTCGATGCGATGAACGACATGCGGAATATGACGACCGCGTTAAAAGCGGTGAACAAGGTTGGCAAACACGCACAAGGCACGCTCTCGTACACTGTTAGCCCAGTGCACAATACTCAGCTTTGGCTTGATATGGCGAAGCAACTCGAAGACGCTGGCGCTAATTCGATTTGCATCAAAGACATGGCTGGTCTGCTTAAACCTTATATTGGTTATGAGTTAGTCACTGAACTAAAGAAAACCGTCGACATTCCCATTCAATTGCACGCGCATGCAACAACCGGGCTAAGTACCGCCACCATTACCAAGTGCGTAGAAGCAGGCATCGATAACGTTGACACTTCGATTTCATCTATGTCAATGACCTACGGTCATTCTGCAACAGAATCAGTGGTGTCAATCTTTGAAGGCAGTGATCGAGATACTGGCCTGGACATTAAAAAGCTGGAAGAAATATCGGCTTATTTTAGAGAAGTTCGCAAAAAGTACGCCGAATTTGAAGGGTCGCTTAGAGGTGTAGATTCACGAATTTTGGTGGCCCAGGTGCCAGGGGGCATGCTAACCAATATGGAGAACCAACTTCGCCAGCAAAGCGCCGAAGATAAAATTGATGAGGTATTAGCTGAAATTCCAAGGGTGCGACAAGACTTAGGATTTATTCCGTTGGTAACACCGACTTCGCAAATAGTGGGCACACAAGCGGTGATCAATGTCTTAATGGGCGAGCGCTATAAAAACATCGCCAAAGAAACGGCCGGCGTGCTGCGAGGCGAGTATGGAGCCACACCGGCGCCAGTTAACAAGGAACTGCAATTACGCGTGCTAGATGAGGGCGAGAACGCCATAACCTGTCGCCCCGCCGATTTGATCGAAGACGAAATGGATGCACTCACGGCTGAGTTTCAATCGTTAGTAGATGAGCACACATTGGAAACCAAAAACGGTGATGAATTTATTGACGATGTTCTTAGCTATGCCTTGTTTCCACAAGTTGGTTTGAATTTCATTCAAAATCGAAATAATCCTGGTGCCTTTGAACCCATACCAACCGGCAAACCTGCGACCAATGTCCCAACAACGGATGCAGGCGAGGAAATCTACACGGTAGATGTCGACGGCCAGAGCTTTACTGTCACCGTCACCGAAGGCGGTGATGTGTCAGGCATCATACCAATGAGCAACCAAGCCTCAGAAGTAACCGCGGTGAACCAGACTCCGCTCACAGGAGGCGAGGCTATTAACGCGCCCCTGGCAGGGAATGTAATCAACATTCCAGTAAGCGCAGGCCAGCAGGTAAAAGCCGGTGATACGGTTTTGGTCTTAGAAGCAATGAAAATGGAGACCAACGTCGCCGCTCCAAAGGACGGTCAAATCACCAGCATCAATGTGCGCGAAGGCGACAGTATCGCTGTTGGCGATGTGTTATTAAGCATCGCGTAGGGCTGAACTATGGATAACTTAAATAACCTTTGGTTGAGCTCTGGCTTGGCGCAAGTTCAAGCTGGCCAAATTCTCATGATGTTAGTTGGACTAGGGCTTTTGTTTCTGGCAATTCGCAAAGGCTTTGAGCCCTTATTACTGGTGCCTATCGGCTTCGGAACACTACTTGCAAACATTCCTGGTGCAGGCTTCGACCTCGCACCCGTTTACGATGCCGCTGGGCATATGACCAGCCCAGGCGGTCTGTTGTACTATATTTACGCCGCGGGCATTGAGACCGGCATGTTTCCGCTGATTATATTCATGGGCGTCGGTGCAATGACCGATTTCGGCCCCTTGCTGGCAAACCCAAGAACATTGTTGCTCGGTGCGGCGGCCCAGGTGGGAATCTTTACCACTGTGTTAGGCGCCGTGGCCTTAGGCCATTTCGGTATTCTGGATTTTAGCATTCGTGATGCAGCATCTATCGGCATCATCGGTGGTGCGGACGGCCCAACCGCGATTTTTGTTACCAGCAAATTATCACCTGAATTGTTGGGAGCTGTCGCTGTCGCGGCCTACTCGTATATGGCATTGGTGCCGATTATTCAGCCACCCATCATGCGCGCCATGACCACTCCGTCCGAACGCCAGATAAAAATGGAGCAATTACGCACCGTCTCCAGCGCTGAAAAAATTGTCTTCCCTTTAACCTTATTAGTGTTGGTTGCCTTTTTGTTACCCGATGCTGCGCCGTTACTTGGCATGTTCTGCTTTGGCAACTTGATGAAGGAATGTGGTGTCGTAGCTCGCTTGAGCGATACAACCCAGAATGCCTTAATCAATATTGTGACAATTTTCTTAGGCTTGGGCGTTGGCTCGAAAATGAGCGCTGAGAAATTCCTAAACCTCGAAACATTGGGGATATTGGCGCTCGGGGCGGTCGCGTTTTGTATTGGCACCGCAGCGGGTGTGTTGATGGCAAAACTTATGAACAAATTTTCGAAACATCAGATCAATCCTTTGATCGGTGCCGCAGGCGTATCAGCTGTACCGATGGCGGCGCGTGTCGCTAATAAAGTTGGGCTGGAAGCTAACCCGCAAAATTTTTTACTAATGCACGCAATGGGCCCTAATGTTGCGGGGGTAATCGGTTCGGCAGTGGCCGCCGGTGTAATGATTAACCTAGTCTCTGGTATGTAAGCGCATGATTTATAAACTCGGCAACAAGTCACCCAACATTCATAAATCGTGCTTTGTCGCACCCTCTGCCGATTTGATTGGCTCGGTTGTCATGCATGAAAAAGCCAGTGTGTGGTTCAATTGCGTATTACGCGCCGACAACGAGCCAATTACTATTGGTAAAAATTCAAATGTTCAAGATGGCTCGATTCTGCATGTAGACGATCACTTTCCGATCAATATAGAAGCCAATGTGACCGTGGGTCATAAGGTGATGCTGCATGGTTGCACAATTGGCGAAGGCACTCTTATCGGTATGAATGCGGTTGTATTGAACGGCGCGAAAATCGGCAAGCATTGCTTGATTGGTGCTAATGCGCTCGTAACAGAGGGTATGGAAATTCCCGATGGATCAATGGTACTTGGCTCGCCAGCGAAAGTCGTAAAAACCCTCGATGAAAAGTCTCAAGGCATGTTGAAAATGGGCGCTGCGCATTACACGCAAAATAGCGAACTCTATTTAAATCAACTGGAAGAGCTCTAAGTTTGTTCAATTCATTAAATCGATTAATTCGGCTCATATAAAATTAATCAATTGATTATCCGAAGTACTCCATCATCGTGGCACGAACTTTAAACCCGAACTTTTGGTAAAACGCTAACGCGTACTCATTACCCTGCCCGACCAACAATCGCACACTACTTACGTCTTGTTGATTTAACCAAGCTATTCCAGCTTGCAAAAGTTGGGCTCCCAGGTTTAAACCTCTATGACTTTGAGTAACAAACAAGGAATCCACTTCACCCTGCTTCGCGTTAATAGATACCACACAAAAACCGATTGCAAGCTCCCCTTCTTGCGCAACAAATATAGCCAGCTCGTCCTTAGCCAATAGCTCTGATTTGCGCTTTTCGAAACTGCTTTGCAAATAGTAGTCTGTAAAATCAACGGTTCTATCTTGGTGATGTTGCTTAAGTTGGCACCACAAGTCCTCGATCAAATCTATGTGCAGCGTTTCAATTTTCTGAATAGAAGCCATGTCAAACCTTATCCTCTGGATGAGGGCAGCAATACTCTAAAACCGAAAAATATTCTTGCCTTCAACATTTTTTATTTCTCCTTTTAAGCAAAACTCTTCAGCGCTCATCAATGAGTCCAGCGTATTTAAATCAGTATCAGTGGTAGCCAAACAACGCTCACCGCTCTCCAGGCGAGCGATTACAATACTTTTCTTTGGACGATTAACTTTGTCGTATGTAACCGTAAAGGTCTCCATGCGAGCTTCTCCTTTTGCCGCATCTACTAATTCCACAGTCGGCTCGGGTACGGACTCAATCTCCGAACCCGTCCAATCATGATCTGGCTTTTGTGCGCTATAAATACCCATTGAATGCTTGGTAAGGTACCAACCGTTTGCATTCAACAATCCAAACTCTTTCTCGTTTTCTCGAGCTCGCACAATCATCTCGACGATGGCGTGCATACTATAGTTGTTACCCGGCCCACCAAAGTAAGGTAAACCGCCCGTTAAGCTTAGACCTCGAGTATCATCATGAGCGATGCCAAACTCGTCGCACGCAATTTGCACCGCTGATGGAAAACAACTGTAGATATCAAAAAAGGCCATGTCGTCTATATCTTTATTTGCCATGGATAGTGCTGACTTAGCAATGGCCCTCATCGCAGGAGAAGAGTGAAAATTATCACGCTGACTGACATTCCAAATATCGTTCGCATCAGCACACCCATGGAGAAACACCCATTTATCACGACTCACTCCTAGGGCCTTGGCTCGAGCCACCGATGTCAGAATAACCGCCGCCGATTGATTTACATTGATCATCGAACTCAGATACTTAGTGTAGGGATAAGCAATCATGCGATTGTCATCGCTAGGCGTGATCAATTCTTCTGCGCTTCTCTGTTGTTGAAACCAAGCATGTGAGTTGCTTGCGGCAACGCTGCTTAATCCAGAAAACAGTTCTCCGATTAACTTGCGGTGCTCCGAATGAGTCTGCTTATAATGAATTCGCAACGCGTTTTCAAATAATGGGTAAACCTTAATCGGCAAACTCATTCCATAGCGGCCTTCATAGCGCGAGTTACCTGGCTTGTCGCTTCCAAACCTATCAGGTGCGCCACCCGGGTTATCCTTCCAATCACCTTTTGGTAATAACAACTTGCTCCAATGATTGAATCGACGTCCCATGGTGTTTAACGCTTCGCCGCCGGTTAACAACACAGTTTCAGATTGACCGGCCGCAATTTCGCTGGCGAAATGATTCATCAATCGTTGAGGTGTATTGCCCCCTGTGTGGGTATAGAGTAAGCGTGATGGAGATGTTTTCAATTCATTGGCTACGCTTTTAGGCACGTTTTTGTACATGCCCGACACCGGCGTATTGACCTGAGCCTCATCAACCGTTAACCCTGTCGCAACTAAAACATCGATGCTATCAAGAATGGTTGCAACACCACTGTCGTCCACTGCGAGCCGCGCTGCTTCGGCCATCATTTGTATCGGTGTAAAATCATGGCCACTGTCAGGCCGGTCGACAAATTGCCCACAGGCAATCAGAACAGGCATTCGATCTTCGTTCATAGCGTATTGTTATAATTATTTAGTACTCTGACCATGCCAGAATGCACGCAAGGCATGGTGAAGGACCAATGGCTAATGATAGACTAATTTTAAAATCATAATAAACGAGGAGATTAGAATGCATTCAACCCAACCGCGAGTTAATTTAGCGGACACCGTTCTGCGGCGAGCACAACTCAATCCAGAGAGAACTGCTCTGGTGTTCGAAGGTGAGGAACAAACCTTTGGTGAGTTTGCTTCAACCGTTAGAAAACAAGCACAACTGTTTCGAGACAGCGGCGTCTGCTTCGGCGACCGTGTTGGTTTCCTCGGCTTTAATCAACCCGCCTTTCTGGAAACCTTATTCGCAGCCAACGCGATTGGTGCTATTTTTGTACCGCTGAATTTTCGATTAACCGGTGAAGAACTTACCTTCATCATCAACGATGCTGGGATTCACAGCCTGGTTGTTGATGATGCCTCCCAAGCCACCATTGAGGGCGTTAAGGATAGTCTTTGTTGCCAACACTTTTTTAGCGCCGAGAGTCAATTCGAAGGTTGGCGGTCGTTACCCACAGAGCGGAATCAGTCAATCGAATTGGCTGAAAGTGTATGGGTTGACCCAAACGATATCGCCTTGATTATGTACACCTCGGGCACGACCGGATTACCCAAAGGAGCGATGCTGACCCACGGCAACATAATGTGGAATAACATCAATGCGCATTTCACGTTCGCCGCGTCGCGCGATAATGTCAACTTGGTGGTCGCGCCACTATTTCATATTGGTGGTTTAAATGTGTTAACACTGCATTCCTTTACCATTGGGGCAAAATTGGTATTGATGCGCGCGTTCGATCCTAAGGCCGTATTGGAGGCGTTTGATACGTATAAAATCACGCACATGTTTGGCGCACCGGCGATGTTCTTGTTTATGTCTCAGCACGAGGACTTCAACACCACCGACTTTAGCAATGTGGAAACCTTTATTTGTGGCGCGGCACCTCCACCAGAATCTTTACTCACTTTGTACGATCAACGCGGCGTGCCGTTTTGCCAGGGCTACGGTTTGACCGAAACAGCGCCATTTGCAACATTCTTAACACCGGAATGGTCAATCGAAAAGCTCGGTTCTGCCGGGCAAGCTCCAATGTATATTGACGTGCGAATTGTCGATAACGAAAACTGCGAAGTCAGCAGTGGTGATCGAGGAGAGATCTGTATTAAAGGCCCTAACGTGATGAAGGGGTACTGGAATCGACCCGAAGCCACCGCTGAAGCGATTGATAAGGAAGGCTGGTTTCATTCAGGCGACGTCGGCTATATTGATGAGGATGGATTTCTATTTATCTGTGATCGACTAAAAGATATGGTCATTTCAGGTGGTGAAAATGTTTACCCAGCCGAAGTGGAAAGCGTGTTATTCAAACACCCCAACATAGCCGAAGTGGCGGTTATCGGCCTAGCGGATGATAAATGGGGAGAAGCGGTCACGGCGGTTGCTGCACTCAAAGAAGGCTCGAGCTTAAGCCTTGAAGAACTGCGTGAGTTTGCCACCGATCACCTCGCCAAGTACAAAATCCCGCTGCGCCTGCACCTGGTTGATGAATTACCACGTAACCCTGCTGGCAAGGTCTTAAAGTATGTGCTTAAAGAACAATTGAGCTAACGGTAAAACTCGTTCAAGGTTTGCACAAATTTGTCGACATCGGAATCCGGTAACACATTAATTCCCGCGGCGGCTGCTCGGCCGCCACCCGTTTCAAACTGACGGCATATTTGATCCGCGCCCTGTTTGTTCTCAAGCGGTGCTCGAACGCTGACCAGATATCCACCTTGGTCACGCTGTGTTAGCACGGCGTGCGCTTTGGATGGATTTTGATTGGCCAAGTCGTTTCCATAGACTCCGCTCACGCGTCGAGCCCACTTCTCATTCGGCAACTCAAATACCGCCGCATGTTCTTGATCAAACAGTGGCGTGACTGCTGCGGCTTTAGACATATCTTGATGATAGCCGTTTTCAAGTGTGTCGAATGTGTCAGAGTCGTCTTGCATGAATGCAAATGCACTTGCATGTTGCGACGTGCGCCTAAACAACTCAGCTGGGTCAAAATATAAATCGTCTAAGCCAGCCCCATAGCCATTGTAATTCAGGTACACGCCTAAATTTTCCAGCTGCTTAAGTCGCTCAAAATCAAGCTCCAAAAATTTGGCCATGCCGTGAGCGCTTTTCTTAAGATTGTCTCCAAAGGTACCGACAACCGCCCATTCCAAAAATTCATCCTTGAGATGTTGATTAATCAGTAAAGAGGTACACACATTCGCTGAGGTATTAATCAATGCGGTTAAGTTTTCATGCTGCGGCAATTCCCCGGCGAAATGATGATCACAATAGAACACCTCGGCGCCCATACTAAGAATTGACTGCAAACCCTCTCTATTCTTATCAAGTGATACATCCAACACGGTCACCTGATCACCGGCCGACGCCTGCACCCGATCAAGTAATTTAATGTCTCGCTTAACACCCGTAATTAATTCAGACTCGAGGGGCTGCGCCAAGCGTAATTGCGTTAGCGCACAAATTCCGTCGGCATCGCCATTAAAACAGTCAATTATTTTCATTGCTTAGTCGTCAGGTTAGTGTGCCTGCGCAGCGGACAAGAGTGCAGGTAAAATTTCTTGGGGAACGAATAATAATTTATCTTATTCAAAACGTTAAATCTAATTTGAGTAAGATCCATATATTTTTTACTTCGAAAGTCTAATCGTCGCTTAACTTAAAAAACTCATCGATTACTGCGTACTAATTTCAAAGACACTAGGTAATTCGATAAAGGAGTTAACCCGATTAGGCGCACACTCGTATACTTTTTATTCCAATAACTTTTGGAGACAAGCGACAGAGTTATCGCTAGAGCATCCGCGCGAAGTGGACCTGAGTTATCTCACCGAGATATATCGAACACCTTCAAATTCATTATTACTGCTGCATTGTCCATTGCCTACGATTTGAATATTGGTAGAGCTCAAAGTCTGTGCGATAAACGCTGCCACTAACAACTCCTCCATCATTGGATTTTCCTTTTTAATAAAGAATATGCGATCAGATTCAGTTAGAGAACAAATCGAGTTCGGGTCACTGGCTAAAGGCGTACCACCCTGTGTACGTATAATCACTCCACCGCCATCATGACCCGAGTCGGGCCGTACTGAGGTAAACGTTGTACCATTCAGTCCTAACGCGATCGCATTTTGGCAATTAATAAAAGCCAATGTGGCTACCAATAGATATTTAATCATTATTATTCTCCTGCTTAATTATTTTATTATAGTTAACACATTTAGCGATGCATGCTCGTTCTTAGAATTCAAAAAAAGTACTCCTTCGAGTTGTATTTCCAAGGTTAATAATCCACGTGATTAACTTAAGTTTTTGCATATGAAGTATTCCCTTGGCTACCAATTAACCTGAGCGACGCCACCCGGGAGGCTAGTGACCGTAACGCCCGTTGGTGCGGCAGGAGGTTCAGTCACCTGAACCGGAATAAGATAATTTTTATACTCAACAAATTGGGTAGATTGCTCGGCTGCCATCGCCGGCGATGTGATGACCAATATTACTGCGGCTAAAAGGCTTGTTAAACATTTATTCAGATAGACATTTTTCATACAGCTCCTTTGTGTAAAATGGAAGATGGCATAAACGCCGTTCTTATCCTTATGATGCTGCTTGAGTATAGCCTAAAGGCGATTCAGCTTACTAGTGCATCATTATTTTATTTTGACTATGGTGCGGCTTTGGTCGGTAGCGGCGGAAAAAACCGTACTTTTGAGCATTAAATGAAGTAGAGAGCATCATTTGAGGATTCTCAGCAGAGATTGGAAATGTGTTAAAGTATATATACAAAGGGCCTTGAAATCACTTTTAAGGCCCTTCTGATTAATACCTGACTCTATTGCGTGCGCTACAAACTCTGATAATAGTCCATCAAAATCTTAGCCACTTCTGGACGGGAAAACTCCGGTGGTGGCGCAATGCCATTGCCTAGCAACTCTCGAACCTTAGTGCCAGAGAGAATAACAAAGTCTTCGAACTTATGGTCCGGTACATCGCGCATCATCACTACCTTATTCAAAATTTTCGAATAGGCCGTGTGGTCCGCATTGAAAATTTCGATTTCGAGTGCGCCTTCGGGTACTTTTTCATCGAAGATAGTCTGCGCATCGAAGGCACCATAGAAATCACCTACTCCGGCATGATCTCGGCCAATAATAAAATGCGTGGCTCCCATGTTTTGCCTAAATAAGGCGTGAAGGACCGCTTCTCTAGGGCCGGCATAAAGCATGTCAAAGCCATAGCCAGTCACCATCACGCTGTTTTCCGGAAAGTAATTCGCCACCATTTCACGAATTGAGGCATCGCGCACATCAGCTGGAATGTCACCCGCTTTAAGTTTGCCAAGCAGCATATGAATTACGCATCCTTCGGCACCCATTGCCTCCATCGCCATTTTACAGAGCTCTTCATGGGCGCGGTGCATTGGGTTACGCGTTTGAAAGGCGACGATTTTCTGCCATCCACGTTCAGCAATTTCTGCACGAATCTCAACCGCGGTGCGAAAGGTGTCGGCAAATTCGGTCTCAAAATAGCTGAAGTTGAGGACTTGAATATCGCCCGCTACCGCAAACCGGCCTTGGCTTAGAAATGCGCTCACGCCAGGGTGCTCCATCGACGTGGTGCCATACACTGATTGCGCAATGTCTAGCAACTCTTGCTCGGTAAACTCATCAACGGCTGATACAGTTTGAATGGCGATAACTGGATTTCCTTCAACGTTTGGATCCAGCAGTGCAATTCGCTCACCGGCTGTAATATCGCCTGCCTCAAGCAAATTCATCACTGGCACTGGGAAAAACAAGCCCGCATTGGTGGTTAAATTATCCGCCACAGAAAGCGCGTCGGCTTTTGTCATATAGCCGTTGAGTGGCGTGAAATAGCCACCACCAAGCATCACCGCATTAGCGGCCGTTGCTGAGCTAACCAACACTTGGCGAAGACCATCTGCTTCATTAATTAGTGCGTCACGTCGTGTTTGGTCGGCTACGAATAGAGGGTTTAGCGCGTCAGCGCCATGTGGTTTAATCACGGAGTATCTCCAGCAGTTTTCGCTATGAGTTAATTTGGGTTGTTGTGAGGGTTTGCCTTTAGACTAACGGTATAAAATCAAAAAGCGATGCTCTTGAAGATAGTTGAGAATAATGTCAACTTCCTCTTCAAGTGTCATTTGGTCTGTGTGCAACGTGATTTCAGGGTTAAGTGGCGCCTCATAAGGATCGTCGATACCGGTGAAATTTTTAATCTCACCAGCACGTGCTTTTTTATACAAACCTTTGGGGTCGCGATCTTCAGCACACTCTAATGCGCAATCTACGTGAACCTCAATAAAGTTATAGCCACCATCAGCGTGCAACTGGCGTACTTGATCACGATCGGCACGATATGGGCTAATGAAGCTGTTTAGGGTGATGATTCCAGTATCACAATACAGCTTGGATATCTCACCAATGCGACGAATATTTTCCGTTCTGTCTTCGGCTGAGAAACCCAAGTTCTTATTAATACCCAAACGGATGTTGTCACCGTCTAAACGATAACTGAGTTTACCGAGCTTATGCAGGGCTTTTTCGACCGCTACGGCCACGGTACTCTTGCCACTGCCTGAAAGGCCAGTGAACCAAAGAGTGACGCCCTTTTGACCTAAACGATTAAATCGGTCAGCGCGAGTGACTTCGCCGTCGTGCCACACGACGTTCGTTGCTTTTTGTTGAGTCATAATAATGATTTTAAATAAGATTAATTTTTGTTTTTTAACGTGCCATACAGAATTAGGTCAGAGCACTGTTCAATGGTTTCAAAGAGATTCAATGATTCATCTCGAATCAAGTTGGCGCCCCAGGAATTGCAAATGCCGATAATCGAATACGCAATAAAGTGCGTATCAATATCATCACGAACGACGCCGGCGGAAATACCTTCTCGTAGGGTGGCTTCCAACAGCTCTCGATAATTGGTACCAAGCTCTTTGATGCGAGTGCGGCGCTCCGTCGGCAAATACAAACGCTGCTCGTTATGCACTTTCATCGCGCTGTCTTTTTGTGAGTAACTTGTCAGATGTGACGTGATAATGGCCAATATTTTGGCTTCAAACGGTTGCGCCTTAGCACAGATTTTCCTCATGCGTTCGACGTATAAATCGAATCCGTATTCGCACACGTCTTGCAACGCCTGTTCTTTTGACTTGAAGTAATAGTACAAACTGCCTTGCTGGATGCCCATGCATTCAGCAATATCTTGAGTGGTCGCGCCATGAAAACCCTTATCCGCAAACACTTTGGCTGCGGCTTCAATAGCACGCTGCTTTTTGCTGGCGTATTTGCTGGCAATAGGTGCGTCAGCGCCCATAACGGTGCTTTCAGCTAAATCGATAAGTTTGCTCGGGTCTGTCATGGCGGAGATTATAGCCATCATTAATAATTTTTCTATAGATCTATAGAAAAATTGTTAAACTAAATAATTATCGATTTAGATCAAATAGTTATATCTATCAATTTATTGATTTTTTGAGACTAAATTGCGTACGGGTATACAAAAAAGATGAAATGCGTCACATTTAATAAGAAGTGCGCCAATATCGCTGCTTCAATTCTGCCTGTTTTCAAATAGGCGTAACCGTACATAAAACCCGCAAATGAAGACAAAAGCACGTATTGCCAACCGCCCGCAAAATGAGCCACGCCAAATAAAAGCGCTGCAATCGATACGCTCTGGAGGCCAGACAGGTAATTGTTGAGGTGACGCTGTATTAAACCTCTAAACAATGCTTCTTCTGCGATCACAGTGAAAAATAAATTTTTAAACGCCCACGACCAAAACACACTGTGAAGGCTTAATTCGACATGCGAGTAACCAAGCAAAAGCCCTAATACGAAAGTCGCCAGCAAACCAAGGACAATGATCGGCATCGCCGTTAATGACATGCGCCACCAATCATCCGCGTTCTGGTTAAGTTCACTCCTTAACACAATGCCGAGCACCAAGATGCCAAATAAGGCTTTGTCAAAATTAAACCATACGTCAAAGCTCGCCGCAGCCTCGCTCAATCGTATTTCTTCAATATATTGAATATTGTTAAAGCCAGGTAAAATATGCAAACCTAACAAAACGCCTATCACGATACTAAACGCCAGAAACAAGCCTCTAATCTTGTGTAAAGCTGGGTTCGAAGATTGATAGCGATAGAGCATCACAAGCAATAAACCCAGCGGTATTAGCGAAGGCAACGCTAATATGCCTGCGGTGATGGCCATTGATACCGTAAACCCTAAACCCAGTATCCAATAAAGGCGATGCCTGCAATAGAGCAATCCCACAACGACAGCGATAAGTGCAACACTCAAGGGTAGATTAAAAAGACTCGTCATCGATGTCGAAACAGGTTGAATTAGTGAGCATTAATAATTAGCTTACACCATATAGCTCAACACGTGTGCCCTTTACTTTTACGGGTCATTTTCAATCACTAGTTTGAAACACTTTGGTAACGCAATTTGGCCACTCTTAGCGTAAGCGATCTTTATATCTACCCATTAAAATCTGCGAGGGGTTTGAGGCACAATAGCATTCAGCTTAACCGTCAAGGCCCTGAATGCGATCGCCGATGGATGATTATTGATAGCCGTTCAATGTTCGTAACTCAGCGTAAGTTTCCTCGAATGTGCCTAATCAATACGGCGCTAAATGACGATGGCTTAACAATCTCAGCCGATGGTTACGGGAGTTGCGCCGTTCCAGAAGGCGGCGGTCAGGAAAACCATTCATCAGTCTGGGGCACCGAGGTTGCTGGCGAAGATTGTGGTGATCAAGTTGCACAGTGGGTCAGTCACTTTTTAGGCAAAGAGTGCCGAGTTATTTACATGCACGAAGATTATTCAAGGCCAGTTGATACGGCTTTTGCAACTCAGCAAGAAACAGTCGGGTTCGCAGATGGCTTTCCATTACTCATTACCACTCAAGCTTCACTCGATGATTTCAACGTTAAATTAAAACAATTGAACTCTGATTTGGAAATTGGCATGGAGCGTTTTAGACCTAATATTGTGATTTCTGGCAGCGTGCCGTGGGCCGAAGATCAGTGGAATACGATATCCATAGGGGATATTGAGCTCTCCTTAGTCAAACCTTGCTCGCGTTGTATTATGCCGTCGGTAAACCCAAATACCGCCGAGAAGCAAATGCACGTCAATACCGCGCTGATGAAACACAGACGGCGCGACAGAAAGACGTATTTCGGGCAAAACGCAGTCTATAACACGCTTGGTCGAATTGGGCTTGGTGACTCGGTTACACTTCTGGACTGAGCAAGATGCGACTCGCACTTAATAAGCCAGGGCTTATTGCTCAGTTAACTATTGAACTTATCTTAACAGGCTGCACGGCTCGTCTAAGCACATCACCATAACCCTGTGCGATGCAATCGTAACCGTCAAAATAACCGCCCTGCTTCAGCATGCTGTGTAAGCGCTGAAGTCGATAACACGGAACACTGGCAAATTGGTGATGTTCAACGTGATAGTTAACATAATTAGGCGCAATCAATAATCGTTCCCACCACGATACCAAGGTAGTGCCGGTATTGAGCCTAGGCGAGCGCACACTCCTATCATCGGCTACGCCATGTTCGCCGATTTGCCGTAATCGAACAATCAACGGCAAAACGAATATCTCAGCGATCCACCACAAGGCGTAGGCCCAGGGTGCACCGACTAATGCCAGGACCGCGAACATCAATAAATGAGATAAAACCCATGGATGATTTTCCGCCCACGTAAACTGTGCCAGCTTATACTTTGTATCTCGAACACCGGTTTGCCCACTGATATCTCTAATAATCTTGCGCTTTAAACTTGATTTCTTAACTGGGTACTTGTCGACAAAAATTTTATCCGGATCCTCTTCCGTTCCCGCATAGCGGTGATGCTTAAGGTGATAGTCTCGATAGGCATATACAGAGGTATTAACAATAGCGCCACACAACCATTTGCCAACAAAATTATTAACCTTAAGACTTTCAAAAAAAGAATCGTGCGCGCACTCATGTAACAGCACGCCTAAGCCCAGTTGCCGGCCGCCGATTATTAGTACTGATATCACAAAGCTTAAGGGATTCGGCCAAACAATGAACAATGCGAATGCACCAATCAACATTAACCAATTTAACGCAAGCACGATCGCTGCTCGAACATTAGACTTACGCCTTACTTCTCTCAGGTCGTCTTTAGAGAGAATCTCTGATAGTTTTACATCGGTATTCAAAAGTCAGTCCTCTACTCAACGGTCTAATTATCTTAATAGGCATGCTTGCAATTGCTACAATCATCAAAATATAACAGATATATTCACATATTGGCAATATATGTTACATAAAAAGAATAAAACAATCACTGCTCGTGGCTTGATAATGTCGTTATTTAACGCGCCAGAAACATCGACATTAAGTATTAGCCGCCTCATTTCGGCGGGTCAATTATTTGGAATTGAAGCCCCGGCTATGCGCATGGCAGCAACCAGGCTTATCAAAGACCAACTCATTCACGGTGTCGACCGCGGAGTATATGCAACTGGCAAAAAAGCCATCAGCTTGAATTCGGAAATCCAGAGCTGGCGCACAGCAAATAAGAAGACAAAAAATTGGGACGGCGATTGGTTAATTGCGCTCACCCACCATCTTGGCCGTACTAACAAAACCCAGTTGCGCTCGATGGAGCGAGCATTCAAAATCTATGGTTTTATCGAAGTTGAATTAGGCTTTTGGCTTAGGCCGGCAAATCTGATTATCGACCTTGAATCGTTAAAACAACGATTAGTGGATATCGGGCTGGACTCGCGAATCTATCTAATGAAGGTCAATCAAACCACAGACATGACAAGTGATCGCTGGCGATCTAAGTGGCCTGTTAAGGAGTTGGAAGCGAGCTACCAAGCGATGATTACCCAACTGGAATCCAGCCAGGCCTCACTCGAACAGTTGAGCCCCAGGGATGCGGCAAAGGAAAGTTTAATTATCGGTGAAGCAGCTATTCGCCTGATTAATCTAGACCCATTACTTCCAAAAGAAATTATTAATTCTGACCTATTTGATAAGGTTGTGCGCACCATGATTGCCTATGATCAAACTGGCCAACAATGTTGGCAGAAATTCTTAGCTGATCAAATTTGAGCCGTTCCATAGTATTGATAGGTAGCAATTTTTGGTCCTTTTACATAATGCTGATCAAGCTGCTGAATCTGAAAACCTGAGGATTCAATTAAGCGAGGTATTTTTCGATCCAAATTACAGCCGCCTGCGAGTTTCTTCCAAACCGGATTAATACGCGCCTGCCATTTCCGCACGCTTTCATCAGGCGCCTCACCGTGCTCGCTGAACACAAGTTTCCCAGTCGGTTTCAATACTCGTTTCATTTCCGCCAAGGCGCTTTGCCAATCGGGAATGGTGCATAAGGTATAAGTCAACACAATGGTATCAGCACAATTGTCATCAAGTGGAATAGATTCGCTGGGCAAATCTAACCATTCAACATTGATAGACGAATTATCGAGATTGGATTGCGCTTTGCGGCGCATGCCAGCGGAAGGCTCCAACCCCCAGACCATCTCGACTTGATCTGGGTTGTAGTGCTTAAGATTCAAGCCTGATCCCATGCCGATCTCTAACACCTTACCCTTAGCCAGTGGAACCATCTTCGCTCGCTGACGTTCTATTGCCTTTAAACCACAAGCACAATTGATGAAGTGTGGTAAGAAATACTCTTCGTAAATACTCATCGCAAACCTCTCTTTGCACCTAACGGGTGTTGTTTAATCAAGCAGCCTAACATAATCGAGTAAACTCTCGATCAAACGAGTCATAATTTGAACCCTTGCTCTTGATACCAGTCTACCGCATCACGAATGCACTCTTCGGCGACTGGTACAACATAATCCAGTTCTCTAATCGCTTTACTACTATCTGAATACTGAGCAATCGACATGTATCGAGCCTGGCCAGGATTTATCTCTGGTGCCTTTTTAGTAAACCTAGAGATGAACTCGCACAGATACCCATACGCAACTAACGCCTTAGCACCGAGTCGATATTTTGGTGGTTTAGCACCAATTACAAATGCCATCTTCGTAAAAAAATCATGGTAACTCATATTGGTCGTTGGCATTCCAGCGCAGACGTAACCCTCACCCGAAAAACCTCTTTTCGCGGCTTGAATATGTGCTTTGGCAACTTCTGTAACATGACAGAACGACGAACCGCCACCGGGGCTAAAGGGCATCTTCCCATCTTTAAGGTCAAATAAAACACGACCAAGTTGCATCGTATGATCAAATGGCCCGATCAAAAAGCCAGGGTAGATAAACACCACATCCAGGCCTAATTCATTCAACTTTTCTAATGACCGCTGGGCCTGGTACTTTGTTTCACCATAACTGAACCCCATGCCTTGATAGTTGAAGTTGGCATTCTCTTCATCGATAGAGCCGCCTTCTGGGTCATAGCCCAATACGTCGGCTGTACTGGTATGAACCATTCTGGAAACACGATATTTCATGCAAGCCCTCGCCACATTAATGGTGCCATCAACATTAATCGCGCGTTGACGCTCTTCGGTTTCGCGCCAAAATGACGTGTCCCCCGCCACGTGAAACACGACGTCACAACCTTTGACCAACCGATTAACTTCATCGGCGTCAGTAATGTCAGCCAGCCTAATCTCAACCGGTAAACTTTCTATATATTGTGTGTCAGAACCCGGCGCGCCAGAAGCACGAACATCCCAGCCATCTAACACCAGTTCATGCGTCAGGTTACCACCCAAAAAGCCGGTCGCTCCGGTTACTAAACATTTCATTCGACACTCCATGGTCTATTGTTGTTATCCTTAATCGATATAATCGTTACGCGCACTCGTCTAAAACGGGGTTGATTGGTTTGCCATCAGGCGCTGGAAACGGAGTCTTAAAGGTAAACGCAGCATTACTCGGACCCTGGCTTTCCAGTATTGCCAAACGCTGTTTCGCTTCTTCGAGAGTGGGCAGACAACCTTTTTCGACCCACCACAATACCATGTAAAACTCGAGCTTATCGAACCACTCTGCTCGTCGGCGCATAATGTCTCTGTGCTCTTTATTTCGATACACAAATGCACCGAGAGACTCCATATCCGCCCAGAGCGACATATTGGATGCGATCAAAGGGTCATCGAACGCTTGAACATCGAGCGTATCATTCCCATCGCCGGTGAAGCGCCATATAAATCCCGGCTGCTGTTCAGCAATTGCGTTGATTCGATCTAAGTTATTAACAAAATCAGCATTATCTGGATGATCTTGCGGCAAGCGAAAGCGCGCTATGTTTAACTGAGCCAAATGAGTGTTCATGACTTCTTCCTGGATACCCAACCCTGTCCTGTTTTTATTTATGAAATAATAAACCGTTCACCACTGTCAGAAAACACTAATACATCAATATCCATAAGATTTACATGGCGTTGGCTACCGTCAGTATCGAGAATTAAAAACTCTTTTTGATCTCGTGTTTCTAGATTAACGGCTGTCCCCACTAGCGTGCTTCCATTATGAAGTTCCAAACAAATTCGAGATCGTCGCATACAGGCAATCTCAAAGTGATCATAAATGTCGCATTTAATAGTATCGGCCATTATCTAACACCAGTATGAATCTAATTGCTTTTGATAAACTCAATCAATATCTCAACCAACTCCTGGGGTTTGTCTTCTTGAATAAAATGCGCTCCATCATTGATTAAGGTATGCGCCTGACCCTTTGCCCCAGGAACAATTTCTTGCCAGGTTTTATCTTGGCCAGCCATGATAGGATCTTTATCACCAAATGCGGTAATCAACGGCTTGTCCCATTTGGCGTAAAAATTGTCCATAACCGATTGATTCTGCCTAAGTTGGCTTGCAACCAAGCTTGGGAACATCCGCACCCCTGCCATGGTCTCTTCATTAGGGAATGGGGCTGCGTAGCCCGCCAATTCAGCGTCTGACAACTCGCGCGTGGTCGCGCGTTGAAACAACGCTGCGAAATCAAATTTATCCGTAGTTCTGGCGTAGGCAACCCAGGTGGTAAAAGAAAACGAGTCATCCTCTAGATTGAGTTTTTGCACATCACCTTCTTTCCAAACAGCGGCTTTGAACAATGGGAAACCTAACCACCCTTTGATACCGCCCATCGCGGGTAAGGTGGTATTTGACATCATGATACGGGCGAATCGATCGGGACGTTGCTCAACGATTCGCAATCCAATCAGGCCACCCCAATCTTGAGCAAACAGAGTCGCTCCATTTAGGTCAATAGCGTCGATAAAATTGCTCATTACATCGACGTGCATTTGATAACTATGAGACGACCAATCAACTGGCTTGTCAGACTTACCAAAACCGACATTATCGGGTGCAATGACTCGATAACCCGCATTCGCTAACAATGGAATCATATGTCGATACAGATAGCTCCACGATGGCTGGCCGTGCATCAGCAATACTTGCTGACCATCTTCGGGGCCTTCATCAACATAATGTATCCGGTAACCGTCTACTTCGATGTAGTTAGGCTCAAATGGGTAATCCGGTAGGTTTTCAAATCGGGCCTCTGGCGTACGTACTGCTTCACCAGTGCTCCAGCTTGACGAAGATTGCATAAACACGGTTGCTATGAACGCCGCTATCAAAATAACGACGACTATAATCAATAAAGTTTTTAACATGCGGATCTCTCAAAATATTTTATTCAGCATAACGGCTTTTCTAGATCTAAACAATCAGACGATGGCCAGCGTTATTTTAAGCGCGGACATCAACATGGATAATTTATAGTTAGACTAAATCGACAAAAATTCCTGGTATGAAAAAGGCGCCCTGGTTTCAGTGGTCTCAGCCTCATGTATACAGTCGACAATACGCTGATTGATGGGGCAAGAAATGCCCAGCGACTTACCTTCTTTCACGACCGCTCCGTTTAGAACATCCACCTCGGTTAGCCGTTTACCACTTAGGTCCCACCACATCGACGTTCTGACCGTTGGGTCGATGTCCATCATCTTACTTCCCAAAATATTAAACACCCAGTCTGGCGTGTCGAGAACTCTCGGGACAAGATGCATTGGTACTGCGGCAAGCTTGGGGAGTTTCAGCCCCTTTGCTCGGGACACATCAATCAATTCCTGCATGGCCATTGCAATTATCTTACGAAAGCCGCGTTGCTCTAACATTTGCTTTACTGGCATGTCGGCGAGTGCATTTACTGCATTCGCCAAGTTGAGCTGCAATTTTGCCCAACTGTATGCTTCCATATCTTCAATATGCTGCGCCACCAACAACTCGGTTGACACGGTTTCAGCGAGATTGCGGCCATCCGCACATTGATGAGCTTCAACAAACAGGTCTCCTTGAGAGCCTCGGTGTAAGTGCACCTCGGATTCCTGTGCGACATTGGACGTCATGATCACACGCCTAACGACATTGCTCGGAAATGCAGCTTGCACCTGCGCATCACTTCCAAGTCCGTTCTGACAGCTCAAGATTACCGTCTGAGCGCTAACGTACGGTGCTAAATCAAGCAGCGCCTGATCCAGTCCGGTGCACTTAACCGTTAACCAAATATAATCAAACTCTAGTTCGTTTGCTTGATTGCTGCCAATGAAATTGATATTAGAAACCGTCGCCTTATGACCGTGGTAATCGGTAACGGTAAAATCACCTGAAAACCTTTCTCGCATCGACTCTCGACCGACAACGCTGACATTCAAACCGTTTGAGGCAAAGCTGCCAGCCATATATCCACCAATTAGGCCGACACCAAATACTAAGTGTTGACTCATAAACTACTCTCTCTTTCACTATTATCCGAACAGCAGTGTAAACTCTTGCCTGTGAACCCCAAAACAATTCCATTCGAAATACCCGAACGCCTGATCATATTTGATGGCATCTGCAACTTTTGCGGCGCGTCAACAAATTTCATAATTAAACGCGACCCCACAGCCACGTTTTCATTCGCAACAGTACAGAGTAAAACAGGCAAGCACCTATTAACAATACTAGGGTTAAACCCGAACGACCCTAATACCTTTGTACTGATTAAAAATGGAGACGTATTTTACAAATCCGGTGCCGCACTTGAGATCGCTAAAGACCTCACGGGAGCTTGGCCAGTCGTTTCGTATTTAAGAATTGTTCCGTCATTTGTTCGAGATTTTATTTACGACCTGATTGCACGACATCGATATAAAATCATGGGCAAACGTCAAACATGCATGATCCCAAGCGATGATATCAAGACTCGCTTTATTGACTAAGCACGCTGATGCCTAGGCCTCGTTAACACACCGTAAACCAGAAGTACGAGAGTCAATATAGAAATGACCACCGAGACTGCGAAAAATTGTTCAATGACAGTCATCAGTTTCGGATACAAGCTTGGCACAATAGGAGAATTGCCCAGGTGCACTCCCATTAAGTAAGACACCAAGCCCATGCCAATAAAGCCCCCCATCGTTCGCAAACCGTTCATCGTTGCCGATGCGCTACCAAGAAGTTTTTCATCAACGGTACTCATACTTGTATGAACAATGGGTGTATCCATAATCCCGACACTAGCCCCAACTAAGGCAATGGCAAGTACCACCACCCAAACGGCCGACCCGGGGTTAAGATTGGCCAGTAAAAAGCAAGCAATAACAAACAGAGTAATACCCGTAAAGATCAAATGTCGAGGGCGTAGAAATTTGGATAATGCACCACTAAACGGAGCAATTAACGCCGTACACAGAGCTTGTACTAGCAAAATATACCCTGTCGATTGAGCATTGATTCCCTTCAAGTACTGCAGGTACAGCGTCAGTGTAAATGGCAGCGCCATCATTGCCACATAGGTAAGAAAGTGCGCGGTGCCTAAAATAGTGAACGTGCGGCTTTGAGAAAACAGTTTTATTTGCAATAAGGGATCTCTGCGTTTCGATTGAAACCAACAAAATGCAGCAAACGACACCATACCGATTAATAATAATACTTGCCCTTCAAGCTGTTTAGCATCGTAAACGCCGAATGCGATTAGCAACAAGGCGCCGATATACAAAGAGAGGTCAAGCAAGCGAATTCGAGTGTCACGGTCGCCATAACGCTCCCATTTAATAAAACCAAAGCCGAGGATTGTTAACATTAAGAACAGTGTGCCTGGCACATAGAAAACGTAACGCCAATCAAATTGCTCGATCACAAAGCCCCCAAACAACGGTCCGGTCACCATGCCTACGTAGGCAATGGAAATATAAATGCCCATTACCCGCACCTTTTGATCTTCCGGAGGCACACTTACCAACAAGGCGACCGCCGCTGCAAAAATTAGCGATGAACCTACGCCTTGTAAGCCCCTCGCAAATAACACCATGTAACCGTTTAAGGACATTCCGCCGATAAAACAGGCAACGCCGCATATGAGTAGCCCCAGGGTAAACATACGTCTACGGCCGAAACGGTCGGAGAGTTTCCCGGCGGGGAGCACAAAACAAGCGCTGGTGAGCACCTGCGATAGAGTAAACCAACTGATGATATCCGCGGTTAAATCCATTTCTTTAGCAATAGCAGGTATGGCGAGAGTTGAGGAATGCATCTGCAAGGGAGCGAGAAACGAACCCAGCAAAATTACGAAAAGCGATAAGCCTAGACGACTAATTTTGTCTTCCTTTACTGATACGTCATTTCTCAAACCGATATCGCCCATTATAGTTGCAGAACGGAAATCTAATTCAAAGTCATGCAATTTTCTCAAGATCGATATTATACTCGTCGAGCAATCTAAATCAGGTCATAAAAATGAAAATAAACGTCAATGGTCAATTTCACGAAGTAAACGTCGCACCCGATATGCCCCTGCTATGGGTTTTAAGAGACGAGCTCAATATCAAAGGCCCTAAGTTTGGCTGTGGCATTGCTCAGTGCCGCGCGTGTACAGTTCATTTAAACGGCCAACCGATTCCATCCTGTTCGTTTCCAGTCTCTGCCGTTGGTGAGGGCGAAGTCGTAACGATTGAGGGCTTAGGCACACCGGATGCCATGAGCGTGGTACAACAGGCTTGGGTTGACCATCAAGTTGCGCAGTGTGGCTATTGTCAATCAGGCCAAATAATGACCGCAACGGCGTTATTGAATCGAAACTCAAACCCCAGCGACGATGAAATCGACACCGCCATGTCGGCCAATTTATGTCGCTGTGGCACCTACCCAAAAATTCGAGCGGCGATTAAGTCCGCGGCAAAGAACATTCAGGAGATTGAACTCTTACCGGCTGAAGAAGAGGTCTTGACTGAAGGAGAAAGCTCATGAGTAAGTTGGGCACCATAACCAGGCGAACATTTCTTTTTGGATCAGTTGCTATCGCAGGTGGCGTAGGCTTCGGCTATTACAAGTACAAGCAACCTCATGAGAATCCGCTTGACGCGGGTTTATCCGAGGGTGACGCGGCATTAACTCCCTACGTATTAATTGACAAGACGGGTATCTCAATCATTGCCCCACGCGCAGAAATGGGCCAAGGAGTTCAAACGACCTTGGCCTCAATGGTTGCCGAGGAACTGGACGTCACACTTGAGCAAGTAAACGTGCTTCACGGTCCGGCATCCGCCGCGTACTTCAATGCAGCAGTACTAGAAGAAGCGATTCCTTTTGCCTCCATTGACACCAGTGCCATGGCGAACCGCGTTCGCAACTTCGTTCACGTACCCGCTAAGCTTTTAGGGTTGCAAATTACCGGCGGTTCGTCATCAGTAGCCGATGCTTATGAAAAAATGAGAGTGGCTGGGGCAGCCGCGCGTAACATATTACTTAAGGCAGCAGCCAAGCAACTCGGCGTGTCGCTCAGCAGTCTAAAAACTGAAAATGGCACTGTTATTGATGCGAATGGTCAAACACTGCCTTATACAGATTTGGCGGCGATGGCCGCCACTATCGAGCCCGATGAAAATCTGACGCTAAAACCGAAGTCACAATGGAAGATTCTTGGAAAATCACAAAATCGTGTTGATGTGCCAGCAAAGTCTACGGGCACCGCAGAATTTGGTATCGACGTCGACTTACCGAACATGATGTACGCGAGCATTCGCGTGAACCCACGGCTTGGCGCTCAAATGACCTCCTTCAACGCTGAAAAGGCAGCAACAATGCAGGGCGTTAAAAAAGTAGTGCAAATCGATAATGGTGCCGCGGTTATTGCAAGCAACACCTGGTATGCCTTCAAAGCAGTCAACGCTATCGAATTTGAATGGGCGCAAGCCGACTACCCGCTGAATACGGCCGCTCATTTGAAAGTTGTCGAAGATAGTTTTACCAGCGAATACCAAGATAGCCAGTTTCGCGACGAAGGCGATGTTGATTCTGCGCTTGAGGGTGCAGACGAAATTGTATCGGCTGAGTACAAGGTGCCTTATTTGCCTCATGCCCCACTCGAACCAATGAACGCAACCGCATGGCTGCGTGACGGAAAATTAGACGTTTGGGCAGGCACGCAAATACCAACCCAAGCGGTGAAAGAAGCTGTAACGATTACGGGATTAAACGAAAGTGAGATCACTGTACATACAACCTTAATGGGTGGCAGTTTTGGGCGACGTCTGGAGATGGACTACATTATTCAAGCAATAAAGGTCGCTAAGGAAATGGAGGGTACGCCGGTTAAGCTCACCTGGACTCGCGAAGAAGACATGACCCACGACAATTATCGCCCAATTGGCATGGCACGTTTCAAAGCAGTGGTCGGTGACAATGGCCCTACGGCCATTGACCTGCAACTGGCAGGAGCGTCGGTTAACGCATCTCAAATGGGTCGCTTAGGCATCCCTCTTGCTGGGCCAGACATCGCCATTGTTCAAGCGGCGTGGGAGCAGCCATACGGTGTGGAAAACTTTCGTGTCACGGGTTACCGCGCCGCTAACGACTTCCCCGTCAGTTCATGGCGCTCGGTTGGTTCGTCTCAGAATGGCTTCTTTCACGAAAGCATGATGGATGAAATCGCGCATTCGAAAAATCTGGATCCAATGCAGATGCGAATTGACTTAATGACCCATGGACCCAGTCGAAAAGTACTGGAAGCCGTCGCCGAAATGTCCGGTTGGGGAACACCATTGCCAGAAGGTCACGCTCGTGGCGTGGCGTTTTCATTGTCCTTTGGAGTGCCCGCCGCGGAAGTCATTGAGGTGGCGATCATCAACGATAAAGTGAAAATTATTAACGCCTATGCGGCGGTGGATGTCGGTACGGCGATGGACCCGCGCAATATTGAAGCGCAAGTATTCGGTGGCCTAAATTTCGGTCTGGCCGCGGCGATGACCGGCGACATCAATATTGAAGATGGTCAAGTTCAAGAAACCAACTTCCACCAATATCGTTCAATGCGCTTCTATCAAGCGCCTAAGGTTGAGGTTCGTATATTAGAAAACGGTGATCGTGTTCGAGGTATCGGAGAACCGGGCACGCCACCAGCAGCGCCGGCATTGGCCAATGCGATATTTGCCGCGACTGGAAAGCGCATACGCGAATTGCCACTGAGCAAACATATTGGCTTTGTTTAGGAAACAAGGCCAATTCGGTCGAGCTTCAGAATCACTGGACATATCGACAAAACCCAAGCTGATGGCTCATTGACCCGTAGTTGTCGAGAGTGGGGTCTCTATAACTCAGATAGGGGCGTAGCCGAGACATTTATCAACAAGAGGCTCGCTCGTTCAAACTCACCCCATTTAAATCATTTCAGACACTTCAAGCCGGCCACCCACATCGAGAAATGGACACGCTTTAGCGATCTCTAAGGCCTGATCCATAGAGCTCGCGGACACGATTGTGAATCCGGACATCCCGGTTTCGCCGCCCTCGTTGACATTGCGATCAGAACCCACGACTGATACGTTTTTCAACGGGTTCATCGGGCTCAATGCGGCGTCTCCCAAATCCGTAATCCACTGATGATATTCATTCATGTGCTCTTGTTTTTCTTCGGGAGTGGAAATTTGAGGTGACCCCAGGTAGGTGAGCATAAAGTTAGGCATAACGGTGTTCCATTGTTCGTTTCTATTTCATTGTCGGCATGGCGAAGTTTACACCTTCTCGAACATCAGCCGATGGCCATCGTTGCGTGATGGTTTTCCTGCGCGTATAAAATCGCACTGCGTCGGGCCCATAGGCGCTCAAATCTCCAAACAGTGAATTTTTCCAACCACCGAAGCTGTGTGATGCAACCGGCACCGGAAGTGGCACGTTTACACCAACCATTCCTACCTGAATATTATCGGTAAAGTATCGCGCTACTTCACCGTCACGCGTAAAAATACAGGTACCGTTGCCATACTCATGTTCATCGATCAATGCCATCGCTTCTTGCATTGAGTTCACTCGCACAACCAATAACACGGGGCCGAAAATTTCTTCTTTATAGCAACTCATATCAGCACTCACACGATCGACCAGCGTTCCTCCAATAAAGAAACCGTTCTCAAAACCAGCCACTTCGATATCGCGCCCATCAACCACAACGCTAGCACCCTGCTCTTCAGCACTATTGATAAAGCCAAGTACTTTTTCCTTATGTTGCTGAGTAATAACGGGGCCAAAGTCATTGTCGGCATTAGTCGCCTCGCCAACTGACAGCGACTGCATTTGATCCGTCATTTTTTCGATCAACGCATCCGCTGCCACATCACCAACGGCAACCGCAACGGAAAGCGCCATGCACCGCTCTCCCGAAGACCCGAACGCAGCTCCCACAAGCTGGCTTACCGCATTATCGATATCAGCATCGGGCATTATAATTGCATGATTCTTAGCGCCACCTAAGGCTTGACAACGCTTACCATTCGCCGTGGCATTGGCATAAATGTGCTTGGCAATAGGGGTTGAACCGACAAAGCTAATCGCTTGTATACGCTTATCATCAAGCAAAGAATCAACCGCCTCTTTATCACCGTTTACTACCTGTAAAACACCGTCAGGGAGGCCTGCCTCTTTTAGTAATTGTGCAACAAAAAGAGCGGAGCTAGGGTCGCGTTCAGACGGCTTTAATATGAAACAATTACCGCATACGATCGCCATTGGATACATCCACAACGGCACCATAACCGGGAAATTAAATGGCGTAATACCCGCGACCACGCCAAGCGGCTGCATTTCGCTCCATGCGTCGATATTTGGCCCAACATTTTTACTGTGTTCACCCTTGAGTAGCTCGGGCGCGTAACACGCATACTCTACATTCTCAATGCCGCGTTGCAACTCGCCTGCGGCATCATGGACGATTTTGCCATGCTCATCACCAATTAACCTGCAGATTTTATCGGCGTTAGCCTCAAGTAACTCTTTAAAGCGGAACATTACTCTGGCACGGTTTATTGGCGATGTGTTTCGCCAAGCGGGAAACGCTGCATGGGCGGCATCAATTGCCTCGCTGACCGTCGCAGCACTCGCGAGAGAAACCTGTTTAGATACCTCAGCGGTTGCAGGGTTAAACACATCATGGAGACGATCGCTCGGATTTGTTTTCAACTCACCATTTATCAAATGCCCAACTGTATTGCTCATTTTTGTTCCTATTAAGTTTTTTCTAAGCAGCCAAATTTATGTAAGCCTCTTCTCATTTTAAGAGTCTTCAACGACCAGATTAAGAGTCCTCAACGACCAGATCAAGAGTCTTCAACGACCAAAGTGTCATCAATAACGTTCATGTTTGCCAAGCCACTATTACCAATTTCTACCACAGCAAATGGCCCACCAATTAACGAATGCTCTGGATCTGAATGATCTAATACAGGCGTATCAGCCAAAACCTCGGCGGCATACTGCTCGGCGTTATCTTTTGGTCGGTAACCCAGATAGCTGGCTTTGGTATTGTCGACCACCACACGGTCATTATTCGAAATACCATACACCACGGTGAACCCCGTGACCGGTGTGTTGATCGATTGCTCCACCATATGGATCAAATCACCATAAGACAGCCAGGTACCGAGTGAGCGAGCATTATTGACTTGAGCGCAGGAAAAAATACGCATGCAAACCGATTCCACTCCGCGTTTGTCCCAATAAAGGCTGCCTAGGTCTTCTGCAAAGCACTTCGCTAAACCGTAAAACGTATCAGGTCGGTGCGGTGCATCAGTCCCAATACAATCGCGCTTAGAGTGCATACCCACCGCATGAACAGAGCTTGCATAAACGACTCGCCTAACCCCGTTTTTGTAGGCAGCTTCCCACACATTGTAGGCACCAATAATATTGGGGCCCAAAATCTGTTCAAACGGTGCTTCGTCACCAATTGCACCAAAATGAACAACCATGTCCGCGCCTTTAAGTACCTCCGTCATTGCCTCCAAACTGGTTAGGTCTGCCTTGACATAAGTCTCGCCCTCATAAAGATTGCCAATATCATCGACGATATCAGTACTAACAAGGGAATCAGCCATCTTAGTAAGTGGTTCGCGTAGATAAGAACCCAAGCGACCAGCGGCACCAGTAAGAACAAGTTTTTTCATTTTATCAATCTTCAGTTAAGTTGTAAGTTTGGCAATCGACTCTTCGATACGATCAAGTGCTTGATTAAGGTTCTGGTCTGACGTTGCGGTCGAGAGTCGAAAAAACGGTGAAAGACCATAAGCGCTGCCGGCGACGGCCGCCACTTTGGCGTCTTCTAATAGGTATTGAGTAAACTGTGTATCGTTTTCTATTTTTTGGCCATCAGGTTTGATCGCACCAATAAATCGATCGCAACCTACAAAGGCGTAAAACGCGCCGCCAGGTGCGTCCAGCGTTAAACCCTCGATTCGCGCGATTCGATCAACGACTAAATCACGCCGCCGTTCGAACGCAACGCGAAATTCAACAACCGAGTCTTGCGGACCATTTAATGCCGCCGCGGCCGCGGCTTGTGCGACCGAGCAGGCGCCTGAGGAAATTTGCGATTGAACTTTTACCATTGCCTTAATCAATACCTCATTGCCAGCGCCATAGCCAATGCGCCAACCCGTCATTGCATACGCTTTGGATACGCCATTCACGATCAAGGTTCGATCTTTCAATTGAGGGTTGGCTGCCGCAAATGAGACAAATTGCTGATCGTCGAACACAATATGTTCGTAAATTTCATCAGCCATCACCATTACCTGCGGGTGGCGATCAATTACCTGGCCAATAGCATCAAGCTCTTTGGGTGAATACAGCGCACCAGACGGGTTAGAAGGCGCGTTTAAGATTATCCATCGAGTATTGTCGTTAATCGCAGCCTCTAATGCAGACGCCGTCACCAGGAACTTGTCGTCAGCCGAGCACGGCAACTCAACGGGCTTGCCTCCGAGAATCAACACCATATCTTTGTATTGGCCAAAATACGGGGCACATAACAGAACCTCATCACCCTCTTCTAAACTGGCCATTAAGGCATTGAAGATTACTTGCTTGGCACCATTGCTCACGATTATCTGCGATGTTGAATAATCAAGATCATTCTCTCGTTTGAACTTGTCGACCACCGCCTGCTTGAGCTCCGCAGTACCGTCGGTTGGCGGATAGCGAGTTTGCCCAGCTTGAGCGGCGGCGTGGGCTGCATTAATAATATGGTTAGGCGTATCGAAATCAGGTTCGCCTAAACCCATATCGATCACATCATGGCCTTGAGCTTTTAATGCCTTGGCAGCCTGGCTCACCCACGCCGAGGCAGATGGTTTAATTAGAGTTAGTCTTGATGAAACGGGGTTAAGCTGGTTAGTCGGTTTCATTAAATCACCGCGCGCTCTATAAAGGGTTGATTATCAACAATTCGCTGATAGCTAAAGGGAGTCAAATCCAACGATCGATACTCTCCGTATGTGATGAGTTCGGCCATACCGCGCCCCATCGCTGGCGCTTGTTGGAAACCATGCCCTGAAAAGCCATTTACAAAGATAAAGTTTTCAACCTCTGAGTGTGGACCAATAATCGCATTTTGATCGAGTGTATTGTAAGCGTAGTGCCCGACCCACGAATTGACCAGCTTTATGGCATCAAATTGAGGGATTCGCTTCGCGATTGCCGGCCATACTTTTTCTTGCCAAAGAGTGTGATCTTCAACAAAATCATCATAATCCACTGCGGGGTCACGATCAGGCGGGCAACCCGCCATATAATAAGTACCTTCGCTGCGCATATGCACCCCAGATGGGTCGATGGTTAGAGGTAGATCACGGTCTAATGGTTTCTCGGCTTCAAAAATGTAGGTGTATCGCTTTCTGGGTTCTACCGGTATTTCGACACCTGCCATGCGCGATGTTAACGCTGCGCGAGGCCCTGATGCATTGACCACTGTGCCGCAGTTTATCTTGTCCCCAGTTGCTAAGGTTACACTCATCACCTTGGATCCACTGGTATTTTTGGTCATTCCGACGACTTGGTTAGCGATGTACTCTACCCCGTTTTCACGTGCTGAACGCCTCCACCAATCAAATACGGTATTGCCATCGTAGTAACCTTCGTTTAGCAGATTATGATTACCGACGATAATGTCTTCCAAATTGTAAAACGGATAATCACGTTGTAGTTCCTCAGGCGTTAGGGTCTTGGTTCCTGCTCCACATTTGGCTTGAAGTTTTTGAGACGCACGAAGCTTATTAGCGAACGCCTCCGTATCGGCTAAATACAAATAGCCAAACTGTTGAAAGTGGATCTCAGGGACACGAGGGTCGTTATCAAAATAGTCTTGAAAATTGGTTACAAACTCAGCGGCAAATTGAGAGATACGAATATTGATTTCAGTCGAAAACTGCTGACGCATACAACTATTGGTATGCGAGGTAGATGAAAATTCGTAGCTCGGATCCTTTTCTACCACCAAAATCGAACCGTCAAAATCAGGGTTGTTAGCTAAAAACCAAGCCACCGACGAACCAATTTTTGCGCCCCCTACAATCACCACATCGTAGTTAACCTTAGTAGGCGAAACGAACGTGACTTTACCTTTCAAATCACCTCTCCTGCCTCGTTCGCACTATCGATCTCACTAATATCTGTTTCGCTAAGCCCATAGTCATTGATCGCGCTTTCGACTGAAATATAACCTCGCGCATAGTCTCGTTTTACCAATTCGGGATCGCGCTCTTTAGGGTTGCCATATCCGGCACCGCCTGAAAACTCCAGCTTAACTCGACCGCCATTTGGCACAAATTGCTTGCCCTTGCCTTGCATCGCAGAACCGTCTTCGCGAGCTATTATTGTAGGTGCGCCATCATGTCCGCCCTGACGCCCTCTTGCCGGATGGTCGACTCGGTCAAACATGGCTGAGAAATCAAACTCATGCCCGTCCGTCGCACCTACTTCCATATACTGACCCAGACCACCGCGATACTTACCAGCACCGCCACTATCAGGGCGAAGCTCTTTTCGCCAAATAATAATCGGGCCAGTATGTTCAGTTGCTTCCACGGGCATGGTCATTACTCCTGATGGAAACGCGGTTGAACTCATACCATCTAACGATGGTCGTGCGCCCGAACCACCGGAGTTAAACGTGAGCACTTCAGCTCTTACTGCGCCAGCGGGCGCGGGTGCATCGGTTCTCGGTCGAAGAGATACCTGAAAATTACATAATGTACTCGCGCCTTCGGCTGGCACGGTCTCGGGTAAAATTTTATCTAACGCGTTGTACACCACATCGGGCAACATCTGACCAACAACGTGGCGCAGAGCAACCGGTGCAGGATGCAAGGCGTTTAATAGCGTGTTTTCAGGCGCGGTGATAATAAACGGTGCTAACGAGGCGGCGTTGTTAGGAACCTCGGGGGCAATCGCGCATTTAAGTGCATAACAAGAATACGCCTGGGTATACACTAGTGGTACATTGATGCCCATTTTATCAACACCAGACGAGCCATCAAAATCACAAAGCACACGATCATCTTGAATCTCAAGCGCAACCTTTAACTCAATCGGAGTGTGGTAACCGTCGATGGTCATTTCACCGGTAGCCGATTGATTTTTCAACGCAGCGATTTTTTCAACAGTCGCCAAGCGCGAGTTCTCTAAAATGAACTCCGCTATATCGTTTAAATCATCCAGATCAAATTCCTGCATCATTTCAATCAAGCGCAGATGACCGATTTCATTACAGGTTGCCAAGGCATACATATCGCCGACCACTTGATCGGGTTCTCTAACGTTAGCACGCACGATTTGCATCAAAGTCTTGTTGACTTCTCCTCGCTCTGTCATCTTCATAATTGGAATGTATAAACCTTCCTCATAAATTGACGCCGCGTCGGCGGTAAAACCTCGACCACCTATGTCAACCACATGTGCGGTGCAGGCAAAGAAACCAATTAATTGCGACTTATGAAACGAAGGGCTTACCACGGTGACATCGTGCAAATGGCCCGTGCCTTCCCACGGGTCGTTGGTGATATAAACATCGCCTTCGAAAATGTTATCGCGACCAATTCGTCGAATGAAGTGAGCAACCGCAGCCGCCATTGCATTAACGTGACCTGGGGTGCCGGTAACCGCCTGCGCTAGCATTTGGCCGTCCACATCATACACTCCCGCCGACAAGTCGCCCGCCTCTCTCACTGAGGTTGAGAATGCCGTTCTAATTAGAGCTTGCGCCTGTTCTTCAACCACAGAGATCATGCGGTTCCACATAACCTGCATAGCAACGGTATTAATTTTGCTCGGCTTGGCGCTCGCATTTGTATTTAAATTACTCATCTTTTAAGCCCTCACTCGCACGTCAATACAGCCATCGCTTTGCTTAATCGCTTCTCGACTTGCTGGCACGATGACCGTGGTTTCATCTTCGGTAATGGCGGCTGGGCCGTCAACCGTTTGACCTAATTGCATTTCATTTCTCAACACCACGGCCGACTCGTTTGCCTGCCCAAGTGCAGGGTCAAACATATTGCGGATTGAATTGACCGGCGCAGCACCAGCGTTTGATAATTCATCGGCCCTTTCAATCGTCATTGATGGTGTTGCCGCATTCACCGCCCAGACAGTTATTTCGATGTCCATGCCATCAACCACACGACCAAAAAGCGCTCGGTAGTCGGATTCAAATAACTGCTTAAACGTTTCCATGGTCGGGTGCTTAGCTTGTGCTTCACTCAACACCACAGGGATTTCCCAACCCTGGCCGCTGTAACGCATGTAGACTTTGAATTCAGAATGAATTTCCGCGCGTTCATCGCAACGCCGAACAAAGCTTCGAGCTTCGTCTTCAAGCTCATTAAGTAGCGTTGAAATGCCCTGTGGGTCAAAATCAGACAATCGCATAAACACACTTCGGTTGGCTTCGAAACTAAACGGCGCTCGTAAAAATCCAATTGCCGAGCCAACGCCTGCTCCGACCGGAACCAATAGACGATCGACACCTAATTTTTCGCACAACCGTCCGGCATGCAAAGGTGCAGCACCGCCAAAGGCGATCATGGTGTAGTCCGCTAAGTCTTCGCCATTTTCGACAGCATGTACTCGTGCCGCATTAGCCATATTTTCGTCAACCACCTCAACCAGACCGTAAGCCGCCGTTTGTGCATCCATGCCTAACTTTGATCCTAGCTCATCAACCAGCGCTTGCTGTGAGTCTGACGCGTTTAAGCTGATCGAACCACCAGCAAAATTGTTGGGATCTAACTTTCCAAGCACTAAATCTGCATCCGTAACGGCTGGGCGTTTACCGCCTCGGCCATAGCAGGCTGGGCCAGGTTCAGAGCCCGCCGATTCGGGCCCGACTCGAATTTGTCTCATTGAATCAACGTGGGCCAAAGAACCACCGCCGGCGCCGATTTCTACCATGTCAATCACAGGGATTGAAATCGGCATTCCCGAGCCTTTTTTGAAACGATAGGTGCGCGCAACCTCAAACACTCGACTAGTCTTAGGTGTTTGGTTATTGATCAGGCATATCTTGGCCGTGGTGCCACCCATGTCAAACGACAACACCTTATCGAGGCCATAACGAGCCGCAATGGTTGCGGCAAATACAGCGCCACCTGCTGGCCCAGACTCGACCAAGCGAACCGGAAACTCTGCGGCACTCTCGATTGAAATAATGCCACCACCTGAATGCATTAAAAACACGTTGCAGGTAACCCCTTGATCACGCAATCTACCCTCTAAACGGCCAAGGTAACTCTTCATTAGGGGCTTAATATACGCATTCGCAACCACGGTGTTGAAACGTTCATACTCACGCATTTGAGGCGATACTTCAGATGAAATGGACACCATCACTTCGGGGACAATTTCATTTAATACCGTGCGAAGCAATTGCTCATGGCTATCGTTTAAATAAGAGTGTAATAAGCCAATAGCGACACTTTCGTAGCCCGCTTGTTTTATCTGTTTGGCAAGTGCTTCTACTTCGCCGCGGTCAAGCGCTTGGTAAACCTCGCCTTGGGCATTGATTCGTTCATTTACAGTATAGCGCTGTTGTCGAGGCAGTAGAGGTTCAGGCAAACTCAAGTTGAGATCGTATTGCTCGAAACGTGATTCGGTTCGCATTTCTATTACATCACGAAACCCCTGCGTGGTGATCAATGCAGTCTTGGCGCCACTGCGTTCGATTAGAGCGTTGGTTGCGAGTGTTGTGCCATGAATTATTTGCTCAATATCCGACGGAAGAATTCCGGCTTTTTCACACACTTGGTTCATACCATCTATAATGGCATTTTCAGGCGCGATGTAAGTGGTTAACACCTTGGTCGAGAACTGTTGACTGCCTTTTTCTAACACCACATCGGTAAACGTACCGCCGATATCTACGCCCATGCGTATGCTGTGATTCGAATTTGATTCTGTCATGATGCTTTTTGTCTGGTTAAACGTTTTGCAGAAGGCTGCGTAAACGTAGATTGAAAAGAGTCGTAATACTTTTTTGCACATTGATGCGCAATTTCTGCGGCGCTTTGCACCACACTTGAACTTTTTGATCGATCGTAACGAGCCGCAAAACTAAGTGGTTCGGGAGTCCAACCGTAGTCGAGTTCTATCAGTTGACCCGTAGCTAACTCCTTTTGCACCATCGGAGCGAGTAAGGCTGCTACGCCATACCCATCTACCGTCATTTGCAAACAGGCTGACAAGTTACTCGAAGGAACTAAACGGGTCTTTAGCTTAGGCCATTGTGCAAAGTGAGCAGCTACATCCTCGTAAGGCCGAGTGCGCCTTGCATGCGTTAATATCGGAAAGTTACTCAATTTCTCTGCACTTACTGGGTGACCGCCTTGTAGCCCGGTTGACGGCGACGCAACCCAAACGATGGGGTAAACGCCCAGGCAATACTCGCCTGATGCTTTACGCGCAAACGGCCCACTTTGGAAGGCTAAATCAATGTTTCGCTCTGCTAAGTCGGTTTCTAGCTTTGTTGAAAGGTCAACACTGAGTTCGATCACAACATTTGGAAAACGTGCTTTAAACGCCTTCATAAAATCGCGCAACCATGTGTGTACAACCATTTCATTAACGCCCAATCTCACAGCGCCATCGAAGGCCGTTTCACCATTAGCGGCTTCGACAAACTCATCAACCGACGACAGAACGTTTCGCGCATAGCCAAGAAGCTCGTGCCCCTTGGTCGTGAGCCGAACAGAGCCAGCATCTCTTTCCATCAACACCGTTTTTAACGAAGACTCAAGCGCGGCAATACGCGAAGAAATATTCGGTTGAGTCGTACTCAAACGTTCAGCCGCACTTTTAAAGCTGCCAAGATCAGCAACTAGAACAAAGGTTTCCAGCTGTTTCAGATTAAGTTTCACAAGCCATATCCAACATTAGTAGAACGCCTGAATACCTGTTTGTGCCCGACCAAGAATCAATGCGTGAATGTCATGCGTACCTTCGTAAGTGTTCACCGTTTCAAGGTTAATCATGTGACGCATCACAGGGTATTCATCAGAAATTCCATTACCGCCATGCATATCTCGAGCCGCTCGAGCAATGTCGAGTGCCTTGCCACAGGAGTTACGTTTAAGTAGAGATATTAATTCTGGCGCCAGTCTTTTTTCTTCTTTTAGTCGAGTTGCTCTAAGGCAACCTTGAAGCCCGAGTGTAATCTCGGCTTGCATGTCCGCGAGCTTTTTCTGAATTAATTGATTGGCCGCGAGCGGGCGATTAAATTGGGTTCGCTCCAAGGTGTATTGGCGTGCCGAATGCCAACAGGCTTCAGCGGCTCCCAATGCTCCCCAAGAGATACCTAAACGAGCGCTATTCAAACACGACATCGGGCCTTTAAGCCCTGATACATTTGGCATCATCGCGTTCTCTGGCACGAACACATTATCCATCACAATTTCGCCAGTGATGGATGTACGCAACGAAAGCTTACCGGTAATTTTCGGCGCGCTTAACCCTTTCATTCCTTTCTCTAAGATAAAGCCTCTTACCACGCCATCATCGGTTTTAGCCCACACCACGAATACATCCGCAATAGGCGCATTTGAAATCCACATTTTGGCGCCGCTTAATTGATAACCACCTTCAACGGTTTTGGCACGAGTGACCATTCCCGCTGGGTCCGACCCATAATCAGGTTCGGTTAAGCCAAAACAACCAACCCATTCACCACTGGCCAATTTGGGTAAGTATTTTTGGCATTGATCTTCAGAGCCAAATGCGTAGATTGGAAACATCACAAGGCTAGATTGAACGCTCATCATAGAACGGTAGCCAGAATCTACGCGCTCAACTTCGCGCGCAATTAAACCATAGGACGTATAACTCATTCCGGCACAACCATAGCCGTCGAGCATCGCGCCGAGGAGTCCTTGCTCCCCCATTTGCCTGAATAAATTTCTGTCAGAGGCCTCGTTTCGATAATCTTCAGTGACTCGAGGTTGCAATACTGATTGCGCAAATTTCTGTGCCGTATCACGCGTTAAGCGCTCTTCCTCACTTAGTTGATCTTCTAATAGGAACGGGTCTTCCCAGTTAAATTTAGCCCAATGGTTTCGATCACTCATAATGTCTATTCTGTTTTTATAGCAGTTCAAAGAAAACTCTAAGGTTCGCGAATACATAAATTAATTTAATACTTTAGCATAATCAAGATAAATTTTAATTATCATAACGATTCGGCCAGTCTCACTGCAAAGAGCTTCACAGAACTCTGATAGAATAGTAGTTTGCTTACAAAGTGTATCGATAACCCCTTGCCCGAGACGACTCTATGCTTGAACTAACCGTTAACGATGTTACCTATCAACTCGATGTTGAAACCGACACCCCATTGCTTTGGGTTGTGCGCGACGAACTAAAACTCAAAGGCACCAAATTTGGATGCGGTATTGCGCAATGTGGCGCATGCACAGTTCATCTCGACGGTGTGCCGATTAGGTCGTGTATTACTCCTGTGTCAGCGGTTGCAAATCGTTCAATAACGACGATTGAGGGCATATCCAATTCACCCAACACTCTGCATGTCGTCCAGCAGGCTTGGATCGATGAACAGGTACCGCAATGTGGTTATTGCCAATCTGGACAAATCATGTCCGCCGTTGCGCTACTCGAAAAAACCACCAAGCCAAGCGATGAAGATATCGATAGCGCCATGTCTGGCAATGTCTGTCGTTGTGGCATGTACGGTCGAATTCGCAAGGCGATTAAAACGGCGTCAACAAAGTTGTCTGAAGAGATCATTTTGACACCTGTCGATAGTGTTGCTGCGCAGGAGGGTACTAACAATGGGTAAGTGGACACGCAGAGCATTCTTAACAACCGGCGTACTCGTCGGTGGCGGACTCGTCGTTGGCGTCGCGATACGACCAGGCCACCGTACACCGAAACTTGCAGGCTTAGTGGAAAATGAAGGTGAAACACTCATAAACGCTTGGGTAAAAATACTGCCAGATAACAGTATCAAGGTCATAGTACCTCACGCCGAAATGGGTCAGGGTGTTCACACTGTGCTGCCCATGATGTTGGCAGATGAAATGGACGCCGATTGGAAGACGGTGTCGATGGAACAGGCGCCTGTTCATGACGAATATGCTTCTAAGGACATCGTGCGTGAATTTGCCTTACCGGGTAAAGCGCCGGGTATTGTTGAAGACACACTAAAAGGGGTAACACTAAAACTCGCACAACAAATGGGCTTTCAAATAACCGGAGGCAGCTTCTCGGTACGCGGCACTGGCACCTGGGGAATGCGAACCGCTGGAGCAGCGGCAAGAGAGTTATTAATCAATGCCGCCGCAAAAGAATGGCAGGTGCCGGCAAGCGAGATCCGAGCTGAAAATAGCGTCCTTTATCATGATAAGAGTAACCGCAGTGATCAGTTTATCGCCTTTGCTGAAGCAGCCGCTAGCGAACAAGGCCCAACCCAACCAAAACTCAAAACACCCGATCAATTTAAGATCATGGGCAAGCATGTCGAGCGTTTCGATATTCCCGCGAAAGTTGACGGTTCAGCCATATTCGGCGTCGATGTTGAGTTGCCGGGCATGAAATATGCCTGCGTCAAATGTGCGCCTGTCTTTGGAAGCCGTGTTGAAAACCTCGACAGTAGCGCGGCTGAACAAATGAACGGCGTGATAAAGGTTGTCAACCTTGGTGCAGGTGTGGGCGTCATCGCCGACCGTTATTGGCAAGCAAAAAAGGCATTGGACGCAATTAAGGTTACCTACAGTAAAAGTGAGGCTGATCAAATAAATTCAGAAGACATGTTTGAGCAGTTTGGCAAAGCAATGGACGCCGCCGTAGCTAACGGTGATGAGGAAGAAGATTATAAAATCGGCAATGCTCGAAAAGTACTGGCCAGTGCCAGCAAGGTTATTGAAGCTGAATATCGCGTGCCGCATCTCGCGCACTCGACCATGGAACCCATGAACTGCACCGCTTGGGCTAATAATGGCGAACTGCAAATATGGGCCGGCCTTCAAAACCCACTGGGCATTCGAAATTTACTGGCTGAAGAATTCGACTATGATCGCGACAACGTGGTGATTAATAATGTCTACCTTGGCGGCGGCTTTGGCCGGCGAGCAATGGAAGACTACCCTGTTCAGAGTGCTAAACTAGCACTGGCAATACCCGGTGTGCCGGTAAAGATGGTGTGGTCTCGAGAAGAGGATACGCAACAAGATTTTTATCGTCCTGCGGTGATGAGCCGCTTTAAGGCAAGCCTTGGGAGCAGTGGTAAGCCTGAAGCTTGGGAAAACCAATTCGTCGATAAGCACGAGCCAGTTGAGGCTCCCACACTTCCCTACTCTGTTGAAAACCAATACATTCATTATACCAACAGCCCAACGCACATTCGCTTTGGCCCTTGGCGGAGTGTGGATCATACTCAGCACGCGTTCTTTTCCGAATCGTTTATCGATGAACTGGCGGCCGAAGCTGGAGCCGACCCTTACCAGTATCGCTACGATCTATTAAGCGACGACCTTAGATCACGTAAGGTGTTGGAAACCGCCGCTAAAATGGCTAACTGGGGCAAATCAATGCCCGAAGGATGGGGGCAAGGTATCGCTCTGCACCGCTCGTTTAACACCATTGTTGCAGAAGTCGTCGACGTTGATATGTCCAGTGGCACCCCTCGAGTTAAAAACGTTTTTTGTGCAGCAGACCCGGGTTATGCAATGAGCTCAGATGGCTTTAAAGCGCAAATGGAAAGTGGTATTGCCTACGGTTTAACCGCGGCCCTTTATGGCCAGATCAGCATTAAAGATGGGGCCGTTGTGGAAAGTAATTTTCACAATTACAAAATGTTACGAATGAACGAAGCGCCGGATATTACGGTAGAAATCATCAACAGTGGCGACCAAACACTGGGGGGTGGCGGTGAACCCGGCACACCACCAATCGCACCCGCTGTCACCAACGCCATTTTCGCGATTACCGGTAAGCGCATCCGCGAGCTTCCAATCAGCAAGCATGTGTAAACTCGCTTTCTCTGTTTTGAATCTTTTGAATTCTGAGGGAAGCACGGCAAAATTTGGTTTAAAATGACCGCTAAATTAGCCAGCGTTGACAAGGCACTAAAGAATCTCAACACTGAGAAATAATTGACCATCCTCCTCCGATATCGTCGGAGGAGTTCGCAATTTCGAATTGGTGTGCGAACAGCTCTTACCGCTTGCGATATCGAACTGATACCCATGCCACGGGCACGTGATCCGGCCCGAAGAGTCGATTTTGGACCCTTCTAGAGGCCCAAGCAGGTGTGGGCAATCGGCCGAGTAAACCCACCACTGCTCGTTCCAACGGTTGATAACATAACGATGCTTACCAAATTGAACCAGTTTCGGTATCTGATTCAGTAATTCCTCAGTGTTACCAACCAGCAGATTTTCAGGAGGCTCTACATTCACTTGTCGCTTTAATCTATCAATGGCTTCTTGACGACCGGTCATTAACATCTCATCTTCGTCGTATAACAACGAATACTGATAGCGCAATGCGTTCAATATGGACACTTCTGGTGAATCACCAGCGTTAACTCGGTGTATTCCGATCTTCCTGGCCAGTTTTTTATAGAGTGAAAATGGCAAAACATGTCTCGCAATACCCAAGCCAATTAAGACTTTGGAGAACGCTTTTGGCAAGTAAAAATTAATAACCACATCAATCTCATGGTTCGACACTTGCGTCGCATGAGAATGTATTTCAAACCCCTTAGCATCGCCCGACAACACCGTTGTAGCCCAATAATTCCGAGGTTTATCAACCAGTAACTCCAGATGCTGCAATCGTGAATCAGGCAGCGTGGCAATTGCCCTCCAACCCCATTCGCCCTGCTCATGTAAAACTAGACGTTTAAAACTCGATTGATGAACATAGGGCAGATGCTCCCAATCGTAGGCGTTTTCCATCATGCGAGTGATGCTAACCGGCAATCGGCGCTCATAACTCCCCACAAAATACAGGCCACCTAATCGATCATAGTCAATCTCTTTACCCCTATTTTCAAACAATGTGTGACTCAAAGCGTTTCTCGCAGGCATTCTGGTTTAAGGTGAACTTAGCACTAAATATAGAAAATATTGAGAAAGCCAGCCACAAATAGAGGCTTACAACCTTTGAAACCGACGCGTGTGTGCATTACCATTCAGACTTTACGAAAATATTAAAAAGTGACTCATGAACCAATCCGTTGTTATTAGTGGTGCTGGCGTATGGAACCCTCCTCATACCATTACCAATGAAGAGTTAGTTGACTCCTATAATGCGTACTCAGAAAAGTTTAATGCCGATAATGCATCGGCTATCGCCGATGGCAATGTGCAGGAAATGCCGCTGTCATCTGCACCATTTATTGAAAAAGCGTCTGGAATTAAGCAACGTTACATTTATATCAAAGATGGCGCATTAGATATTGACCGCATGCGCCCTCGCATTCCCAAACGAGCCGATAACGAACTGTCTCATCAGGCTGAGTTTGCCGTAAATGCAGCAAAAATTGCACTTGAAGATGCCAACAAAGAAGCCTCCGATGTTGATGCAGTGATTGTCAGTTGTGCGTATACAGAACGAGCATATCCGGCTATTTCAATTGAGGTTCAAGAAGCGTTAAAGATTGATGGATTTGGCTTTGATATGTTAGTCGCCTGCTCGGCCGCGACCTTTGCGCTGCAACGCGCTTACGAAATGGTCAAAGCCGGCACGGCCCAATGTGTGCTCGTCATTAACCCCGAACTTACGTCACCTCAAGTAAATTACAAAGATCGAGACAGTCACTTTATCTTTGGTGACGTTTCGACCGCGATGATCATTGAAGGGTCAGATACTTGTAAGTCAGAGCACAGTTACGACATATTGGGAACCAAAGCGGTTACCCAATTTTCAAACAACATTCGCTCAAATTTTGGTTATGTGTCTCACGCAATTGATGACGAAGTATTTAACCCGGACAATTTATTCCACCAGAATGGCCGCGGCGTATTCAAAGAAGTCTGCCCCATGGCCGCCAAACATATTGAAGATCACCTTTCAGAAGTTGGCTTTACACCAAACGACCTAACCCGTTGGTGGCTCCACCAGGCCAATATTAATATGAACTTATTGGTTAGTAAGCGGTTGTTGGGTCGCGATGCAACGCTCGAAGAAGCACCGATTGTATTAGACGAATACGCCAACACAGCCTCAGCAGGTTCGATCATCGCATTCACTCAACACAATAAAGACCTGGCATCGGGAAGTATTGGTGTGATTTGCTCTTTTGGTGCGGGTTACTCAATAGGCAGTTTAGTCATAAAAAAACGCTGAGTTATCAGGCATAAGAAAGGGTTAACACTCGATTTTGTAGAAAGCACGTACGACGTCATTAGCACCGGTAACGTTAATTAGTACACCTAGACCGAATCAAAAAATGAGCCAATGTGCGTGCCCGATAGCGATAGACCAAGTAGCGCTTATGTCATCTGCCAAATAGGCAGTTGACGCAACAGCTAAGCTTGATAATAAAAAAATCGACCCTATATACGTGACTATCTGCACACCGATTGCAGCTCAACCCAAACTCAGTCTCAAGGAGTCAGACTATGCAAAGCACCGATATGAAATGCCACGAAGTAGATTACGAAATATTTGGCGATGACATGCAAATCGTCGAAGTTGAACTCGACCCAGCCGAAACCGTTATCGCCGAAGCTGGGGCCATGAATTACATGGAAGACGGCATTCAATTTGAAACCAAAATGGGTGATGGGTCAAAACCCGTCGGCGGTGTCATGGATGCCCTGCTCAATGTTGGCAAACGGGTGCTCACTGGCGAGTCGATATTTATGACTCACTTTTCCAACCACGGGCAAGGCAAAAAAAGAGTGGCGTTCGCGGCACCCTACCCAGGCAAAATCATACCCATAGATATGAAAGAGTTGGGTGGAGAGCTGATTTGTCAAAAAGATGCCTTCCTCTGCGCTGCCTATGGCACCTCGTTGGATATTGCGTTTCAGAAAAAATTGGGGGTCGGTTTCTTTGGCGGTGAAGGCTTTATACTTCAGCGCTTACGGGGGGATGGCAAAGCCTTTGTTCACATTGGCGGCACCGTTATAAAACGCGAGCTCAGCGCTGGCGAAGTACTAAGGGTCGATACAGGGTGTTTGGCTGCATTTACCAGCGGAGTCGACTACGATATCGAACGCGCTGGTAATTTAAAGTCGATGGTATTTGGCGGCGAAGGCCTATTCGTTGCAACTCTTACAGGACCAGGCACGGTGTATTTGCAAAGCTTACCGTTTTCTCGTTTGGCCAATCGAGTCATTCAAGCGAGTGGCAGCTTTGGTGGCAAGGGTGAAGGATCAGTACTCGGTGGTTTGGGTGATTTGTTTGGAGATCGTTAAGACAAATCGATATCAAAAATAAGGAATTAGTCCCCGTGGTTTCGTTGCCTTGTTTTTCTCGATAACAAGATGAGCAAGTGAGCAACTTTCAAGGTTTTATTCACCAAAACCAGTGACAACGGGGATAAAACCTTAGAAAGAAAAGACCAGATAGGAAGTTACGTCAAGGAGAGATTGGAATAAACCCAGGCATCTACCAATCCGCAATCATAGACTGGAAGAAAGGCTACAAACAAATCACCACAATTGCGCCATTACGAGCTTTAATTGGAAAGCAAAAATCGACCTCATTAATCTCTGTAGGCCTGCCAGCGATGGTAAACACAAAAGAACTCGATAACGCAAAATTGTTCGAACGGCTCTCTCCGACAACTCTTCCATCACCAACCACACTGAAAAGCGAAAAGTTGTTTGATCTGAGCAGTTCTGCACTGGCCACACCATCGGCTCGCAATGTGAAATTAGTAGAACGGCTAATCTCCGCATAACTAACGTCCATTATTGTCATCGCGGCAAAGGTGACCATCATTTGAATGATTTTTTTCATTGTTTGATTCCTCTGTTGTTTTTGTTAATGACAATTGTTTTAGCTATCAGCCTATAATGTTTGGACAGCGTGTTGGGTGAGCTGATTTTGCCTTTGATTTGATCAAGGCTAATTAAACCAAACCGCACACTGTCGTAACTCGCTTTTGGGTTATCGCCCAACACCATCAGTGTACGACTGGGCACAATATTTTGATAGCGCGCTAATTGCGTTTGCAATACCGTGAGTTTGTTTGCGTCAATACTGCTGAGTACGACCGCACCATTTACCCATAGATCATTGTTTTTAAAACGCACGCTGTCACCTGCAAGCGCCATCACCCGTTTGACCATCATCGAATGCTTTTTACCCATCGATAGCGCCACCACATCCCTGCGGTTGGGTGTTGCGTGTTGATAGGCGTCAGCATCAAACCAAACCTTGTCGTGCGGCTTTAAGGTGGGCTGCATGGAATGCCCGTTGACCACTAACCATTCAGCGTTGACGCTGATCGGCATCAACACCAAGAGGCATAAGGCACTGATGATGAGTCTCATGACATATTCCTTTAACTTAGTCTACCGAACGCAGCAGCAAGCGAATAAAATAACCGTGCGACTATGGAATTGATACGTTGTCTATATCACCACTGGTACTGATATTTATGTCACCGACATCAGTCGCTCCTGACGCCGTGCAATCTCGTGTTAGATTTTGAACTGCAAGGCCAGAAATAAACAAACAAACCCCATTTGCGCTTACTACATTGCGAATAGCGTTGTTTTTAACAATCCCAATGGCTCTGATTCCTGAAAAGGTGTCAAATGTATTTTGCACAATATTGTTTGTCACGATCGAGTTTCTGCATCTTGAACCGTCAATCCCTTCGCTTAAAACCGTGGGGGTGCTGATAGGGTTGGTCGTTGAAATTCGTGTGTCGCCATCAATAAGATTATTGTTAAAAAAACAACCAGATGAAAAAGAGCTAGCTTCTAGCCCATCTGTATCCAGCAGCTCCATATTTTCGATTCGAATACCTATTATTGAGGCTACCACGATTGCAGGAGGGCCACTTGAGCCAATAACCCCTTGAATTGTTCCATTACGAATTTCAGCATTATCACCAATGGCTCTAACGCCAGCATCGAAGTTGTCAGTACTTGTGATCGTTAATTTGCGATGATTGAAATCAAGCGTAACATTGTCAGCACTGATTATAATTCCAACATCATCGCTCGATAGATCGTTGGGCAAATAGTAGTTGCCTGACTCAGAAATCGTGAACGGAACGCTGGTAATTGGTGTACCAAGCGGGTTGGGTGTGCTGGCCGCGGCGATGATTTCACTGGCTTGCATGCCATCCAATAAGTCCGCGTCCAGATTTGAGCCTGAACCGTCGTTCGCCCTAATAGCAGCTACAGCTTCACCATTTGTGTACCTGTCATGATGCAGCGGGTTGTTGTCAGCTTTTGCGCCCATGGCAGCCACTGACTCATTATCGGTATACCTATCGTGATGCAGAGGGTTGCTGTCAGTCTTTGCGCCCATGGCAGCTAATGACTCATTATCGGTGTACCTATCGTGATGCAGTGGGTTGCTGTCAGCCTTTGCCCCCATCGCGGACACCGCTTCGCCATTGGTATAGCGATTATGGTTGAAAGGGTTAGCGGCGGCCTGCCCGCCCATGGCTGAGCGCGCCTCACCCGCGGTGAAACGGTTGTGGTTTAGTGGGTTATTGTTATTGAGCGCCCCCTGGGCGGCTATGGCTTCGCCATCGGTATAGGCCACATCATCAATGGTTCTGCCATCCAACCGCTCGGCGTTTAGGGCAAACGGAGCGCTGGTGATGGGTTTACGAGGCGTCATTTCCGAGTCCGCACCGACGGCGATACCCAGATACAACGGCCCATCGAATAAACTATTGGGAAACGGCGTTAGCCCATCGCCTAACACCACCGTAAAGGCGCCATCGATAATGGTAACGGGTAAGGTTTCGCTCCAGAGCTCGACACCGCCAATGGCCTGAGAGTAAATACGAAACGTGATAAATTGTCCTGAATTAACCGGTTCTCCGTCTGAATCAGTCAAATAACCCTGATAATTAATTGTGTTTGGCACGGCCGCCTCGCTAGGCGATGTGGCTATTGATAAGAATAAAGCTAGAAAAACCCAACAAACATAATTTCTGCGAATCATTTTGAATACCCTAGGTGAAAGTCCACTATTTTATAAACATAAACAGTCTAGTTAGGTTGGTATGCATCGCAACTGGCCAGCTGGCCACCCTGTGCTATTAAAAAAATTCCGCTATGCTATTTGAATTTGACGTAGCAGCAGTCAAAACATTGCTAACAAAAACGTTGTGGGTAAGCGTATGATAAGTTCCATGGGTGTACTTCAATGTTTGCACGAAATCGATACCGCTCTTTTGAATTCTTCACTCAGGCTTAAACGAGACCATGGCTTCTGACACGGGAACAAAGCAACAAACATCTTCACAACTGACGTTCGAGCTGTTTCGGATAAGAGAGTGTTTGAAGTCACAGCATGGTCAGTGGAAAACGACCGTCATTTCTGAACAACTTGCTTATGGTTTTACCGTTTGGGTGAGCTGGGAATACGCACCTGCATCATCGCTTTTGCTTTGGCTGGTACTCGCTTGTAGTACATCACTATTTTTCATATACGCTCTTAATAGGCCCGTTGAAAAGCTAGAGAAATCAAACTACTGGCAATACTGGGCAGTATCCGCTCACTTTATAACGGCGATCCCTTGGGGGATTTTCGCGTTTCTATTTTTAGATACAAATGGCTACTTGCATGTTGTGATGCTGTTGTGTATCTACACCGCCGTTATGTCTGGTTCGCTTGTCGCTACCATCAGCTCTCGAGCGTCTTACTTTGCATTCGTTGTCGGAGTAACGCTGCCGTTTATCATCAAACTCATGTCGACAGGCGAGCAAGCATTCATAAATCTATGCATCATGATTACAGTTTATGCGTCGATGATGTGTTTTCTTTCAAAAAATGCGAATGATCTTTTCATTAAGTCTGTGGTTTCAAACTTTCAGAATCTTGACCTTATGCAGAAACTCTCAGAAGAAAAAGAGATAGCTGAAAACGCGACTCTTGCAAAAACTCAATTCCTGGCGGCGGCCAGCCATGACCTCCGACAACCACTTAATGCCATTAATTTATTTGTTAGCTCACTCAAAACAGCTAAAAATGATAGAGCAAAGAACGAGCTGGTTCAAAAGGTTGATACTTCCTTAGGCGGTTTAAATAAAATGCTGCATGGTCTGCTGGATATTTCTAAATTGGATGCCAAGGTCACGGAAAATCGGCCACGAAATCTATCGTTGTCAATTTTATGCGACTTACTGGTGGAGGAATATAAGAAAACCACTAAGGTAACACTGACGTCCGAGATAAGCGAAGACATCTTCGTGTCCGCAGACCAAAGTATCTTATACAGAGTAGTGAGAAACTTATTGGACAATGCCGTCAAATATACTGAGAAAGGTGAGATCAAGCTTCTTGCAATAGCTGGAAGTAAAGACGTTAAATTGCAGATTCAAGACACCGGCATTGGCATTCCAAACTCTAAAATAGAGTCAATTTTTCAGGAGTTTACGCAATTAAATAACCCCGAACGTGATCGAGAAAAAGGCTTGGGCTTAGGCCTTGCGATTGTCGACAGGTTATGCCAACTTGCTGGTTTTGAACTCACTATCGAATCAGAGGTCAATAAGGGGACCCTTGTCACTTTAGACTTACCCATTGGAGAAAGAGCAGTTGTATCTGAAATCGAGCTTATGGATTCATCCAATTTGATAGGCAAACATGTCGTTGTGATCGATGATGAAGTGCATATACTCGATGCCTTGAGTGGCAAATTAAGTGAATGGGGTTGTGAAGTTACCGTCAGCACGTCACAAGCACAAGCGATAAGCAAGTTGGTAGCTTCCAACACCAAACCAGACATTATTGTAAGCGACTTGCGACTTCGAAAGAATGAAAATGGTTTGAGTGCGATATCGGCGATCCGTGATGAGTACAATTGCGATATTCCGGCTATCTTGGTAACAGGCGATACCGCACCAGAAAAAATTACAGAAATTCACCAAGCGGATGTTCACGTAATGTTTAAGCCGGTGCAGGTGCAACAACTCAAGGAGCAACTTCTAGAGCTGATTAATTAGAGTTTTTATATTTCGTTAAGACTAAATTAACTTTAGTCGTTCAGCCTCGCGAACACAGCTTGTTCTATTATTGACTTCAAGCGTTTTAAACGCTCTTTCAATATGTCGCTTAACGGCCGAACGGCTAACGCCAAGTACATTGGCAATGTCTGGATTACTCAGACCATCACGCATTAGCCTGAGCACTTCCAATTGCCGTTCACTCAACATGGGCTTACCGGCTAACGGTTTACTTGAGCTCGCCTGGACCCAATCTGTAAAGGCAAACATCTCATCAGGAAGGTAACGGTCGCCATCAAGAAGCTTTCTTACCGCGAACCACATTTGCTCGCTGCTACTGTCTTTTGGGATATAACCACATGCGCCAAGTACAATGGCAGATTCAACATCAGATTGTGACTTGGATCCAGATATAACTGCGACACGTAACGGAATTTTTTGTGCCTGAACCGCTTTCAAAAAGACCAAACCACTCATAGAGGGCATCTGCAAATCGGTTAATACCAAGTCGTATCTTTTTAATGAATTTAAATCATTTAAAATTGTTTTTGCATCGTTCAATAGATCTACTTGAATTTCACCATTTGGCTCTGACAGTAAACTTTTAAGACCATCAGCGAACAATCTATGATCATCTAATAATAGAATCCGTTTTTTCCGATTGCACATGGTTTCAACTTTAGTAAAATTTAATTGAAGCGACTAATCTACTTATATTCGTCAGCAGATGTTTAGGCGATGCAGAACGTATCTACGTCGCCCTGAGGCCAAACTAAGCTTGCGCGAAGAGAGGCATTACTTCTTTTTTCTAAACTCCACGTCTGAATCAGCTATTAAATAAATCGTTGCCGCATAAGCCGCGACATTTTGGGCCAGCTCATCAGGTTTAATTTTATCTAATGTATCATCCGGCGTATGGTGCAGGTCAAAGTAATCCATGCCATTTTGACTCAATCGAATAGTTGGAACACCCTTGGCATCAAGCGGAATAATATCCGGCCCTCCACCCTTAACATCGCTGCCGCCTCTTACAATACCGAGCGGCGAGAGAACATGACCAATTTGATCAATCAATTTTGTTGCTTCATCACCAACATTAGAGTTTAGCTGCCAAATAGTACTGGCACCAAAGTCGGACTCAGTTGCAACCACATAGTTTTTCAAATCCGCCTCGTGCTTCTTGGCGTAGGCTTTAGCACCTAGTAAACCTACCTCTTCGGCACCGAACATAACCACTCGTATGGTTCGTTTGGGCCGCTTAGGTAGCTTAGCAATCAACGCTGCTGCTGCTGTTGTAATAGCCACACCAGCACCATCATCAACCGCTCCGGTTCCTAGGTCCCAACTATCTAAGTGGCCACCGATCAATACAATTTCCTCCGGTCGTTCACTACCAATTAAATCGAGAATTACATTACCACTGGTCACCTCACCCTTCCATTTGGCACCTGATTTTAGGTTTACTTTTATGGACTTCCCCAGCGCGTGTAGTCGACGCAAATGTTCAGCATCTGGGTTCGATACGGCTATGACGGGTATCGACGCCCAATTGCCCTCTTTTGCACTCATCATTCCAGTATGAGGAAAGCGGTGAAGATCTGATCCCACTGAACGCACTAATAGAGCCTTAGCGCCACCGCGTTCAGCGTGCTGCCACCCAATACGTCTGCGTTGATTCGCTTGGCTATACCCAGCTCCGGTTTGGCTTTTAACTAAGGCATCGCCATCTACGAATGCCACCTTGCCTTTTAACTCGCCCGCCTTAACTTTCATCAAATCTTGAATAGATCGAAAATACACAAGCGCAGCTGTGACCGACCCCTTGGAAGCAGCGCTACCGCCCAGCGCGGTGCCGTAAAGCGCCTGATCATAGGGTTCTGTTAGTGCAATGGTAAGATCGCCGCGGTCCCAAAATGGCATCGTAAATGACTCAACTGCAACGCGATCAAACCCTAACTCCTTGCCTAGCGCTTCGCCCCAATCTCGAGCACGAGACTCGGCCTCACTTCCGGCCATTCTAGGGCCTACTTCGGTCGTCAGAGATTCAACGATGTTATATGCCAGGTCGCTTTGCAAGGCGTCATCAATCAAGGTTTGCGCATTTAATTTGTGTTGCTCGCTCAATGTCAACGACTCCGCAGCTTGAGCGGGTGTGAGTGCTAAAGCGATTACAAGAGAAACGCCATACTGGATAATTTTATTCATAGTAAACTCTACAAAATGTTGATGGGGCTATTCGGTAAGGACTTAGTCACTCGATAGTCAATTTATACTTTTCTAATATCGCAATTAGATCATCATCAAAAGCCAAACGCTTACCTTTTTTAAAATCAAAGTGGACCATTCTTGCGTCGGCCTCAGCAGCTGTTAAATTCATTTTCTCACTGAACATGACATGCTTAACGAAAAATTGGTTTTCTTCGATTTTGCTTACCGCGGTGCCGATTAGTAATTTATCGGGATAGGTTACTGGTACCTTAAATCGACAACTGGTTTCTGCGAGTGCTAGCCCTGATTTCATTTCACTAAGCGGTTGGCTACCAAAATCGGGAAACAGTATTCTAATAAATTCTATACGAGCGGTCTCACAATAGTAAAAATACTTTGTGTTGTTCACATGATTCATTGAATCCATGTCACCCCACACTACTTTTTGGGGGTGTATGATGTTGTATCTGGCCAGGCATGCTTCTTTGTTATCAAGATTAGTAGGCTTTTCGCTTGTCATTATTATTCATGCAATTGGTAATATATGTTCTGATGGTATCGTACGCGAAAAACAGCCACGTCAAAGTTAATCGAGTAGAATCAGCAAAGTCAACAAATTGCCCTGAGTGTATTTCATGAGTGCCTTATCTCATCTAAAAGTATTAGATTTATCCCGTGTACTGGCTGGGCCTTGGGCCAGCCAGCTATTAGCCGATATGGGTGCCGAGGTCATAAAAATTGAAAATCCAATCCATGGAGACGATACTCGACGTTGGGGTCCTCCTTATTTGGTGGACAATGATGGAGTCCAGACTAAGGAATCGGCTTATTTTCTATGCACCAACCGCGGCAAAAAGTCAGTTTGTATCGATCTAAAAACGGAAGATGGGCAGGAAGCTCTTAAATCTCTGGCAAAGGAATGCGACGTTTTAATAGAGAACTATAAGGTAGGTGGCTTAAGTCGATATGGCTTAGATTACCCGTCTTTGCAACGGCTAAATCCCGGCTTAGTCTATTGTTCGATCACCGGATTCGGCCAAACAGGCCCGTATAAAGATCGATTGGGTTATGATTTCTTAATTCAAGCAATGGGAGGCTTGATGAGCGTTACCGGGGATTCTGATTCAAATCAAGGTCAGCCGCAAAAGGTAGGTGTTGCGTTAACAGATATAATGACTGGGCTCTATGCTTCGAACGGCATTTTAGCGGCATTAGCAGAACGCGATCGGTCGGGCTTAGGCCAACACATAGACTTGAGCTTATTTGATGTTACCGCAGCGACCTTAGCAAACCAAGCTAGTAACTATTTAGTCGGTGGTGTAGTCCCAGAACGCCTCGGCAATGCGCACCCCAATATCGTGCCATATCAGTCATTTGAAGTGTCTGATGGCCACATTGTCATAGCGGTGGGGAATGACACGCAATTCGAAAATCTTTGTGTGGTGCTAGGAATAAACGAGCTTATTGGCGATAAACGATATAGCAACAACTCAATGCGAGTGTCAAATCGCAACTCTCTAATCGAAGTCCTTCAAACAAAACTGCGTGAAAATGATGCTGCACACTGGTTAACACAATTTGAAGCTTACAAGGTTCCTGCCGGGCCGATCAATACGATAGACAAAGTAATGAACGATCCCCAGATATTAGCGCGCAATATGCGAGTGACACTCGATCACCCAGACAACAGTGAATTAGAAGTTATTGGCAATCCAATTCACTTCTCAAGAACGCCAAATAGGTATGACATTGCACCACCAAGGTTGGGCCAACACACAGAGAGTGTGCTCGATAAATTGATCAAGGCTGGCTAAGAAATCAGCCAACCACCATCTACATCAATAGTAGTACCGGTCACAAAGTCATTCTGTACGGCAAACATAATCGCCTGAGCAACTTCATCCGAATCTCCCGCGCGTGGAATTGCATTATTGCGAGTAATCGTCGTTAGTAATTGCTGCTTAGCCGCTTCATCGGTTCCGTACATAGGAGTGGAAATAATTCCGGGAGCCACCACATTGATTCGCTTTGGTGCGATCTCGCTTGCGACCGTTCGCGCAAACTGTTCGACTGCTGCGCCAACAGATGCTAAGGCAATTTGTCCTGGTCTTGCGCGCCGCGCAGGTGAGCCACTGACTAACACCACAACACCATTGTCTGGCATATGTGGCACACCAAGCCGCACAACATTGACGTAACCCCACAATTTGTCAAACGAAGCCTGATAACCATCAAGATCCATTTCCATAAAAGGCCCCACAGCTCTCTCACCACCCGTTGCCGCGCTAATCAGAATATCGTAAGGCCCTAGATCCTCGAACAGCGCGGTTAAACCGCTACGATCACGTACGTCACATGCAATAAGCTCTACTCCTTCGAGCTCACTCGCTTTATCGGGTTCTCGACTGATTGCCGTTACGTTCGCACCTGCTCGCTGAAGTGCTTGAGAGGCGGCCAAACCAATGCCCGACGTACCACCGAAAACAATCGCTTTTTTACCGTTAATATCCATTAGTATCCCTTAATTTAGTCGCTCAGCATCGTAGCTCATTTATCACCCAAAACGCCGACATACTAACCCGCTTGCCACTCGCTCAATATGGAATCAACATCAAAATTCGCCTGCTGAGTTACTTGAGACACGGTTCGACTAAATTTAGGCGCAGGTGCAGGCTGAACTTTACCATCAAGCTCAATGTAAGCATTACGTTCCGTCATATGGTGATGGGTCGTTGCCTCCATGAAATCCAATACCGGTGCAAAGCACACGTCTGTACCTTCCAGTAAATCACACCACTCCTGCTGAGTTTTAGTGGCGACTACCGCAGCCAGTTTAATCTTTAATTCTGGCCATTTTCTTGGATCGTTTTGCTTTTCAAAGTCGTCATTATCCAAGCCCATCAACTCTTTCATTAATGCGTAAAAGTGGGGCTCGATTGCTCCTAAACTGATAAATTTGGCGTCACTGGTTTCATAACTGTCGTAAAAGTGAGCGGCCGAGTCGAGCAAGTTAGAGGCCCTGCGGGTTGTCCACGCACCGATATTACTCATGGTATAGAACATAGACATCAAATTAGCCGTACCTTCCGTGATCGCTGCATCAACGACCTGCCCCATTCCTGACGATTTGCTCTCGTGTAAGGCTGCCAATATGCCCATTATTAGAAACATCGTCCCGCCACCATAATCACCCACCAGGTTTAACGGTGGTACAGGCGGCGTACCAACACGCCCTATCGCATTAAGCGCACCTGTAATCGCTATGTAATTAATGTCGTGACCAGCCGCTTGCGATAAGGGACCACTTTGCCCCCAACCAGTCATACGCCCGTAAATCAGTTTGGGATTCGACTGTGTAAACACATCCGGCCCTATGCCAAGACGCTCCATTACGCCGGGCCTGAAACCTTCGATCACGATATCGGCTTGCTCTATCAATGTTCGTGCGGTAGCAACACCTTGCTCCGACTTCATGTCAACTTCGATAAACCGTTTGCCTCTGCGCAATACATCACCAGGCATGATGTAGGGGTCGTTAGCCTTGTCGATAATGACGACATCAGCCCCCATATCGGCCAACAACATGCCGGCCAACGGTACCGGCCCGATGGCTGACATCTCAATTACTTTTAATCCGGCAAGTGGACCCATGATTTCTCCTATGCTCGTTCTAAGAGCTTATTATTTTTACTAAATCAGTTTAACGGTATTGGCATCGTAATCAGGTAAATATCGTTCCTGTCGAGCGCTAATAGTTTTAAGCCCAATAAACGCTGCCTGGCGCATCAAATCACTTTTAAAGTGATACAGCTTCCCTGCACGCGTAGAAGTTTTCTGGATTCTAGCCGTGCGATCGTACCGATTTCTCTGATAGAGTTGTAATCCGTCTCGCAAACTCGAGGCTTGATTAAGGGCGCGTTGTAAAATTCGCGCATCTTCAATTGCCATGGAAGCACCTGAAGCCATAAACGGTAAGGTAGAATGTGCAGCATCTCCTAACAGGGTAACCCGTTCGGTACTCCAGTTATCAAAAGGCTGATGGTTGTATAACGCCCATCGGTAGCATTGTTCTTTATCCACAGCGTCAATCACGGCTCTTACACTAGGATGCCATCCATCAAAATCACGACTTAGTTCTTCCCACGGCGCCTTCGCTGACCATGAACTGTTTGTCCAAGATGTGTTTTCTACCACACCAACAAAATTAACCAAACTTCGCTGACGAATATAATAGAGCACCATATGCTTGTTCGGGCCAACGTAATTTGCAACTATGGTATCCATCCAGTCACTGGGTAAGCGATCGACTGGAACAACACCACGCCAAGCCACATTACCGGTAAACATTGCTGGGGTTTCTCCTAACATTTGCTTGCGAACAGAAGAGTGAATCCCATCGGCACCGACTAGCAAATCAGCATCAAGTTGGTCCCCATTGCTTAGCGCGATGCTCACTTTGTTAGAATGTTCGGAATAGGATTCAACATTCGCGTTCATACTGATCCCATGAGGGTTTATACGCTTGAATGCCTCGAGTAACACACGATGTAAATCCGAACGATGTAAATGCAGGTATGGGGCACCATATTGCTGCTCGTAACGCGCCCCTAAAGTCATGGTATGCAAAGTTTTACCCGATCGATAATCGCAAAACTCGACCCTTTCAGGCATTACTGCCAGCTTTTTCAAGTATTCCAGCACATCAAGGCTTCGCAACACGCATATCGCATTGGCACCACATTGAATACCCGCACCTATATCGAGAAACTCAGGTGCTTGCTCGACAATATGAACAGCATGTCCAGCCCTACTTAAACACAAGGCCGCGGTCAACCCACCTATCCCCGCTCCGGCGATAACTACCTTCATATAGAACTAACGCGCTTGCATACGAATGCCACCATCCATTCGAACACTCTCGCCATTCATATAATCATTCTCTACAAGATATTGTGCCAAATGAGCTATTTCATCGGGTTTGCCTAAGCGTTTCGGATTCAAAACTGACGATTCTAGCGATTGATAAACATGCTCAGGAAGCGCATCAAATAGAGGCGTGTGAATCAAGCCTGGTACGATCGTGTTAACGCGTATTTGATGTTCAGCCAAATCCCTCGCTAAGCAAATGGTACTGCCGATAATCGCCCCTTTGGTCGCTGCATATGCAGCTTGACCGATTTGCCCTTCCTGGCCGGCGACCGATGCGGTATTTAAGATCACACCACGACCACTCTCTTCATCGATCAGTGCTTGCTTGCTCATTTGCGCGGCGCAAAGTCTTAGAACATTAAATGTGCCAATCAAATTAATATCGACAACTCGTCTATAGGCATCCAATCCATGCGGTTGATTTTCTTTGCCCACCGTTTTCTCGCCATGACCAATACCCGCGTAATTGCAATTGATATGGATGGCTCCAAATGATTCTACTGTCCGAGTTACCGCAGCAGCAACACTGTCTTCATCAGTCACATCGGTTCGGATATAGATAACGTTCTCACCCAGCTCATCGGCAAGCGCGCTGCCACGTTCATCATTTAAATCAAGAATAGAACATTTGGCTCCATTGGCCACGAACCGCCTTAATGTCGCTTCCCCTAAACCAGAGGCACCGCCGGTAATAACCGCTATTTTATCGTTAAGTTTCATATCAAATAGTAATAGTTTTTGTTGAATTAAAGTTTAACACCACACTAGTCAGCTGACCTTGACCTAATTCACACTTAACGCTTTTAAGCGCAGTCTAATATTGAACGAACACAACGCTGATTATTTCTTCTCCCGATATCCGAAAAATGGACGCTCTACATAAGAGTATGTGATAAGCGACATCACATAAGTGACACAAAACGCACCTAACATGAACGACCAACTACGAACACCCGCTTGCGGGCTACCTAGATACTGCATTTGAATTTGCTCGAATATCTGCATACCCAAACCATGCAAAATGTAAAAGCTAAAACCGATTACGCCAACTGACCGAAATAGCCAGTTCGAAATAAACATGCGATACAGCGTTTTTGGCGTATTTAGTGCCAATAGTATAATCGCAGCTGACACAATACATTTGACCCAAAACTGGCTCACCCATTTAAATATTTCTGGCGATGGTTTCATCGGTGCCGACCACGCGATGATACAAAACGTCACGATTGCAGCAGCAACGCCGACCACTTCTCTGAGCCATCTCGTTCCCCACATGTCTGACAGATACTTGCCGATCAAATCGTATTGAACATAGGAAATCAGAATGCCAATCAGGAACGCGTAAAGAAAAAATTCATGTGAATAATTACCATTATAGAAAGGTCTCCAACCCGTCATTAAGGTGACACTCAAATAAGCCGCCGCCCCCAAAATAAAGATTGGTAATACTCGATTTAGTTTATAGCTTGTCGAGGTAATAATCAGGATCACGGGGAGCATCATATAAAATGCAAAAATCTGAGTCATCGGCCACAGATGCCCCGCAGATTGCACAAATACAAAATGCCTCAGCGCGGTATCAAATTCGAACGTAAGTACGTAAATTAGAAAGATGTATAAATAGTACATCGGTAAAATTCGTCGCAGCCGTTTAGTGACATAGTGCTCTAATACCGACCAACTGAATATTTTTTGGCTATTTAGTACAAACGGTTTTGAAAGCAAGAAACCACTGATTACGAACAAGAATGCGAGCCCCATTTGTAGCGCCTCGAACCCAGGAGCGGTATGACTCAGCAGCACGAGCAACGCCGCCAGCCCTCTAAGCCCGTTTATGGTGTTGAATTCCTCACTACTAGAAATGCGATTGCCGAGGGACATGTCTGCAAACGCGGGCAAACTAAGTATTGACGTACTTCGAAGCAAATAGAAAATGCAAATAAAAAACAAACCAGTGAGACCGAGCACAAGAGCCCAATTCTGCTCACCAATAGCGTTTTTTGAACGAAGACTGACTCTATTGCTTGTTGAGTCATAGCGGTAACGTTTACCCATCTGATCCAGGCTTTGATCAGACGAAAAATTTTCACCGATGTACTTACCGCCGTAATAGTAATGGTTTTGATACGGCTTAATTACTTGAATTTCTACCAGGTCGAATTCTCGTAAAACATTGGAACCATTTGTCGAACTGTCGCTAGCCTGAAGGTCGAAATCTATTCGTATATTTTTAATTGGCAAATTCATTACGCGAGTCCCTGCGAACGCCAACTTATTATCGCTATTGCCTTTAATATTAAACTTATCGAGAGCGGCCACCCCTCCGCCGCCCGAAACCGAGCTGACCGTCACGACCGTATCTTCGGGAAAAACACCTTTTACCAATACCCGATAGGTCGTGTTCTGGAAAAACACCTTAACCAGAATGAATACTGCAGATGCCACGAGCAGCGCGCCTAGCAAAGGTACGACATTTTTAATATTTTTGAGTGCGTGCATTGGGGGTGGAATGATTCGACATAGCTGTCAACAGTATACTTAATTCAGCTACTTAGAGGTAGAAGTGAACCGAAATACAGGCAGCACCGATTACGATCTCTTTTTTTGGGTTTACTTAAGAACAATAGATCTGTAAGTGATGGCCTATCCTGTTTCGCCCGGGATTCAAGCATCAAATTACGCTATTTGCTAATTTGCTTTTAATTGCCCTTAAACGTAGTTATCGAGTCTCAACTTTGCTGCCTAGCTAGTCATCCAAAATGAGATTTATAATCGGCGCGATCGCCCCAGGCTTCGGGTCTATGGCATCTTCGAGAAACTGATCGAACCAAGTTCTCGCAATTACGTCATAACCTTCCGATGTTGGGTGCAATCTCAACACACCGCCAAATATATTTTCAACATCTAATAAAGTCAGACCATTGTTGCCGTCTTGATTGAAGCGAGAAAAATGATCAACAACCGGCGCTCCTCTGGAATTAGCTGTCGCCACGATTTGACCATTAAGCGATGATAAGTTTCTATCGATTCTCGGTGTTAAGGTCCCTATCACCGGTATAAAACCGGCAGATCGGGCACGATCAATCATCAATCGCGTGTTAAACGCCGTATCTGATTCGGATAGGCCTGCGTTAAAATCATTGGTGCCATACATAATCAGAACATAGTAATTATCCGCTGAATACGCGCTTCGCGTAGCACCGAGATCAGCCGAAATCCTTCCCGCACCATTGCTTGAGCTGCTACCGCCACGCCCCCAATTGACAACACTGCTGGTTCGCCTTTTATTGATTAATAGCGTATCAAGTTTGTCACTGGGAGGAAGCGCCGGAGACGCGCCATCATTTGCCAATCGGCCATTGCCTCTTCCAGGTCGCAGCGCTAACGGAAAAGAGCTATTTTCGCCAACGGTTATGCTATCTCCGAATAAGGCGATCACATTGACCTCAGATGCATATGCGTTTGTATGTGCGAGCATACCGATTAACACACACGCAGCTAATAAAATACGCGGCGTGATGTTGGTTTGCATATTAAGAACAGACATAGTCGGCAATAGGTTCGATCGTTAATTAGCGAATATCATTCAATAGTCGTGATTGTATAACCTGATTATTCGGGAAGTGGATTAATGCAGGGAACTCGGTGGACATAGCGAGAGGCAGTGGAATTTCATTCTCGATCACACTATCGGTTAATTTTATAGGTATTTCCTCGCCTGCATCAACCGATATAGGATAGTTTTTCCGTTTCACTACGTAATCCCCCAAATCAAGGTTAAACGAATTCCACTCGACGATAATGGAGCCCTTCTCATCAATCATCGCTCGAGGTGTATTATCGGGCACTTCATTTGCAGTATGAACCCGTTGAGGATCGGTCCAAGAGCCATCGACAAATCGTTGGACAACGATATCACTGTAGTTATCTCTCGTTGTCGACCAAAATACCCAACTAACGCCATTTTGATCACTTACTATCGAGGCTGAATAATTCTCTCGCCCGTAATCACTAAACAATGTTGGAGCAGACCATTCAAGTTTACGATCAGACTCGGTCTTAGAGGAATTAGCCACCGAAACCATCGACATTAACACTGTTTTAGCTCGTTTTTTCTCGGTCCAAACTAATAGCTTACGACCTTTTTTATCGGTGCCCAAGGCTAACGATGTTAGGGGATTTTCACTGGTATAAAGGGGTTCTTCGCGAACAACCCATTCTTCATTACTATATCCAGCAAAACGAATATTTTTGACTTTCCTGTCGGATTCGATCCAAATTAATTCGGCTTGAGCTGCGAAGGAACTAATTGCCGTGAAGTAAAGAATCGGAACTAATAAAATGTGGGCAATACAATATTGGTTCGTGAATCTGAACATAAGCGGTAAGTCATGGCTGAGTGTGTATTTCGAGCAATCTAAGAGTATAAACGCTAAGCAGTTGACTTGGCTTGCGGAATTACTAAAACATTAATATCAAAACTACTTGTTACCTCTTGATGTGCATCACTACCCCAGATTTATGGGGATTGCGTTTACTCGCCGATCACTGCCGCTAAAAAAAACAAACCCCAGCTATGCTGGGGTTTGCTATTAGCATAAAGTTCCACCTTCTAAGATGATTCTTTATTTTTAATCAACGTTTAGAAGCTATAGCTAGCTCCAAAGGTGATGCGGCGATCTGGAAAGCCGACAAAACATAATGGTCCACTGCCACTTACACAATTTTGCTCAATGCGCTCTTCGGTCAGGTTAACTACCTCAATACCAACATTTAGGTTGTCGGTTACATCGTAGCTGATACTGGCATTCAGCTGGCCTCGATCGTCAGTTACTACAGGAAAGCTGAAGGTACTGCTGCCGCTGGTATTAGCACCACCGCCGAAGTCATTTGTACGAAATGCTTCTCGCCATGTGTAACGCGCTCTTGCAGACAAGCCATACTTTTCGTAGAACACAGTAAAATTGTAGGCATCTTCTGAGAAATCAAGTAGACCTCGATTAATGCTGACATCTCCGAGAACGGCTAAACCACGACCTGACGTGCTATCGATAACAGAGCCACCGCTGAATTCCTGACTTGTGTAGTTAGCTATCACGCCAAAACCTGATGCCCAGCCCAGTTGATCTTCAAAACTGGACAGATCATATTGGAAAGCAATCTCGAAACCATCTTGTGTGGTGGTATCAGGGTCATTACCAGGGCGCGTGAAATCAACACATAAACCAGGTTGATTTGGATCACCTAACACATTCGGGATAACCTCTGGGTTAAAAATACCACCGCCTGGGCATGTTGGATCGGTTTCTCGTACGAAACCACTCCCGGTATTAGAGGGAATCAACAAAGCGCCTTCAAAGTCCTGACCGAAAATGTTAGTACGATCTTTTGTGAAATAGCCGATGCTTGCGACAGCGGATGGTGCAAAATACCACTCAAACGCGATGTCAAACGATTCTACTTCTTCAGGCTCCAGACCTGGGTTACCGAGCGACACCGAGGCATTTTCGCTTTGATCAAAAGTGAAACCAGTATTCAAATTATTAAAATTAGGGCGTCTGATGTCTTCGCCATATCCGAAACGGACAATCATGTCATCTCGAACATTAGCCACGATATTTATACGTGGTAATACAAAATCATAATCACCGGTTGTCGACACGAGTGATCTGTTTCCATTTGCGTCCTCAGGGCCAAAGGCAATTGAGTCGACCTCGGTTTCTAAATAACGTACACCAAAGTTACCTTTGAAAATACCGTACTCAAAATTTGCTTGCGCGTACAAAGCCGTGGTCTCTTCACTTACATCGAAGAAAGCATTCTGATCAGATGAAAGATTTAGAACAAGATCACCATCTGCTTGAGGCTCCAAACCCCGTTGTACTGCAAGCGCATTTTCAAGTACCGCTATAACACCATCCGGGTCAGAAAACGAGCGATCCGGGTCAACCAAAAGGAAGTTCTGGATGAACAATTCTCTGCCATCGGCGGCGTTGAAGTTAGTTGGGCCCTGAACAAGAATATCTGAGAATAAAGACGCTCTAGGGCTATCTTCTAATCGACTAAAGCCACCAATGCGGTCATCAATATCTTCAAACCTACTTGATGATTCGTTGTAACGAATCCCAAAATCTACCGACGAAATAGCGTTCCAATCCAGGTCATAAGAAAAATCAGCCCGAATTGCATCTTCTTCGTTATTAGTTGTATTACGACCGACATCAACCTGGTCCAAAACCGCGTTGGCGGGGTTTAACAAGTCCGCAGCTGTTGGAGCAAACGGTGAATCAAAATTGATGCCAAATGATAAAGAACCACCGCTTAAGTCATATCTGAATGGAACGCAGTTATCATTGCTTGTGCTCGGATCGCCAGTAGCGCCCCCATCAAGAGGGCAATTGGGGTTAATGAAGTTCAACGTCGTATTTAACGACGGTGTAATCGTATCTGAAGTAGACGACGCAATTTCAAAGCGAGATGAAAGTCTATCGTTTATCTGCCAGTCAGCGGCCAAACGAAAGATCTCACTGTCGGTGACCCGTGAATTGGTCTCGCTTGAGAAACGCAAGTTTGGATCGTCATCATCGTTATCTAGATCCGGCTCAAGTGTGCCTATCAGTGCAGCAGGAAGACTGCCTGGCCCGACACCAAAATTTACTGTCTCAAAAGCCGATGGAGTACTAATGTTTCTTAAAGAGCTTACGCCCGACGCTTGAAGTCTATACTGGTCTCGGCTTCGCTCTTGCTCATTAATGATTGCATCAAAAGAAAACTTCAAATTGTCACTAGGAGCCCACTCAAACGCCGCTGCGATATTGGTTGTTTCAAAATCATCATTTTCTTGCTCTTGAAGCAAAAATTGAATTCCAAGGAAATCCTGTGGGCCACCATCAATACTAGACAAGTTATCACGGTCTGCACGAGGGCGAAATGACACGGCTTCCTGTTCGGTATAGCTACCACTGATTACCACGCCAAACTCACCCGCATCGGTTGACCATTTGTCGCCCCAAGCACCCGAGATTCTTGGTTGAATGCTTTCAGTGCTTAAACTGCTGTCTTCACCTTGAATACGTATAGAACCCAGAGTCTCATTCAACTCCAGTGGGCGAATAGTTCTCAAGTTAATTGTGCCACCGACAGAACCTTCAATGGTTTTTGCTTCAGAGGCTTTAGTCACTTCGACCGCTGCAATAATTGATGCGTTAACATCTTCAAAGTCTATGCCACTGCGACCCGAACCCGAGCCTACCGTGGATACGCCATTAATCTCGACTCTGTTTGCACTGGTACCACGAATTTGAACGTTAGTTCCTACACCTGCGGTGCGGGTAATTTGTATACCAGTGATATTTTCCAAAACCTCGGCAAGATTTTGGTCAGGCAACTTACCAATATCTTCGGCGATAATCACTTCTTTAAGGTTATCTGATGCTCTCTTTTCTTGAAGAGCACTTTCAAGAGACTGGCGAATACCAGTAACAACAACCTCTTCCAACACCTCATTAGCCACCTGATTCTCGCCCGTTTGTGCGATTACAGCGTTTGAACTTCCTAACACCGTTAGCGACAAACCTCCGATCACCGCTCTCTTAGTTGTAAGACGCCAAGTGGCTTCTGCAACTCTCCTCATTATTGGTTTCATCATTTTTATCTCGTTGTTTAATATTTGTTAAGCACATTATCTTTGATAACACACCTAAATTCTTACAAAGTATTATGACAATTACAACAATATATTTTACATATATTGCTATATTGGTATTACCAATTATTATTACACATTGACATAATCCATATATATCAATAATTTAATTAACTAATAACTACTTTTTTATAAACAAAGATTTATTTTCAGCAATATGACAATACTACTAATGTAAAACCAAAATTAGATATATTTGTCTTACAAATGATTAAAAAACTCTATCTGCAAAGGTATTCTTTTAAGAGACTGTAAAAATATAACTATCAATTAATCAACAAAGCACCAAACTACAACTTGCCTGGCTAATGGTTCCTCTGATGGTCATTATGTTAAGTCATGAAGATAGCCATCTGTTTAGGAAAGGAGATTGAGCAATCCCTTTAACTCAGATATAAAAAAAGCCCCAGAAGCTAGGCTACTGAGGCTCGTTTAATTAAATCTGGCGATTACTCAATGGAGTTGAGGTGTTTTAAAAGCAGTGAGACGCTCCGTAGTGCCGGTTACTGTATCCTACTTTTTGATTCATCGCGTCCCTGCTACTCATCTATTTGAGAACAAACCTCTAATACAGGCCTATAAAAGCTCTACGAACCGTATTCAAATCGAGTATTTTAAGCGACTACCTTTCTCCAAAGTCATCAGCAGGCCAAAGAAAGGTGATAGGGTTCGATGAAAGTTGCTCGTCGTCGCTCATCATAAAGAAATGAACGGTGTCACCAGGAATTGGATCGGTCCAGTCCCTAATCCAACCCTGAGGATGATCTTTTCTAACGATATTGTGAAAGCTTATAAACCCTTGATTATTTAATAACCACTCAAACCGACCACCTTCAAGTGTGTTTTCTTTCTCTACCATTAGCACGCCAGTCGCATAAATTCGCTTAGAAGAAGGGAAAAATTGCTGCTCGCCCCAATGGCGAATTTCATTCGGCGTGAAACGAATACCGATACAACAAAAGATTTTACCAAAATTGCGAAACTCTATTTTTACAGTTGGATCGATCCTAATTCTATTTCTAACGGTTCTATCCCAGCCTTTATTAAAGATGAGTGGCTTGGTAAAGAATTCATCTAAAAACTCTGGCTCTTTATTAGTAACAATAGGAACAAAAATATCATCGACCGCCACTACGGAGGTAGTTTTAATTTGAGCATGTACGATGACAGAGCTGCTTAGTAGAAACAAAAATAATACTAATGAAAATATAGAAATACGCATGAATTCGAAAAAGGGGGATAGTGTTAAATCAGCATAGGATGCTACCTTCAATAGCAATTCAAAACAAGCTTAAGAACCATGAGTTATTATTGTGCCTAGTTAGTCAAAAACATTGAAGCCGCACTATCGCAAGTAATAGCCTTATGGAAAAAGCGCATTAGGGGTTGATAGCCGACTCTGTGAATATTTCATCAATAAAAAAATCAAAATTACGCTCAAAAAACGCCGTCTCTGGTACTGATAAACACCAATTCTCAAATCTATTTTTGCACACGCATTTTGATAAGCAATCTATGTAAATAATCGAGCCGCTGATAGTTACTCATTGATTAATAAAGTGGTATCTCTCGTGGAAGGAGATTCGTGCAATCCATACACGGGCATTAAAAAAGCCCTATGTGAAGATTCAGCTAAGGCTTACTTAAATATTAAATCTGGCGATTATCAGCATGGATGTTGTGTGTGTTGGCAACTCAGCGAGGCGCTCCGCAGGAGCAGTTGCCATGTCCTACTTTATTCGTCGCATCCGTGCGACTCACCCTACGGGGCTGCCTTTGGCAGTTCAAAATCGCTCCTGGCGATTTTGGCACATAGGAGTTACCTATATTCAAATAGGACATCGCAAACTCTAAACAGATATAAAAAAAGCCCATGCACTGTGTGCATGAGCTTCTTTTATATATTTAAATCTGGCGATGTCCTACTTTCACATGGGAAGCCCACACTATCATCGGCGCTAACTGGTTTCACTTCTGAGTTCGAGATGGGATCAGGTGGGTCACAGTCGCTATTGTCGCCAGAAAACTGGTCAAGAACTCGCTCTATCGAATAGTCACGCTTTCTTATGTCAATTGCTTGTTCAAAATATAGTAGTTGCCTACATGGATGTAGGTATGTCGAAAATGTCAGTCGTGACACGGATGTCACTTATTAGGGTAACGCAGGAGCGGTTACCGGGAACAATTTTCGACACATTAAGTGGTGGATTATAACAATTCCACCTTGTGTTTTAAACACATCGCTGATCTTCCGATCAACGTACTCTCAAGGAGCTTGATATGCATAACATGTTAGCTCAATCCAGTTTACCTTTTTACCAATTCTGCTGAATTGGGATTCGAGTAAATTTCGTTCGCTTGTCAATATCATACTAAATAGCTTTTCCGTATATCACCGTTAGCAACTAATGTTGCCGTTTCACCATGCATTGCATGGCCAAACCGTTTGGGTGTTATATGGTCAAGCCTCACGGGCAATTAGTACAGGTTAGCTTAACGCCTTACAACGCTTCCACACCCTGCCTATCAACGTCGTAGTCTTCGACGACCCTTCAGGAATATCAAGTATTCAGTGAGACCTTATCTTGGGAGGGGCTTCCCGCTTAGATGCTTTCAGCGGTTATCCCGTCCGTACATAGCTACCCAACAATGCCTCTGGCGAGACAATTGGAACACCAGGGGTACGTCCACTCCGGTCCTCTCGTACTAGGAGCAGCTTCCCTCAAGTCTCAGGCGCCCACGGCAGATAGGGACCAAACTGTCTCACGACGTTCTAAACCCAGCTCGCGTACCTCTTTAAATGGCGAACAGCCATACCCTTGGGACCGGCTACAGCCCCAGGATGAGATGAGCCGACATCGAGGTGCCAAACACCCCCGTCGATGTGAACTCTTGGGGGGTATCAGCCTGTTATCCCCGGCGTACCTTTTATCCGTTGAGCGATGGCCCTTCCATACAGAACCACCGGATCACTAAGACCTACTTTCGTACCTGCTCGACATGTCCGTCTCGCAGTCAAGCACTCTTTTGCCTTTACACTAACCATACGATTTCCGACCGTATTTAGAGTACCTTCGCGCTCCTCCGTTACTCTTTAGGAGGAGACCGCCCCAGTCAAACTACCCACCATACATTGTCCCCGATCCCGATAAGGGACCTGGGTTAGGACTCCAAACATACCAGGGTGGTATTTCAAGGATGGCTCCACGCAAACTAGCGTTCACGCTTCAAAGCCTCCCACCTATCCTACACAAATAGGTTCAAAGTCCAATGCAAAGCTGTAGTAAAGGTGCACGGGGTCTTTCCGTCTAACCGCGGGTATACTGCATCTTCACAGCAAATTCAATTTCACTGAGTCCCAGGTGGAGACAGTGTGGCCATCGTTACGCCATTCGTGCAGGTCGGAACTTACCCGACAAGGAATTTCGCTACCTTAGGACCGTTATAGTTACGGCCGCCGTTCACCGGGGCTTCGATCAAGAGCTTCGTCCGAAAACTAACCCCATCAATTAACCTTCCGGCACCGGGCAGGCGTCACACCGTATACGTCCACTTTCGTGTTTGCACAGTGCTATGTTTTTAATAAACAGTCGCAGCCACCAATTTTTTGCAACCTCTCTAGCTTAGGGAGTAAATCCCATCACCTGAGTAGGCATACCTTCTCCCGAAGTTACGGTATCATTTTGCCGAGTTCCTTCACCTGGGTTCTCTCAAGCACCTTAGGCTTCTCGCCTCACCCACGTGTGTCCGTTTAGAGTACGGTCAACAATTACCTGAAGCTTAGAGACTTTTCTTGGAAGCAGGGCATCATCTACTCGGTCCGCAATTGGACCTCGCCATCACATCTCAGCCTTAAGGAATCCCGGATTTGCCTAAGATTCCAGCCTACATGCTTAGATAGGGTAAACCAACACCCTTCTAGATTAGCCTTCTCCGTCATCCCATCGCAGTAATTGTCGGTACAGGAATATTAACCTGTTTCACATCGACTACGCATTTCTGCCTCGCCTTAGTGGCCGACTAACCCTACGCCGATTAGCGTTGCGTAGGAAACCTTGGGTTTTCGGTGTGCGGGTTTTTCACCCGCATTATCGTTACTCATGTCAGCATTCTCACTTCTGATACCTCCAGCAGACCTTACAGTCCACCTTCACAGGCTTACAGAACGCTCCCCTACCATGCAATAAATTGCATCCGCAGCTTCGGTATATAGCTTGAGCCCCGGTACATCTTCCGCGCGAGCCGACTCGACCAGTGAGCTATTACGCTTTCTTTAAAGGGTGGCTGCTTCTAAGCCAACCTCCTGGCTGTCTGGGCCTTCTCACATCGTTTCCCACTGAGCTATATTTAGGGACCTTAGCTGGCGGTCTGGGTTGTTTCCCTCTCGACTACGGACGTTATCACCCGCAGTCTGTCTGCCATGATTGCACTTGTTGGTATTCGGAGTTTGCAATGGTTTGGTAACCCGGTATGGGCCCCTAGCCATAACAGTGCTCTACCCCCAACAGTGAGACATGACGCTCTACCTAAATAGATTTCGGGGAGAACCAGCTATCTCCGGGCTTGTTTAGCCTTTCACTCCTATCCACAGCTCATCCACTCATTTTTCAACATAAGTTGGTTCGGTCCTCCAGTCGGTATTACCCGACCTTCAACCTGGCCATGGATAGATCGCCCGGTTTCGGGTCTAATCCCAGCGACTGTCGCCCTATTAAGACTCGGTTTCCCTACGCCTCCCCTATTCGGTTAAGCTTGCCACTGAGAATTAAGTCGCTGACCCATTATACAAAAGGTACGCAGTCACAAGACCTAAGTCTCGCTCCCACAGCTTGTATGCATACGGTTTCAGGTTCTATTTCACTCCCCTCACAGGGGTTCTTTTCGCCTTTCCCTCACGGTACTGGTTCACTATCGGTCAGTCAGTAGTATTTAGCCTTGGAGGATGGTCCCCCCATGTTCAAACAGAATTTCACGTGTTCCGTCCTACTCGTATAAGATGTATATAGATTTCGGTTACGGGGCTATCACCCTGTCTCGCTAGCCTTTCCAGACTATTTACCTATCACAATACACCCTTTAGGGCTGGTCCCCGTTCGCTCGCCGCTACTAAGGGAATCTCGGTTGATTTCTTTTCCTATGGTTACTTAGATGTTTCAGTTCACCACGTTCGCCTCTTTAACCTATGTATTCAGTTAAAGATACTCAATAAATTGAGTGGGTTTCCCCATTCGGAAATCCTCGGATCAAAGTGAGTTTACACACTCCCCGAGGCTTATCGCATGTTACAACGTCCTTCATCGCCTCTGACTGCCAAGGCATCCACCGTATGCACTTAATCGCTTGACCATATATCCCCAAAAAGTCTACCACCCTAAGGGTGGGAAAATAATCGGCTGAACTCTCTCTTAAAAGAGCCGAGGCGTTTGCTTACGCAAACCCCAGATACACTGCCAAAGCCATTTAATAACGATATTTTTAAGAGAACAAAATTTACAAATAAATTGATAAATTGAATTTCTTGCTAATATGCTTTTACATACCCACAATTAATCTTTTGATAACAAAACTGATTAATCAATTAACTTCCTTAAACATAAGCCTAAGTCAGCCAACCTTCTTAATCTCATCTGATTAAATTGTGTGTTATGAGCATAGACCGACTTGAATTGGTCTATGCGCGCCTTAACAACTACTAAATTTTAAAAGAACAAGCTTGTTTAACCTTTTACCTTCAACTTACGCTAAAGGCTTTAACTTCCGTTAGAGGTTAAATAAGGGTTATCACTTTTTCGTAATAACCCTTATTTACTCTCTGACTTCTCAGTCAAACACTTATAAAAATCAAACCTTGAGACCTCAGCTCGGACGTTCAAGAACGTCGCGAATACAGAGAACTGGTGGAGCTACGCGGGATCGAACCGCGGACCTCATGAATGCAAATCATGCGCTCT